>JAFEFJ010000020.1 GCA_018240635.1 Pseudomonadota bacterium | reverse complement strand
CCAACCGTTGACCGGGCGCTCGACGATCAGGTGAAAGACTAGGCCCGCCGCGATCCCCACCAGCGCGAGGCACAGCGCGGAAGCTGCCGGCGGCAGGGAGGCGCGCAGCAGCATGAAGGGCCGCTCCGCCGCTGATTCGGCGACCGTGTGGACCAGGTAGATCGCATACGACGCCGCTCCGATCAGGCCGAAGATTCGCCACTGGGGAACCCGTCCCCGGCGCTCCAATTCAACCAGTGCGAGAAGGATGAGCAGCGCCGAAATGCCGAATGTGTAGGTGTACGGCAGCGCGGCCGTGGCCGCGGCGCCGTGATCCGTCGCCAGCGACAGCAAGAACCCGCCGATCCCCGCCGCCAGCAGCAGGCCGGGAGCGGGCACCTGCGCGCGGGCGACATACAGCGCCGCGGCTACCCCCGCGCCGAATTCGAGGATCCGTGGGTTCAGGAAGAACGACCAGGGATACGCCCAGCCCGACCAGAAGGGCAGGGCGAGTGCCGTGGCGAGGAACCAGACGCTGAGCGCCGCCCACCCTGCGCGGCGCCAGATCGTCAGCCCGAACATGAAGTAGAACAGGATCTCGAATTGCAGGGTCCAGGCCACGCCCAGGATCATGGCATTGCCGACCGGCAGCAGCGTGAAAGACGGCAGCAAGGCGCCAAGGTCGTGCTGGGCGGCATGCCCGAACGAGGGTACCGCCGAATAGATTGCAACCAATGGTATCAGCACGGCCCAGTAGACCGGGTAGATTCGTAGGAAGCGGCGCTTGATGTAGAAGCCGAGCCGTTCGGGGTGGGCCGTGTCGGCCAAGTGGGTCGACGCAATGATGAAGCCTGAGAGCACGAAGAAAAAATCGACGCCTGCGGCGAGATTTATGCCGAAGTTTCCGAAAGGTAAGACGCCGTAATGCCTCGGCTCGCCGGTGATGTAGATCGCGTGGACTACCGCAACCATCGAAGCAGCAACGCCGCGTGCCGCCTCAAGGCCCAGATACTTTTGCGACATGAGCACCCCCGAGAGTGCCGTCACAATAGGATACAAACCGGATCGCAACAATCAGAATCGGCTAGTTTTGGAACCTCAGGTTGAAGAATGAGACAGACCTCGTCCGTTTTCCGGTCTCACTCACCGGAACTTCAACCGCTTTCTGAGCTGCGCTACCAGACCCAGTTGCCGCGCTGCGCTTCCTCGCGGTCGATCGCATCCCGCAGGCCCGGGCGCTGTTCGCGCACCCGCTCCACCTCGGCCTCGCACTCGAACCCGCCACAGCTCGGCCAGCTGCACCCGCCCCGGCGGCACAGTCCCCGCACGGCAGCGATCGCCGCTTCCCGCCTGGATGAGCGGGAGCGGAGGAGGTCCCGAATCGTTAAAATCAGCGCAAACAGACCGGGCCTGCCTGACGCCACCCCGGATCGGGCACTGGCCATGCGCGCCCCTGTCGTCTTTGTTATCCCGCCTGAAATCCTAGTCGGGATACGGATTCGTGAACAACGCGCAAAAGGCGCTGCCTTTGGGACGGTGAACCCACGAGAACGATCTCAGCGGACAGCCCGGCTTTTCAACCAATAGTTGCAACGCCGTTTCCGCGCGATGCCGTTCCGTCAGGACGGCTGCGACGACGCTATGCGGTGCCCGCGACCGCCGTCCGCGCAGGCGGATCGCTGGCCGGGAAACTCTCCTTCGATGCCTCGTCCGCCGCCTGATCCTCGGCCTCGGCCTCGGTCCGCTCGGCGGCCAGCCAATGCTGCAATTCCCGCCCTTCCGGGCATCCGTCGGACAGCCAAAGCTGATAGGCCCGCTGACGAATTCGCTCCTGGCGGTCTTCGTCGTCCATGCGATCCCCCTCGGTTCCCGCGCGGGGCTGCCCGCGATCCCCGGCGCCACGACACAAGTGGGGACGCGCCCGTGCCGGAACCATCGCCGTCTCGGCAAAACGCCGCGAGCGGCCAGGCGGCTTCATCAAAGCTTCATCCCGCCCGTCTCGCGCCGCCGTTACATCGCGGCCGGGACAAGAAACGGGGTGAGCGGGTGCTGGCTGTCGAGAGCCTGACGAAGACGTTCGGGAAATCCGCCGCGGTGGCGGGCCTTACCGTCTCCATTCCGCGCGGCCAGTTCGTCGGTGTCATCGGCCGCTCCGGCGCGGGCAAATCGACATTCCTCCGGATGCTCAACCGCCTCGCCGAGCCATCGGCCGGCCGGATCGTGTGGGACGGGGTGGACGTCACCGCGCTCAGCGGCGTCAAGCTGCGCGACTGGCGCCGCCGCTGCGCGATGATCTTTCAGCAGTTCAACCTGATCGGCCGGCTGGACGTGCTGGACAACGTGCTGATGGGCCGGCTGACGCACACGCCGCTCTGGCGCTCGGCCGCGAAGATGTGGAGCCGGGAGGACCGCGCGATCGCGCTTGCGGCCCTCGATCAGATGGACATCGCGCAGCTTGCCACCCAGCGCGCGGATCAGCTGTCGGGCGGCCAGCAGCAACGCGTCGCGATCTGCCGGGCGCTGGTGCAGGAACCCGAGATCGTGCTGGCCGACGAACCCGTCGCCTCGCTTGATCCGCGCAATTCCAAGATTGTCATGGACGCGCTGCTGCGGATCAACCGCTCCTTCGGCCTGACGGTGCTGTGCAACCTGCATTCGCTCGATCTCGCCCGCACCTATTGCGACCGGCTGGTCGGCATGGCCGCCGGGCGCCTTGTGTTCGACGGCGCGCCCGAAGCGCTGACCGACGAGGTGGCGCGCGAACTCTACGGGCTTGAGGCGGGCGAGGTGATGGACGCGGGTCACGCGCCCGTGCCCGCAGCCGCCGCGCTGCCGGCCGTCGCCTGACCGGACGACTACCCCCCGACTCCAAGGAGCCACCATGATCGAACGTCGCACCCTGCTCGCCGGCCTCGCGGCCGGCGCCGCCGCCTCTGCCGTGAAGCCAGCCGCTGCGCAGAGTTGGAAGTCCGCCTATCCCGAACTGGTCTATGCCGTGGTACCGGCCGAGAACGCTTCCGGCGTGACCGACCGCTACACGCCGTTCACCGAGTATCTGACGAGGCAGCTCGGCACCAAAGTGACGCTGCGAGTCGCCAACGATTATGCCGCGGTGATCGAAGGCCAGCGCGCCGGCAACATCCATATCGGCTACTACGGCCCGGCATCGTTCAGCCGCGCGCTGCTGACCGGCGTGAAGACCACGGCTTTCGTGATCGACGTGAACAGCGATGGATCGAAAGGCTACTACTCGGTCTTCTATGTGAAGAAGGACAGCCCGTACAAGACGATCGAGGACCTGAAGGGCAAGAATCTCGGCCTCGTCGATCCGAACTCCACCTCCGGCTACAACATGCCGCTCTACACGTTGAACAAGCACAACATCAACGCGGAGCAGTATTTCAACAAGGTGTTGGTGACCGGCAGCCACGAAAACGCAGTGCTCGCGCTGTGGCAGGGCACGGTCGATACCTGCGCGAACTGGTGGAACGCCGCCGATGACAGCAACCTGACCCGGATGCTGGACAAGGGCATGATCAAGACCGCCGATGGCAAGCCCGCGAAGGTCGATGATTTCCGCATCATCCTGAAGTCGGACTTGATCATCAACTCGCCGACCGCCTATCTCGACAGCCTGCCGGAAGATCTGAAGTCCGCGATCAGGACCGCGTATCTCGATGCCGCGAAGAACGACAAGGCCGCGTTCGATCGTTTGTCGGACGGCAAGAACCGGCCCTGGCAGCCGATCGACAACACCGCCTACAACGACACGATCAAGCTGATCCAGTTCGTCGATCATCTGCGCAAGGCGAACGGCTGATTACCGCCGGTCCGGGCCGCGCCCCATCGCGCGGCCCGGTGGCGCCGGCATGACCTGTTCCGCATGACCCAGACCCTCGCGGTTCCGCCCGACCATCAGATCGACCCTCTGCTGCGCGCCTACGCGCAGTCGGTCGCCGCGCGTCGGCGCACGATCGCGTTCGGCGCGGTGCTGCTACTGGCGGCGGTCGCGCTGTCCTGGATCGGCGCTGAAATCGACCTTGCCACCTTCTGGACGAAGCTCGGAAACTTCACGAGCTATTTCGACCGTCTTCTGCAGCTCGATACCGGCGCGCGGGTGTGGACCGATCCGGTCTATTGGTTCTGGGGCCTGCGCCGCTGGAGCCTGCAACTGTTGCAGACGGTTCTGATCGCCTATGTCGGCACCGCGACGGGCGCCACGCTCGGCGTGATCGGCGGCGTGCTGACCAGCCGTAACCTGGTGCGCTCGGCGGCCCTTCGCTTCCTCGTGCTGCGCGTGCTCGAATTCTGCCGCACCGTCCCGGACATCGTCTTCGCCCTGATCTTCGTCGTCGCCTTCGGCATCGGTGCGCTGCCGGGCGTCCTGGCCATCGCCCTGCACACCACGGGCACGCTCGGCAAGCTGTTCGGCGAAGTGATCGAGAATATCGACATGAAGCCGGTGGAAGGCGTCGCCGGCACCGGCGGAAGCTGGCTTGCGCAGGTCCGCTTCGGCGTGATGCCGCAGGTGTTGTCCAACATCGCGAGCTACACGCTGCTGCGCTTCGAGATCAACGTGCGCGGCGCGGCCGTGATCGGCATCGTCGGCGCCGGCGGCATCGGGCAGGAGCTGATCGTCGCGATCCGCAAATTCTACTACTCCGATGTCAGCGCCATCCTGCTGATGCTGCTGGTTTGCGTGATGCTGCTCGACGCCGGCTCCGAGCGCCTGCGCCACCGCCTGCTGGCGATGGAGACCGGCCGGTGACGATGCGCCGATGAGCAGGGGGCTGCGCGCGCAGTTCCTCGCACGGCGCGATGCAGTGGCGGAGCGCCACGCCCAGGTGCTCGACGGCCGCACGGGCGGACGGGGCGTGACGGTGGCGCTGATCGCCGTGTCCCTCGCGGTCTATGTCTTCGGCCTCTACGATCTCGGCGTCGCGCCCGCGCGTCTGTGGAGCGGCCTCGGGCAGCTCGGCACCATCGTCGCGCTGATGATCCCGCCCTCGCCGGGCGGGCACCTCGCGCTGTATGTCGCGGCACTCGGCCAGACGCTGTCGATCGCGCTGATCGGCACGCTGCTCGCGGCGATCCTGTCGCTGCCTTTCGGCTTCCTCGCCGCGCGCAACGTCGTGGCGAACCGCGTGCTGCACGTCATCACGCGCCGCGGGCTGGATACGGTGCGCACCGTCGATACGCTCATCTGGGCGTTGATCTGGATCAACGTCGTGGGGCTTGGGCCGTTCGCTGGCGCGCTCGCCATCGCCTCGTCGGATTTCGGTGCGCTGGCCAAGCTGATGTCGGAGGCGATCGAAACCGCGGACCGCAAGCCGGTCGAGGCGGTGCAGGCCAGCGGCGGCGGCAAGCTGCTGACCATCCGCTTCGGCATCGTGCCGCAGATCCTGCCGGTCTACGCCAGTCAGATCCTCTATTTCTTCGAGTCCAACACGCGCTCGGCCACCATCATCGGCATAGTCGGCGCGGGCGGCATCGGGCTGCACCTGTACGAGCAGATCCGCGTGCTGGAATGGCAGCAGGCGTCTTTCCTGATCCTGATGGTGCTGGTCACGGTCGCCGCCATCGACCTCGTCTCGCAGCGCCTGCGCGCCGCGATCATCGGCCGCCGCGACCTCGGCAGGCGCGGCTAGAAGCCGCGGCGGGGCGGCTTTCGATTGACGCACGGCTCGGTGCCGCGCAAGCCGCGTGGATGGCAGAGTTAACCGACCGGGCGTGGCGCATCGCCTATTGCTGCGCCTATGCGGCGGCGCGCCAATGGTGGCGCCTTCGCCGCCCGGATCAGCACGGCGCGCTTGTCGCCGTGTGGCTCGACGGCCTGATCCTTGGCGTGCGCCAGTCCTACAAGCGCGGCATCACCTTGCCCGGCGGCACGATCCGCGCCGGAGAACCGGCGCTGGAGGCTGCCCGGCGGGAATTGCGCGAGGAAGTCGGCCTCGATGTGCCCGCCGCCGATCTGCCGCTCGCCTTCGAAACCACGATGGAGTGGGAATTCCGGCAGGACCACGTGCGGATCTTCGAACTGCACCTGACCGACCCGCCTGCGCTGCGCATCGACAACCGCGAGGTCGTGCGCGCGTGGTTCATGCAGCCTGCGGAGATGCTCGCCGAGCATCTGCCGCCCTTCGTGCGCGCGTACTTGCTGCACGCCGCGGCACGGCAGATGCCGCCGGGCCGCTGACGCTCAGTAGGTGGAACGCCCGCCCGAGATGTCGAACACCGCGCCGGTGGAGAACGAGCATTCCTCGCTGCACAGCCACGCGATCAGCGCGGCCACCTCGTCCATCTTGCCCAGCCGTCCGAGCGGGATCTTGCCGATGGAGAACTGCTTCTGCTCGGGTGGCAGCCGTGCGAACAGCGGACTGTCGATCGCGGCGGGGCAGACGCAGTTCACCCGGATTCCGGTCGTCGCGAGCTCCTTCCCGAGGCTCTTGGTCAACCCCATGATGCCGGCCTTGGCCGTGGCATAGGGCGAGTCGAACGGGTTGCCGTCCTTGCCCGAGGTGGACGACATCGTGACGATCCGCCCGTAGTCCCGCTTCATCATCTCGCGCACTGCGAACTTGCTGGCGATGAAGGTGGTCGTGAGGTTGATCTCCAGCGACCGCCGCCACGCCGCCACGTCCCAATCGACGACGGCGCAGCGGCGCGCTTCCTGCCCCGTGCAGCTGACGAGGATATCCAGACGGCCGTGTTCCGCCTGCACCGCCTCCATCGCCGCGGAAACGGCTGTTTCGTCCATCATGTCGACGCAGGTGGTGCGCGCCTCGGGCAAGGCGTTCGCGGCAGCGCCCAGCGCGGCTTCGTTCAGGTCCCAGATCGCGACGCGCGCCCCCGAGGCGGCAAGCCGCCGCGCCGTCTCCAGCCCGATCCCGCCGGCGCCGCCCGCGACGACCGCGATCTGCCCTGCAAGATCGATCCGATTCACACCTTATTCTCCCGCGGCCCCACGCAGGCAAGATGCCGCAAGGCGGGGCCGCGACGCAAACGCGGGCCGGCGCGCTGGTTCAGGCGTCGTGCGCGAGACCGCCCGAAAGGCCAGGGATAGTCTCGGTGTCGTCCTCGACCTCCTCGATCACCTCATCGGCATCGGCATCGGCATCCTCGGCCTCGTCCTCGGCTTCAGTTTCCTCCGCGGGGGCGGCGTCTTCCTCGACCTCGGCGCGGGCCGGCGCGCGCGTCTTGAACACGCGCACGGGAGCGCGGGCCGCTGCGCGGGGGCGCGGCGCCTCGGGCGGCTGCACCGCGCCGCATTTCGGGCACACCGGCGGCGCCTTGGTCATGTCGTAGAAGCGCGCCGCGCAAGAGACACATTGGCGCTTGCCGCCCAGGGCGGGCACGCGCGTGGCGAGGTTTTCAAACGTCATCGGGGCTCCTGACTGTTGCGGCGGGATGACGGCGCATCCCGCACGAGGGCTGCGTCAGCGCGCGCCGGAGCGACGGGTCGAACCGGGTTTCGCGGCATCCAGGCCGTCGTAGGACATCGAGAACGGCCCTGGCTTGCGCGCTGTGGGCTTCGCCGCCTCCACCTTCGCGGCGTCGGCCTTGGCCTTGGCGCGCGCCTTGACGGCATCCTTTTCGGCCTTCGCCGCGGCGTCCATCGACGCCCTTACCTGACGCGCGGTCAGTTCCTGGGCGGCGTCCTCCTGCCGCTCGGCAGCGGCGTTCCGGTCGTGACCGGCCCACGACTGGACGTCGCGCTGCAACTTCGCCGCGAAGCGGTCGGCATCCTCGTCGGAGGCCGCGTCGGCATCGGGGGTTTCGGAGGCGGGACGTCCTGGCTCGTTGTTCATCGTACGACCTTGCTGTGTGGCAGGCGCGTGAGCGGTGTCCCAGGTGCGCGCGAGGCGGCGGGACGCGGCATGTCCAGCGGAAATCGCACCGTGCATGCGGCGGATCGCCTCCGGCCTTGCGGCCGACGGTGTGGAAACGCGCGCGCCGATCATCGGGAACCGACCACTGAAATGGGAACGCACGATCGCGGTTGCAACCGCGGCGACGTATCATGAGGGGGATGGCGGGCGATTGATTGCGGATCGGCGCGTACCGGATTCACGGCCGGACCGTGAGAGGCATGAAAGGAAGCCAACAAATGGCGACGTCTTCGGCCGGGAGCGCAGCGGGCGCGGGCAACGTGCGCTGGGGCATCGGGGCGCTGCTCGGCGTCGGCGTGCTGATCAACTATTTCGATCGGATCAATCTTTCCGTCGCCGCGCCGCAGTTGCAGCACGAATTCGGTCTGACGGCTGATGAGCTTGGATGGCTGTTCAGCGGCTTCTTCTGGACCTACGCGCTGTTGCAGATCCCGACCGGCGTGATCCTGGATCGCTTCGGCGTGACATCGATCATGAGGGTGACGACGTTCCTGTGGGCGGTCACGTCCGGCGCCACGGCATTCGCCGGCGGCTTCGGCGGCGTGCTCGCCGCACGCATGGTGCTAGGCCTGGCCGAGGCGCCGGGCTTCCCCGCGAGCTCCAAGGCGACGGGCTACTGGTTCCCGCGCGGCGAACGCGCCACCGCGACGGCGCTGTTCGATGCGGCGGCGAAGTTCTCCAACGTGATCGGCGTGCCGCTGGTGGCGCTGGCGGTGGTGAATTTCGGCTGGCGCTGGGGCTTCATCATCACCGGCGGCCTGAGCCTGCTGTATTTCGTGGCCTTCGTCGCGCTCTATCGCGATCCCAGCCGGCATCCGCGCCTGCGCGAGCCGGAGCGTGCCTATATCGTGCAGAGCGGCGCGACTCCCGAAGGCCCCTCGCCGAGCGGCGGGGTGGCGATGCTCGGCTATTTGCTACGCAACCGGAAAGTATGGGGGCTGACCATCGGTTTCGCGGCGTACGGCTACTCGTTCTATCTGTTCCTGACCTGGCTGCCGAACTACCTCGTGCAGGCGATGCACATGAGCATCCTGAAATCGGCCGGGTTCACGGCTGTGCCGTGGGTGTTCGCGACAATCTCGGACCTGGTGGTGGGCGGCTGGCTGATCGACCGGCTGATCGCGCGCGGCTACGACGATACGCTGGTGCGCAAGACCGTGCTGGTCATTGGAATGCTGCTGGGGCTGGCGGTGTTCGGCGCCACCATGACCGCAGATCCGGTGTGGGCGATCGTCTGGATCTCGGTGGCGTTGAGCGGCCTCGCCGCCGCAGCACCGGTCGGCTGGTCCATCCCCTCGCTGATCGCGCCCCGCGGCGGCACGGCTTCCATCGGCGGCGTGATGAATTTCTTCAACAACATGATGGGCGTCGTTGCGCCGATCACCACAGGCTATATCGTCGGCGCCACCGGCTCGTTCACCGATGCGTTCTTCGTGGCGGGCGCGGTGCTGGTGGTGGGGATCGTCTCCTTCGTGTTCGTTCTAGGCCGTCTGGAACCGATCCCCGAACCTGCGACGCAAGCGAAGGCATAGCGCGATGGAGCGGATGAACGAACTGGTCATGTACGACCTGGCCGGCGCCGATCCTGACCGGCGCTTCAGCCCCTATTGCTGGCGCGCCAAGATGGCGCTGGCGCACAAGGGCCTGCCGGTGCGCGCCGTGCCCTGGCGCTTCATGGACAAGGACGTCATCGCCTTCAGCGGGCAGGGCAGGGTGCCCGTGCTCGTGGACGGCGACACGAATGTCAACGATTCGTGGTCCATCGCGGAATATCTCGAGAATCGTTATCCCGACCGTCCGTCGCTGTTCGGCGGACCGTCCGGGCGGGCGGTCACGCGCTTCGTCAATTCCTGGGCCGACCGCGTCATGGTGCCCGCCGTCGCGCGCCTCGTGATCGTCGATATCCTCGAACACCTGCACGAGAGGGACCGGGACTACTTCCGCAAGAGCCGCGAGAAGGCGTTCGGCCGGCCGCTGGAGGAGGTGATGGCGGATCGCGATACGCAGGTGCTGGCTTTGCGGCAGGCCCTCGAGCCGATCCGCGCGACGCTGCGGGCGCAGCCCTTCCTTGCGGGCGACGCGCCCGCCTACGCCGACTACATCCCCTTCGGCGTGCTGCAATGGGCACGCGCCATCAGCCCGTTCCGGCTTCTGGAGGCCGACGACCCTGTGGCGGAATGGCGCGGCCGGCTGCTCGACGCCTTCGATGGGTTGGCGAAGCGCGCGCCCGGCTACTGATCCGCCCGCGCTCCGGCAGGGGTTTGCCTCTCCCGCGCGTCTGGTGAAATCTGTCCGTGCAAAGGTGCGAAAGCGCCGCATCGCAGGGACGGAAACCATGACGGATCTGCTGGCACGCGGCCCAGGCCCCGCGCCTTGACCTTCATCGCGGACCATGCGCGGGAGCGCCCCGACCATCCCGCGCTCATCGACGCCGCGACGGGAGAGGCGCTGAGCTACCGGGAATTGAACGACCGTTCCAACCGGCTCGCGCAACTCCTCCATGCGCGCGGGCTGCGGCGCGGCGATCACATCGCGCTGTTCATGGAGAACAACCCGCGCTTCCTGGAGGTATGCTGGGCGGCGGCGCGGTCCGGCCTCTTCTACACGACGATCAACCGCTACCTGACCGCCGAGGAAGCCGCCTACATCGTCAATGATTGCGGCGCGCGGGTGCTGATGACCTCGCATGCGCGCGCCGAGGCTGCCGGCACGCTCGGCGGCCTGATCCCTGATTGCCCGATCCGCATGATGACGGATGGAACCATCCCGGGCTGGGAGCCGTACGAGGATGCGGTGGCCTCGCACCCGGCGGCGCCGCTCGGGAAGGAATGGCTCGGCGAGCCGATGCTGTACAGCTCGGGCACCACGGGTCGGCCCAAGGGCATCAAGCGCGCGCTGCTCGATCTGACGGTGGGCCAGGACATGCGCTGGAGCGAGGTGCAGCGCGGCTACGGGTTTGGCCCGGACAGCGTCTATCTCTCGCCCGCGCCACTGTATCATGCGGCGCCGATCTCCTACTCCATGATCGTGCAGCGGCTCGGCGGCACCGTGGTGATGATGCGCCGCTTCGATGCGCTGGAGGCGCTGCGGCTGATCGACCGATACCGCGTCACGCACAGCCAGTGGGTGCCGACGATGTTCGTGCGCATGCTGAAGCTGCCGAAGCAGGAACGCGAGTCGTTCGACCTCTCCAGCCACCGCGTCGCGATCCACGCCGCCGCGCCATGTCCGGTCGAGATCAAGCGCGAGATGATCCGCTGGTGGGGGCCGATCATCCACGAATATTACGGCGCGACCGAGCGCATCGGCGTCACCCAGCTCGACAGCCGCGAATGGCTCGCGCATCCGGGCTCGGTGGGCAAGGCGATCCTCGGCATCCTGCACATCTGCGACGACGAGGGCGCGGAACTCCCACACGGCGAGTCCGGACTGATCTACTTCGAACGCGACGTGACGCCGTTCGCCTACCACAACGACCCGCAGAAGACCGATGCCGCGCGGCATCCGGCGCATCGCGATTGGTGGACCACCGGCGATATCGGCTACGTCGATGCAGAGGGCTATCTGTACCTCACCGACCGCAAGGCGTTCATGATCATCTCGGGGGGCGTGAACATCTATCCGCGCGAGATCGAGGATGCGCTGGTGCTGCATCCGAAGGTGCGCGACGCGGCGGTGTTCGGCGTTCCGAACGATGAGATGGGCGAGGAGGTGAAGGCGGTGATCGAGCCGATGCCCGACGCCGACCCGTCCCCCGCGCTTGCGGAGGAACTCATCGCCTTCCTCGGCCGGAAGATCGCCCGCTACATGGTTCCGCGCACCATCGACTTCATGGAGGAGCTTCCCCGTCTGCCGACGGGGAAGCTCTACAAGAAGGCCCTCCGCGACGAATACTGGAAGGCCGCCGGCCGTTAGCGTCCCTCGCGGTCAATGGCCGCGTGCGTGTGCCTTCATGATCGGCTACGGTCGGTGCCTCCCGCGTGAGCGCATCAAGGCAGCGATCGGCGGCCATGAGGGCGACGAGCGTGTTGACGCCGATTGATCGGATGCAGTGCATCGGCGTCGCTCAGGTCCGGACAAAGCGTTGGCGTGCGGCGGCGAACAGGCCGCCGAGGCCTTCGATCGGCTCCAGCGGCATCTCGGCGCCATGCGCCGACAGCAGGACGGAACGTAGCGCCTGATCCGCGCCGTGCCCCCGGGACGCACGCCGGTCCGCTCCCCACCATCGCAACGCAACCGCCAAAGATGCCCCCGGCCAAGGGGCCGACGCGCCGGCGCCTGCCGGGCGCACGGCGGCGGCAGGAAAGGGGATGACGATGCCCATGCGCGACTCCCTTCGAACATTCGGCACAACTATGATGCAAGTGAGAATGAATCGCAATACAACGCTGAATGCCGACGCCGGACGGTCATGCCGCTGCGGTAGTGGCGCGATGACAACGGTTCTAGGGTATCCGCCGCTTGCCCGCCACGAATCGGGCGGAAACGGTCCGGAAGGTGAAGGCTCATGACAAAGAAGCTTGCGGCCGAATTTTTCGGCACGTTCTGGCTGACCTTCGGCGGCTGCGGGGCGGCTGTCCTCGCGGCCGGGTTCCCGCAATTCGGCATCGGCTTCCTGGGGGTCTCGCTCGCCTTCGGCCTGACCGTGCTCACGATGGCCTACGCCGTCGGCCATGTGTCTGGCGGGCACTTCAATCCGGCGGTCACGGTCGGGATGTGGACGGCCGGCCGTTGCCCGGCCGGCAACGTGATTCCCTACATCGTCGCGCAGGTGATCGGCGCCATCGTCGCGGCGGCGGCGCTGTGGACGATCGCTAGCGGCAAGGCGGGCTGGGTGCCGAACGGCTTCGCGTCCAATGGCTACGGCGATCTGAGCCCCGGCAAGTACGGCCTCGGCGCCTGCGTGCTGACAGAGTTGCTGGCGACCGGTTTCTTCATCTTCATCATCGTCGGCACCACGTCGAAGGGTGCGGCGGTGGGATTCGCGGGAATCCCGATCGGGCTGGCGCTGACGCTGATCCATCTGGTCACCATTCCCGTGACCAACACCTCGGTGAACCCGGCCCGCAGCACCGGCCCCGCGCTGTTCGCGGGCGGAGAGTATATCGGCCAGCTCTGGCTGTTCTGGCTCGCCCCCCTGGTGGGCGGCGCGGTCGGTGGCCTGGTCGGACGCTGGATGCACGAGGACTGACGCGAGCGGCGCGGTCGCTACAACCGGGCCGCCTCCGCCGCGAGGAACGCGCGCATCGCGGGGTCTTCGCAAAGCCCCATCGCACGTGCATAGGCGCGGGCTGCCTCCGCACGCCGTCCGAGGCGGGCGAGAAGGTGGGCCGCGACCGCCCAATACGGCTGGTAGGCCGCGACGTCCTCCTCCGCCAACACCTCCAGCGCCGCCCAGCCAAGCGCGGCTCCGCCTGCCTCCGCCAGCGCTGCGGCCCGGCTGACCCCAGCGCCGATCGAGGGCGCGATGCGGAGAAGCCCCTCGTACAACAGCGCGATCGCCTCCCAGTCGGTGGCGCCCACTACGGCGCGGCGCGCGTGCACGAGCTGGATTGCCGCCTCAAGCTGAAACCGCCCGACTGCGTAAAGCTGTTCGGCATGCGCCAGGACAGACTCGGCCTCGGCGATCATCCGTTTGTCCCATAGCGCCGTGTCCTGCGCGGCGAGCGGGACATAAGCGCCGCCGTGGCCGCGCCGCGCCGGGCGCCGCGCCTCGCACAACAGCATGAGCGCGAGCAGGCCCTGCGCTTCCGCCGCGTGCGGCAGCAGGCCCGCTGCGAGGCGGCCGAGATCGAGCGCCTCCTCCGCCAGCCCGCGCCGTCTCGGATCGGCTCCGGCGATATCGTCCCAGCCGCTCCCGTACGCGGCGTAGATCGCATCCAAGACGGCATCGAGGCGCCCCGGCAGGTCGGCCGGCCCGGGGATCGCGAAGGCGATGCCGGCGTCGCGGATCTTCGCCTTGGCGCGGGCGAGGCGCTGACCCATGGCGGACGGCTTCACAAGAAAGGCGGAGGCGATGCGCGCGGCGTCCAGCCCCAGCACCGTCTGCAGCATCAGCGGCGCGCGCGCGGCCGGATCGATCGCGGGATGCGCGCATACGAACATCAGCTTCAGCCGGTCGTCGGGAAACGCGGGCGCATCGTCCGCGACCTCATACGCTTCCTCGCTCAAAGCCATCATGGCCGCCGCGGCATCGCCGCGCACCCGGGCTCGTCGTGCCCCATCGATCAGCCGGCGGCGCGCGGCCGTCAGCAGCCAGGCCTCGGGGCGGGCGGGAATACCGTCGCGTGGCCAGGTTTCCAGCGCAGTGCGGAACGCGTCCGCCAGCGCGTCCTCGGCGCCCGGAAGATCGCGGGTGCGGGCCGACAGGTAGGCCAGCAACCGCGCACGGGAGTCGCGCGCCGCACGTTCGACGGTGCGGCGCGCATCCCCGTCCATCACGAAGCCCGGAAGTGCTGCCGGCTCACGGCACCGGCGGCAGGGCAGGGCGCACTTCCACCGTGCCGGTCGGCGCGGCGGGGCATCGCGCGGCCCATTCGAGCGCGGCATCAAGATCGGGCACCTCGATCACGCACAGCCCGCCCAGTTGCTCCTTCGCCTCAGCAAAGGGCCCGTCCTGCACCAGCCGCCTGCCGTCGCGCAGCCGGACCGTGGTGGCGGTTTCCGGGCCCATCAGTCCGACGCTCGCGATCAGCACGCCGGCATCCTTCAGGGCGTGCAGATAGGGCGGCCACCCGGCCAGATACGCTGCCTTCGCCTCGGGATCGGTGCGCCGCGCGAAGTCGGAGTCCGGCTCGTAGATCAACAGGCTGTATCGCATCGCTGTCCTCGCTTCTCCGGTGGCGGAGGAATTTCCGCTGCCATGGCGATGACGCGCGGGGCGGGCGCATTTCGACAGACGGCGCGGCGTTTTGCCGCCGGCGCGATGCCGTCAGTGCAGGCTGCGCCGCAGCGCGTCCAGGCTGCCGCCCATCTTGACCGATCCGGGCAGAGGATGGCCCACGATGTCCTCGGCCAGGCGCGCCGCCTCGATCAGCTTCTCCAGGTCGATGCCGGTCTCGATGCCCATTTCGTGCAGCATGAAGGCCAGGTCCTCGGTGCAGACATTGCCCGCGGCGCCCTTGTGCGCCGCAAATGGGCAGCCGCCCAGGCCGGCCACGGTGCTGTCGAACGTATCGACGCCCATCTCCAGCCCCGCATAGGCGTTGGCGATGCCCATGCCGCGCGTGTCGTGCAGATGGAGCGCGACCTTCAGGTCGGGCCAGCGGTTCCGCACCTTGCCGACCAGCGCCCGCACCGAAACCGGCGTCGCCCAGGCCATCGTGTCGGCAAGCGAGACGGTCTTGAGCGTGAGCCCGTGCTCGGCCGCCAGGTCGAACATCGTCTGCACCAGGCCGAGCACGCGCTCGTGCGGGATCTCGCCTTCGAAATTGCAGCCGAACGCCGCCATGATCGAGCCGCGCTCCACCGGCAGGCCGTAGGACTGATAGAGCCGGATCATCTCGTGCTGCGCGGCGAGATTGTCCGCCATGCTGCGCTGCTGGTTGCGCTGCACGAACTTCTCCGACGCCGTCAGCGACAGCGAGCCCTTGATGTCGAGCCCGCTCGCGACGGCGCGCTTCAGCCCCTTGTCGTTCAGCCACAGCGCCGTGTAGCGCACGCCGGGCTTGCGCTTGAAGCCGCGCACCACCTCGTCGGCGTCCGCCATGCCAGGCACGCGGTTCGGATTGACGAATGACACGACCTGGATCTGGTTCAGCCCGGTTTCCGAAAGCGCATCGATCAGCTCGATCTTGCGCGCGGTCGGAATCGGCCCCTTCTCGAACTGGAAGCCCTCACGTGGACCTTCCTCGTTGAGCTGGACGAATTTCGGGAAGTCGGACATGGATTACCGCCCCTTGAACTCTGGCTTGCGCTTCTCGTTGAACGCCAGCACGCCTTCGCGGCGGTCCTCGGTGTCCACCAGGCGGTTGTAGGCCTCGATCTCGAACCACAGCGCCCGGCGGATATCCATCTGCAGCCCGTGATGGATCGACTTCTTCGCCTGCCGGATCGACAGCGGCGCGTTGGCGCAGATCGTGCGCGCGACCGCCAGCACGTCGTTCATCAATTCGCCCGGCTCGCTGACGTGATTGACCATGCCCCACGACATTGCCTGCTCGGCGGTGAAGGGCTTGCCGGACAGGATGATCTCCTTTGCGCGCCGCTCGCCCACCGCGCGGGGCAGGAACTGCGTGCCGCCCGCGCCGGGCATGATGCCCAGCGTCACCTCGGGCAGCGCGAAGCGCGCGGTACGCACCGCGTAGGCGAAGTCGCAGGCCAGCACCGTCTCGCAGCCGCCGCCGTAGGCGTGACCGTTCACCGCCGCGATCACCGGCACGGGGCTGTCCATCAGCGCGTCGCGCGATCGCTCGAAGATCTCGTGCTGGTGCTGCCACTCGGCCTGGGTCATGCCCTTGCGCTGCTTCAGGTCGCCGCCCGCGCAGAAGATCTTCTCGCCCGCGCCGGTCAGCACCACGCAGCGCACATCGCCCGGATCGGCGATCAGCGAGGACCACAGATCGAGCGTATCCAGCCCCATCTGGGTGTTCTTCGCGTTGCCGACTTCCGGCCGGTTGAGCGTGACGAGCAGAAGATGCGGCTCGATCATCTCGGCCAGGATGGTTTCGTATGTCCGCCGCATCTCAGCGCGCCTCCAGCTTGGGGTAGGGACCGTCGATCAGCGTGTGCGTCGCCAGCACCTGCTCGCGGATCAGGCGGCGCATGATCTTGCCCTGCGCGTTGCGCGGCAGTTCGGTCAAGGCAAGATCGGGCATCGTCAGCAGGGCGCGCGGATGCTTGTGGCGCGCAAGGTCGCCGAGCGCCGCGCGCGCCCGTTCGGGCCAGCCGGCATCGGTGGTCTCGGCGACCGCGATGATCACCTCACCCCAGTACTCCGAAGGCAGCGACAGCACCGAGACGAAAGGCGCGGTGGGGGCCAGCGCGTGCTCGATCTCGTCGGGATGCACCTTGTAGCCACCCGACTTGATGACGTCGGCAAGCCGCCCCACCAGATGCAGCCGCCCGCGCGGATCGATGCGGCCGAGGTCGCCGGTGGCGTGGAACCCGTCGGGCGGCAGCGGATGGAAGCCGTCGGCGTCGATGTGGCCGCAGGCCATGTGGCGGCCGCGCAGATGCACCTCGCCGACTTCGCCCGCGGGCAGCGTGTGGTTGTCCTCGTCGCGAATCTCGATCTCCACGCCCGTGCCGGGGAAGCCCACGCAGACGCCGTCGCCCGCGCCGGGCTCGGCGTACCAGGCGTCGGTTTCCGCCGGCGAAAGCGCGGCGATCGGGTTGTTGATCTCCGACTTGCCGTAGGTGACGCGGATCACCGGGCCGAAGATCGCCCGCGCGCGGTGATAGAGCGCGGGCAGCAGCGGCGCGGTGCCGGTGAAGATGGTCTTCAGGCCCGGCAGCGTGCGGCCTTCCAGCGCCGCGCAGAGCTTCGCCAGCACGGTGGGCGGGGCGAAGACGAAATCGACGCCGCCCTCGTCCAGCACGCGCAGCACGACGGGCACATCCACGCCGTTCAGCAGCACGACGCCCGCGCCGCGGTCGTGGAACGCCATCGTCAGGATGCCCGCGCCATGCACGAACGGCGTCATCAGCAGCACGCGGCTCTCGGTCGTGGGCATCGCGGCGAAGCTCGCGCGCTGCAGCAGGTTGCCGATCCAGCGCGCGCCATGCGTGGTGACGATCGCCTTGGGCTTGCCCGTGGTGCCCGAGGTGAAGCTGATCCGCCCCCAGGCGCCCGCCGGCACCGGCGGCAGATCGTCGAGCGGCGCGGGATCGTCCGGCACGTCCTCGACGGTGAGAACCTCGCAGCCCGCCTCGCGGAACGCCGCCGCCTGCGCGGCTTCCGTCACCACGAGACGCGCGCCCGACAGCGCGAGGCAATGCTGACGCTCGGCGTCGGTCTGGTGCGCGTTCAGCGCCACCTCGGCCACGCCCGCGGCGCGCATCGCCGCCGCAGTCCAGACCGCGGGAATGCCATTCGGCAGCGCGCTCGCGACCGGCATCCCGTGCGCCGCGCCGCGCTCGCGCAGCATGTGCGCGAGTCGGCCGCCGCGGCCCGTCAGTTCGGCATAGGTGATCGAGCCCGCGCCGTCATGCACCGCCAGCCCCGGGCCGAACTGCGCGGCGCGCGCGGCGAGGTCGCGGCCCCAGGGGATCGTCTCGAAGGTCGGGTCGGACATCAGGCTTCGGCGGCGATGGGATTCCGCAGCACGCCGACGCCGGTCACTTCCACCTCCACCGTATCGCCCGGCTTCATCCAGAGCGGCGGCTTCCGGTAGGCGCCGACGCCGCCCGTGGTGCCGGTCACGATCACGTCGCCCGCCTCCAGGTAGGTGAAGGTCGAGCAGTATTCGATCAGTGCCGGGATATCGAATTGCAGGTCGTCGATCGTGGCGCGCTGCACCTCCTCGCCGTTCAGGCGCGTGAGCAGCGTCTGTTTCGTGATGTCGCCGGCTTCCTCCGGCGTGACGATCCAGGGACCGAAGCCTCCCGTCGCGGGGAAGTTCTTGCCCGGCGTGAACTGCGTGGAGTGGCGCTGCCATTCCCGCACCGAGCCGTCATTGTAGCAGGCATAGCCCGCGATGACGGAGGCCGCATCCTCCCGCTTCACGTGCCGGCAGCGGCGCGCGATGATCACGGCCAGTTCGCCCTCGAAATCGAACGTCTCCGACGCGGTCGGGCAGATCATCGGCTGCAGATGGCCGACCTGGGTGTTGGCGAAGCGCGTGAAGATGATCGGCTTCTTCGGCGGCTCGCGCCCGCCTTCCAGGATATGCGTGAGGTAGTTCAGGCCGACGCACAGGATCTTGTCGGGGTCGGGGATGGGCGGCAGGAAGACGATGTCCTCGTAGCGGTAATCGACGTGGTGCACCGCCTCGTCCGCCAGCGCCGGCGTGGCCCACAGCGCGTGCCGCAGCGAGGGCGCGCGGTCGCCGAGATCGACGACGCCGGCATCCTTCGCGATGCCCCAGCGAGCCGCGCCGTCCGGGCGGCGGAAGCTGACGAGTTTCATGATCCGGCTCTCCCCTCTGACGCGGCCATGGTTACGACCGGCGGGGCAGGGCAGCAAGACGCCCGCCCGCGGGCTGGCCCGGCGCCCGCGGGCATGGGAAGCTCGCTGCAACGCCAATCGGGGGAACGGCCATGCGGGTGGGCAGCGGGGACTACGTCTACGAACCGGTCGCGGACTGGGGCAAGCTGCCGCCCGGCTGGTCGTTCAAGGAAATCGGCTCGGTCGGCGTGGACCGCAACGACAACGTCTATGTCTTCAACCGCGGCGCCCACCCGATGATCGTCTTCGACCGCGAGGGCAATTTCCTGCGGTCATGGGGCGAGGGGCTGTTCCCCCGCGCGCACGGGCTGCAGATGGGGCCGGACGACACGATCTGGCTGACCGACGACGGCGACCACTCGGTGCGGCAATGCACGCTGGACGGGCGCGTGCTGATGACGCTCGGCACGCCCGGCAAGCCCGCGCCGTTCATGAGCGGCGAGCCGTTCCACCGCTGCACGCACACCGCGCTGTCGCCGGACGGGGAGATCTACGTCTCCGACGGCTACGGCAACGCCTGCGTCCACAAGTTCGATCCATCGGGGCGGCTGCTGCTGACCTGGGGGCAGTCGGGCACCGACCCGGGCGAGTTCAACATCGTCCACAACATCGCCTGCGACGCCGATGGCTGGGTCTATGTCGCGGACCGCGAGAACCACCGCGTGCAGGTGTTCGACGGCAACGGCAGGTACGAGACGCAGTGGAACAACCTCCACCGCCCCTGCGGCCTCTACATGCCGCCCGGCAAGTGCCCGGTCTGCTACATCGGCGAGCTGGGGCCGGGGATGCCGGTGAACCTGCACGCGCCCAATCTGGGCCCGCGCGTGACCATCGTGGACAACACCGGCAAGCGCATCGGCCGGATCGGCGGCAAGGGGCCGGGGCTGGGCCTTGGCGAGTTCACCGCGCCGCACGGCATCGCGGTGGACTCGCATGGCGACATCTATGTGGGCGAGGTCGCCTGGACCAACTGGCCGACGACGTTCCCGGAAATCCCGCGCCCCGACAGCCCGCGCTGCCTGCACAAGTTCAGGAAGGTGGCGTAGCGGGCCCGCCTTCCGCCGCCGCCCCGCGCCGCCACCAGCCGCGCGGGGCGAAGGCGAGCAGGAAGGCGGTGGCGCAACCGACGCCAAGCGCGATGCTGCCGATGCGGGCGAGCCCCGCCGCCGCGCCGTCGCCGCCGAGCGCCGCGCCGCCCAGGATGGCCAGCGCGCTGCGGATCGCCACCGCCAGGACGTAGGTTTCCGGCGCAACCATCACGCTCACCAGCAGCGCCGTCATGGTGTCCCGCAGTGCGGGCACGCCGCCCAACCCCACCAGCGCGGCATAACCCGACACACAGCCGATGGCGGCGCCGATGATCCGCTGGCGGCTTTTCACGAGGGAGTCCCGCGTGCCCGCCTGCGTCACGGTCATCGCCGACCACACCACCCAGTTGACGCGGGTGCCGGGCACAAGAAACGCGGCGGTCGTCGCCACGCCGCCCGCCAGCGCGGCGCACAAGGCATGGCGCCCGACGCCCATCGCCGGGGAGGGCGGCCCCTGCGGCGCGCCCGGCGGCTCCGCGCCGCGATGCGGCCACAGCACGAAGCACACCAGCCAGGTCCACAGCGCCGCGGGCAACATCAGCAGTCCGGGCGGAAGCGAGGCGCGAACGCCCTCGGCGCTGAGTTCGCTCGATTGATACAGCAGGTAGATCAGCAGCCAGTTGCTCACGCGTGTCGGCACGCTGGTGCGGCGGCGCACGACGACGTTGAGCGCCAGCAGCGCCATCGTGGCGGGGACGCAGGGCAGGGGATGCGCCTCCAGCCAGGTCATGCCGGGCAGCGCAGCGGCGGCGATGAAGGCGAGTGCGGCGAGATGCCGAGGCCGCAACGCCTTGTCGCCGTAGGTGACCGAAAGGCAGAGGGCTGCGAACGCAAACGCGACACCGAGGCTGTTGCCCGCCGCCGCCCACCAGCCGAGCCCGGGCGACACGGCGAGCACCGTGCGGATCGCCTTCTGCAACCAGGGCAGCCGCATCAGCCGGTCGTGCCATCCCGCCATCATTACCGCCATCGTCGCGCGCCGCTCAGGCCAGCCGGTCGAGCCGCAGGCGGTGGCGGGCGTCGGTCAGGCGGTGCCCGGCCAGGTATACGATCGCGACCGCCGACAGGCCGGAGCCGCCGGACAGCAGGAACATCAGCAGGATCTGGTATTTCACCGCCTGGATCGGATCGAGCCCGGCCAGGATCTGGCCAGTCATGATGCCGGGCAGCGTCACCAGCCCGGCCGCCGACATCTGGTTGATGACGGGCAGCATCCCGCGCCGCACGGCCGCGCGGCGCAGCGGCGCCATCGCCTGCCCGATCGTGGCGCCGAGGCAGAGCTGCGCCTCGATTGCCGGCTTCTCGCGCACCACGCCGCCCAGCAGGTGATCGAGCGCGAGGCTCGCCGCGTTCAGCACGTTGCCGAGCACGATGCCGGCGAGCGGGATGGCGTAGCGCGCGTCGTACCAGGGCGCGGGGCGCAGGGCGGTGGTCAGCGCCAGGATGCTCGCGATGGCGGTCGCGAACCCGACCGCGATCAGCCCCACCGCCTCGTTGCCGTAGCGGCGCAGCTTCCGCTCGGGACGCGCCGCCACCTCGCGCGCGGCAACCGCCGTCATCAGCAGCAGGACCCCGAGCGTGAGCCAGGGCGAGGCGATGGCGAAGACGCGCTGCAGCACGTAGCCGATGAACAGCAGTTGCAGCACCATCCGCACCGCCGCGATGCCGAGCGCGCGCGTCAGCCCGAGCCGCAGCGCGACCGAGAGCGCCGCATCGACCAGCAGCAGGATCGCCGCGACCGCGAGATCGCGTGGGGTCAGCACGATCGGGTTCACGGCGGCTCCAGCTTGCCCGCGCGCATCACCAGATGCTCGTCGCCGATGCGCGCCGCCTGCGCGGGATCGTGCGTCACCATCACGATGGCCGCGCCCCCGGCCAGCCGCTCGCGCATCAGCGCCTCGGCGCGGCCCACCGAGTCCTCGTCGAGCGGCCCCGTCGGCTCATCTAGCAGCAGCACCGGCGAGGCGCGCAGCAGCGTGCGCGCCAACGCCAGCCGCTGCTTCTCGCCGGTGGAAAGCCGGAGCACCGGCCCATCGAGCAGCGCCTCCTTCAGACCGAGCCGCGCGGCCATCGCGCGCGCGGCGGGCAGGTCGGGGAAGTGGTCGGCGACCGTCTCGGTCCACCAGCCCGGCTCGGCCGCCGCGTAGGCGACCGCGCGCCGCCAGGCCGGCGCCGTGAAGGCGGAGCGCGCGCGGCCGTCGAGCCACACCTCGCCCGTGTTGGGATCGAGATCGGCGATCATGCGCAGGAACAGGCTCTTGCCGCTTCCCGATGCGCCGGTGACGGCAAGGCAGCGGCCCGCCGCGACGCTCACGTCGAACGGACCCGCAAGGGCGCTGCGCAGGTTCTCGGCGCGGAGGCGGGGAGGGGAGGCCACCGTCCGCCGGGGCCGTCAGGCGAGTGCCGCGCGGCGGCGCTGCTCCGCGATCCCGGCGACGATCACCGCCCCCACCACCAGCGTGCCGCCCATCAGCCCGTTCGCGTCGGGCCGCTCGTCCACGGCGAGCCAGACCCAGAGCGGGCCGAGCACCGTCTCCAGCACGGACAGCAGGCCGGCATCGGCGGCGGGGATGCGGCGGGCGCCCCAGGTGAACAGCAGCGTGCCGAAGCCCTGCTGGCCGATGCCGAAGGCGGCCAGCAGCAGGAAGGCCGGCCAGCCCGGCGTCAGATCGGCCCAGGGCAGCGAAGCGCCGGCCGCCAGCAGCATCGCGAGCGCGGTGACTGTGCCCAGAGGCATCAGCGGCCGGCCGCGCGCCAGCACGATGGTGACGGAGAACGCGAGGCCCATCACCACCGACAGCGCGTCGCCGATCAGATCGTTCGGTCCGAAAGAACCGCTGACCATGATGACGACACCGATCATCGAGACGCCGATCGCCGCCGCGGTGACGCCGCCCGGACGCTCGCCGAGCGCCACCCAGGCCAGCAGCGCGGCGATGAACGGCGCTGCTGCTTGAAAAACAAGCACGTTGGCGACGCGCATATAGCTCAGTGCACTGATGAAGGCCGCCATCGAGACTGCCCAGGCCACCACCATCGCGAGCCCGTCCCAGCCGATCCGCCGGAAAGACGGCAGGAAGCCGCGCCGGTCGGACAGCGCGGTCTGCACGAACAGGAACAGGCAGGCGAAGACCGAGCGCCAGAAAAGCGTCGTCGCTGGCGGCGTCGCCGCAACCCGGGCGATCAGACCGGCGCTGCTCCAGGCCAGGGTGGCGCCCAGGATGCAGAGCACGCCGCGCCGATATTGCTTGTCCATCGGGGAAATTCGATCACAGGATGGTGACGGCGCGGGCGGGGCAGGCTGCCGGACCGTGCGACGGTCCTAGCCGCCGCCGCTGGATGCGGCAAGCCGGTCTTGGTACGCGGATTGCTACCGCGCACAATGTGCATACACGTCAATGCCCGCGCGGGCGCGGCAACGGAGCGATGAGATGAGCGACACAACCGCCGCAACCGACGGCCCGCTTATCGAACTGCACAACATCTGGAAGTCATTCGGTCGGACCGAAGTGCTCACGGCGGTATCGCTGACCGTGCAGCGCGGCGAGGTAGTCTGCATCATCGGTCCGTCCGGGGCCGGCAAGTCCACGCTGCTGCGCTGCATCAACCACCTTGAGACGATCGACCAGGGCACGATCAAGTTCGAAGGCAAGCCGGTCTACCGCTACGAGCAGCACGGGCGGACGATTGTCGATCCCGAGAAGCGGGTGGAGAAAATCCGCTCCCAGATCGGCATGGTGTTTCAGTCCTTCAACCTGTTTCCGCATCTGACCGCGCTCGGCAACGTCGTCGAGGCACCGATCCATGTGCTCGGCCAATCCCCGGAGCAGGCGAAGCGCCATGCGATGGAGGTGCTGCGGAAGGTGGGGCTGGAGCACAAGGCCCGGTCCTACCCGCATCAGCTATCCGGCGGGCAGCAGCAGCGCGTCGCGATCGCGCGCGCGCTGGCGATGAACCCGAAGCTGATGCTGTTCGACGAGGCGACCTCGGCGCTCGATCCGGAACTCGTGGGCGATGTGTTGCGCGTGATGCGCCAACTCGCGGCCGAGGGAATGACGATGGTGGTGGTCACGCATGAAATGGATTTCGCCCGCGAAGTTGCGGACCGCGTCGTGTTCATGGCAGACGGCGCGGTGGTCGAGGAAGCGAAGCCCGCGGACCTCTTCACCAGCCCGCGGAGCCCGCGCACCCGTCAGTTCCTGCAATCCGTACTGACGAGGAACGGGCGGGCCGAAGAAGAAGCGGAAGTGGAGGCGGCCTGAGACCGCGCCGACACGACCTCACCGGGCGCCGTCATCCGGGTCCGGGGCGGAACAACGACCAAACAGGAGGCTTATCGAATGGCGACTGACAATCCGGAACGGCCGGGCCCCGGCCGGCGCGGACTGATACGGGCGGGCACGATCGGCGGCGCGGCCGCGGTGCTCGCGGCGACCGCCGGCGTTCGCGAGGCGCACGCCATCAGCGTTCCCGAACTGGACACGAGCTTTAAGGATTTCGTCTGGCCGAAGATCAACAGCGACGATGATTCGCTGATCAAGATACAGAAGAAGGGCCTCGTGGTCGCCACCTCTAATGACTGGCCCTACTCGTTCCTCGATCCGAAGAACAACAACGAATGGGCCGGGCTGGACGCGGATATCATCCGTTTTGCCTGTAAAATGCTGAAGATCCCGAAGATCGACGTTCAGACCGTGACCTTCGATGGTCTGATCCCCGGCGTGCTGTCCGGCCGCTTCGACATCGTCGGAGATTCCATCCACTACACCGCCGCACGATCGAAGGTGGTGACCTTCTGCTTCCCTACCTACTACTATGCCGAGGGGCTGGTGGTGCCAAAGGGCAACCCGAAGAAGTTGCATCAGCTGACCGACCTGAAGGGCCACACGGTCGGTTCGTTGCTTGGCACGAACTACGCCGAGTGGTTGCAGGCGGTTCCCGGCGTGATCTTCCAGGGCTACAAGGACTGGCAGGAAATCCTCCCCGATCTTGCCGCCGGGCGCACGGATGCTGTGCTGTACGATCAGCCCGTGGTCGCGGCGCAGATGAAGGAGCATCCGCAGTGGCAGATCGAGCTGGTTTCGGATTACGAGCCGCGCACCTTCAAGAATCCGAACGGCTATAGCCGCTACGCCTTCCGGCCGGCCGATATCCAGCTTGTGACGGGCATGTCCTGGGCGTTCGAGTGGATGCAGTACAACGGCGATATGAAGAAGATTCTCTCGAAATGGGGGCTGACCGGCTACAACAACTGAGCCGTTCGGACCGATGCGACCAAGCTGACGCGCCCCACTTGGCGTGAACCCTGGGCGGCCGGGTTTTCCGGCCGCCCCTTTTCGCCGGACGGAAGCCCCGATGTTCGACCCGAAAGACATCATCGAATTTCTGCCGCCGCTGCTGAACGGCGCGATGCTGACGATCCTGGTCTCGGTCACCGCCTTCGTGCTGGCGATCGTGGTCGGCCTGATCTTCGGCATGATGCGGCTGTCGCGGTTCCTCCCGCTGCGCATCGTCGCAGCAATCTATATCCAGTTCATCCGTGGCACGCCGCTGCTGTTGCAGCTGTTCTTCATCTACTACGTGCTTCCCTATGGCGGCATCGTCTTGTCGCCGTTCGTGTCCGGCGTAACGGGACTGACGATGAATTATGCCGCCTACATGGCGGAAGTGTTCCGCTCCGGCATCCAGGCGATCCCGAAAGGCCAGTGGGAAGCTGGCCAATCGGTCGGCATGTCGCGCGCGCTGCTGATGCGCCGCATCATCCTGCCGCAGGCGTTCCGCATCATCATTCCGGCTATCGGCAACTTCTTCGTCTCGATCTTCAAGGACTCCGCCCTGGTGTCGATCATCACCATGCGCGACCTGATGTTCAGCGGACAGTTGCTGGCATCGGCGACGTTCAAGCACTTCGAGATCTTCGCGATGGTGGCCGTGATCTACTTCATGATCAGCTATCCTGCCGCGAAGCTGGTGGAATGGGTCGAAGCGAAGGTGGACATCACCCGCCGTCGCACGGACGGCCCAGAGCCCGTGGAACTGCCCGCCACCGCGGCCGCCCGGGGGCAGCTCGCGTGACGGTGTCCCGCCGGGCGGCGGGAGAAGGGCGCGGGGCGGCGTCCTAGCGCAGTTCCACCAGGACCGGCACGTGGTCGGAGGGCTGATCCTCCGCCCGCACCGCCCGGTCGGGTGCGGCGGCGACAAGCCGCTGCGCGAGATCGGGGGACAACAGGACGTGGTCGATGCGCAGCCCGAGGTCGCGCTCCCAGGCGCCGCCCTGGTAGTCCCAGAAAGTGTAGATCGCGCCCACCGGATGCAGCGCCCGCACCGCATCCGTCAGGCCCATCCAGATCAGCCTGCGGAAACGCGCCCGGGTTTCCAGCCTCACCAGCGCATCGTCCGGCCGAAGCGCGCCCGGCGCGAGATCGTCGGCCTCGGGGCAGACGTTGAAGTCGCCCATGATGGCGAGCGGCGTGTCGTCGGTCAGCAGCGCGCTGGCGCGCTCCGCGAGCCGGTCCATCCAGGCGAGCTTATAGGCATAGCCGTCGGCGCCGCGGGAATTGCCGTTTGGCAGATAGATGCCCGCGACCGTGATGCCCTCGGTCACGAATTCGATGTAGCGGGCCTGCGCGTCATCCTCCGGCAGGCCCGGCAGCGCGCGATGCGTCACCTCGACGGGCTTGCGCGAGAGGACCGCGACGCCGTTGTAGGATTTCTGGCCAACCACCTCGGACCGGTAGCCGGCCGCCTGGAACGGGAGGGCAGGGAAGGCCTTCTCCTCGCACTTGAGCTCCTGCAACACCAGAATGTCAGGCTGGGCGCGCTCCAGGTAACGCAGCACATGCGCCTCGCGCTGACGGATCGAGTTAACGTTCCAGGTGGCGAGTTTCACGCCCGGATGCCGCGCAGGCGCGGGGATCAGTCGATCGAGAAGCTGGTGCCGCAGCCGCACGCCGAGGTGGCGTTCGGATTGCGGACGGCGAAGTGGCTCCCCATCAGCTCATCGGTGTAGTCCAACTCCGCGCCCGCCAGCAGGTCCAGGCTGGCCGGATCGACCAGGACGCGCGCCGCGCCGCGCTCGATGACCAGGTCATCGGGCTGAACCTCGCCATCCAGCTCAAATTTGTACTGGAACCCGCTGCACCCGCCGGCGAGCACCGCCACGCGGAGCGCATCCGCTCCGGGCTGGCCGGTTCTCTGCTGCGAGGCCACGATCTCGGCGATCCGGGCGGCGGCCCGGTCGGTGACGGCGAAGGCGGGGGAGTCGCTCATGCCCCCAAGATAGGGCGCCGCGGCCCGGTTTTGAAGCATCGCAGGCATGGTTCGGCGGCCCGCCAGGCCGATCAGCCGGCGCCGCCGCTGGCCTTGGGTCGCCGTGCGGTGTAAGCCGCGCCACATGACGCTTGCGCCCTACGCCGTCTGCGCCGCCACCGCGCGCGGCCGGCTCCATCCGGAGCCGGAGGCGCCGACGCGCTCGCCCTGGCAACGCGACCGCGACCGCGTCATCCATTCCTCGGCCTTCCGCAAGCTGCAATACAAGACCCAGGTTTTCGTCAACCACGAGGGCGATTTCTTCCGCACTCGGCTGACGCACAGTATCGAGGTGGCGCAGATCGCCCGCTCGATCGCCCGCGAATTGAACCTGAACGAGGATCTGACCGAGGCGCTGGCCCTTGCGCACGACCTGGGTCATCCCCCCTTCGGCCATGCCGGGGAGGAGGCGCTGAACCTCGCCGCCCGCCCGTTCGGCGGGTTCGACCACAATGCGCAATCCCTGCGCGTCGTGACGCTGCTGGAAAGCCGCTACGCCGCCTTCGACGGGCTGAACCTGACCTGGGAGACCCTGGAAGGCATCGCCAAGCACAACGGTCCGCTGCACCGTCCGCCCGCCTACATCGCGGAGTACAACGAGCGCCACAGGCTCGACCTCGGCCAGCACGCGGGAGCCGAGGCGCAGGTCGCGGCCCTGTCTGACGACGTGGCCTATCACAGCCACGACCTCGACGACGGCCTGCGCGCGCGGCTGTTCGCGCCGGAGGACATCGCCTACCTGCCGGTGATCGGCGAGGCGCTCGCGGCGGCGCGCATCTCCAGCCTGGACGTGCCGCCGCCCCGGCTGCGTCACGAAACGGTCCGCCGCGTGATCGACGCCATGGTGACCGACCTCGTGCAGGAGACGAAGCGGCGCATCGCCAAGCTCGATCCGGCGGATTCGCAGGCGATCCGGCGCGCGAAGCATCCGGTCGTCGCGTTCACGCCGCGCATGTCGGAAGCCAGCCAGTCCATCCGCGACTTCCTGCACAACCGGATGTACCGCCACTGGCGCGTCAACCGGACCACCGCCAAGGCCCGCCGCGTCACCGAGGAACTCTTCCGCCTGCTGCACGCCGATCCCTCGCTGCTGCCCGACGACTGGCGCGCCCGCGCTGGCGAGCCGGGGTCCGGCCGGGCCGCCGGGGTGGTCTGCGACTACATCGCCGGCATGACCGACCGTTTCGCGATGGAGGAGCACCGCCGGCTCACGGATCTGTCGGTGCTGGGATGAGGGACGGGGCCATCGCCCCGAATTGATCAGGACATGACCGACAACATTTACGCCGCTCTCCGATCCGAGGTCCTCGCGGCGCTGCGCGCCGTGGTGCCCGACCTGCCCGAGGACGCGCTCGCCCGCGTGGAAGTTTCGCCCACCCGTGA
>JAFEFJ010000209.1 GCA_018240635.1 Pseudomonadota bacterium | reverse complement strand
GGCTCCTCCCCTTATAGGTGTAAAACCCACCCCCCCCCTCCCCAACCCCCCCCCCGAGGGGGAGGGAGAAGCGATGCCGGCTCCCCTCCCCCTTGTGGGGAGGGGCCGGGGGTGGGGGGCTCGTCAAGCGGGGCGGTTGGAAGACCAAACGGCGGCGTTCCGTCAGGCTGCGTTGTCGAGATCGACGTTCAGGCCAAGCGACTTCAGTTCCTTGACCAGCACGTTGAAGCTTTCGGGGATGCCGGCCTCGAACGTGTCCTGCTCGCGCACGATCGCCTCGTAGACCTTGGTGCGGCCCGACACGTCGTCGGACTTCACCGTCAGCATCTCCTGCAGCGTGTAGGCGGCGCCGTAGGCTTCCAGCGCCCAGACCTCCATCTCGCCGAAGCGCTGGCCGCCGAACTGCGCCTTGCCGCCCAGCGGCTGCTGGGTGACCAGGCTGTAGGGGCCGATCGAGCGGGCGTGGATCTTGTCGTCCACCAGGTGGTGCAGCTTCAGCATGTAGATGTAGCCGACCGTCACCTTGCGCTCGAAGATCTCTCCCGTGCGCCCGTCGGTCAGCGACACCTGCCCGGACGTATCCAGCCCGGCCCGCGTCAACATCCCCTCGATGTCGGACATCCGCGCGCCGTCGAACACCGGGGTCGCGATCGGAATGCCCTTCTTGAGGTTCTCGCACAGCTCGACCAGCTGCTCGGTGTTCAGGTTGGCGATCTGCTGGGCGAACACCTCCTCGCCGTACACCTCGCGCAGGCGGGTCAGCAGCTCCTCGCGGGCCGCCCCGGTGCGCTGGTACTCGTCCACCAGCTCGCCGATCTGCTTGCCGAGCGTGGCGCAGGCCCATCCCAGATGCGTCTCCAGGATCTGCCCCACGTTCATCCGGCTCGGCACGCCCAGCGGGTTGAGCACGAGATCGACCGAGGTGCCGTCCTCAAGGAACGGCATGTCCTCCACCGGCACGACGCGGGAGACCACGCCCTTGTTGCCGTGGCGGCCGGCCATCTTGTCGCCGGGCTGCAGCTTGCGCTTCACCGCGATGAAGACCTTGACCATCTTCATCACGCCGGGCGGCAGCTCGTCGCCGCGCTGCAGCTTCTCCACCTTGCTGTCGAAGCGCTCCTTCAGGCGCGCCACGGCCGCGTCGTATTCGCGCTTCAGCGTCTCGATCTCGGCCATCACGGCGTCGTCCTGCACGCCGATATGCCGCCACGCCCCGCGCGGGTGCTCGTTCAGCATCTCGTCGTCGATCACGGTGCCGGACTTGATGCCCTTGAACCCGCCCGACGCCTTGCGGCCCAGCAGCTTCTCGCGCAGCCGGTTGAGGAAGCTGCGCTCCTGGATCGCCTGCTCGTCGTCGCGGTCCTTCGCCAGCCGCTCGATCTCGGCGCGCTCGATCGCCATCGCGCGCTCGTCCTTGTCGACGCCGCGGCGGCTGAAGACGCGCACATCCACCACCGTGCCGGTCACGCCCGGCGGCAGCTTCAGCGAGGTGTCGCGCACGTCCGACGCCTTCTCGCCGAAGATCGCGCGCAGCAGCTTCTCCTCGGGCGTCATCGGGCTTTCGCCCTTGGGCGTCACCTTGCCCACCAGGATGTCGCCCGGGTTCACCTCGGCGCCGATATAGACGATGCCGGCTTCGTCGAGGTTCTTCAGCGCTTCCTCGCCCACGTTGGGGATGTCGCGCGTGATCTCCTCCTGGCCCAGCTTCGTGTCGCGCGCCATCACCTCGAATTCCTCGATGTGGATGGAGGTGAACACGTCGTCGCGCGCGATGCGCTCGGAGATCAGGATCGAGTCCTCGAAGTTGTAGCCGTTCCAGGGCATGAACGCGCACAGCACGTTGCGCCCCAGCGCCAGCTCGCCCAGCTCGGTCGAGGGCCCGTCGGCGATGATGTCGCCCTCGCCCACCGTGTCGCCCACCTTCACCAGCGGACGCTGGTTGATGCAGGTGGACTGGTTCGACCGCATGAACTTGCGCAGCCGGTAGATATCGACGCCCTTGGTCGTGCCGTCCTCGGCGGTGGCGCGCACCACGATGCGGGCGCCGTCGATCTGATCGACCACGCCTGGGCGGCGCGCGACGATGGTCGCCCCCGAGTCGCGCGCGACCGCGGCTTCCATGCCCGTGCCCACCAGCGGCGCGTCGGCGCGGATCAGCGGCACCGCCTGGCGCTGCATGTTCGAGCCCATCAGCGCGCGGTTGGCGTCGTCGTTCTCAAGGAACGGGATCAGCGCCGCGGCGACCGAGACGAGCTGCTTCGGCGAGACGTCGATCGCCGTCACGTCCTCCGGCCGCACCAGGCGGAAATCGCCCTGCTTGCGGACCGAGACCAGTTCCTGCGTGAAGCGCCCGCCGGTGTCCATCGGCGCGTCCGCCTGCGCCACCACCAGCTTCTCCTCCTGCATGGCGGAGAGGTAGTGCGCGCCCGGCTGCACCACGCCGTCCTTCACCAGCATGTACGGCGTCTCGATGAAGCCGTACTTGTTCACCTTGGCGTAGGTCGCGAGGCTGTTGATCAGGCCGATATTCGGCCCTTCCGGCGTCTCGATCGGGCAGATGCGGCCGTAATGCGTCGGGTGCACGTCGCGCACCTCGAAGCCGGCGCGCTCGCGGGTCAGGCCGCCCGGACCCAGCGCCGACAGGCGGCGCTTGTGCGTCACCTCGGACAGCGGGTTGGTCTGGTCCATGAACTGCGAAAGCTGGCTGCTGCCGAAGAACTCGCGCACCGCCGCCGCCGCGGGCTTGGCGTTGATCAGGTCGTGCGGCATCACCGTGTCGATATCGACCGAGCCCATGCGCTCGCGGATCGCCCGCTCCATGCGCAGCAGGCCGACGCGGTACTGGTTCTCCATCAGCTCGCCGACGGAACGGACGCGCCGGTTGCCCAGGTTGTCGATGTCGTCGATCTGCCCGCGGCCGTCCTTCAGCTCGCACAGGATCTTCACGGTGCGCAGGATGTCTTCCTTGCGCAGCACGCGCAGCGTGTCCGGCGCCTCGGCGCCGAGGCGCATGTTCATCTTCACGCGCCCGACGGCCGACAGGTCGTAGCGGTCGGGGTCGAAGAACAGGCCGCGGAACAGCGCCTCGGCCGTCTCCGGCGTCGGCGGCTCGCCCGGGCGCATCACGCGGTAGATGTCGATCAGCGCGTCGTCGCGGTTGCTGTTCTTGTCCACCGCCAGCGTGTTGCGGATCCACGGGCCGTTGGCCTGGTCCACCGCCAGCGTCGGCAGCGCGGTGATCCCCGCGTCCTCCAGCGCCGCCAGCCGCGCCTCGGCCAGTTCCTCGCCGGCCTCGGCGTAGATCTCGCCGGTCTCCAGGTTCACCAGGTCCTCGGCGACGAAGCGGCCCAGCAGGTCGGCGCGGCCGACCAGCACTTCCTTCGTCGTCTCGGCGATCTTGCGCACCACGCGCGCGGTCAGCTTGGCGTCGGCGTCGGCCACCACCTGCCCGGTGTCGGCATCGACCAGCGGCTCCAGCAGCTTCACGCCGCGGAACGCCTCGGGGTCGAACGGCCGCGCCCAGCCCTTCGGCGTGCGGGTGAACACCACCCGGCCGTAGAAGAAGGACAGGATCTCCTCGGCGTCCATGCCGCGGATCTCGCCGATATCCACCGGCTCGCCCTGCGCCTCGCGCGCCTCGCGCAGCTTCTCGGTCGCGGCACTCTCCAGCGCATACAGCAGCGTCGTGACCGGCAGCTTCCGCTTGCGGTCGATGCGGACGTAAACGAGGTCCTTGCTGTCGAACTCGAAATCGAGCCACGAGCCGCGGTACGGAATGACCCGGGCGGCGAACAGATACTTGCCGCTGCTGTGGGTCTTGCCCTTGTCGTGGTCGAAGAACACGCCCGGGCTGCGGTGCATCTGGCTGACGATGACGCGCTCGGTGCCGTTGATGATGAACGTGCCGTTGTCCGTCATCAGGGGCATGTCGCCCATGTAGACGGGCTGCTCCTTGATGTCGCGGATCGAGCGGGCGCCCGTATCTTCGTCAACATCCCACACGATCAGGCGCAGGATCACCTTCAGCGGCGCGGCATAGGTCATGCCCCGCTGGATGCACTCCTCGACGTCGTACTTGGGCTCTTCCAGCTCGTAGTAGACGAACTCCAGCCGGCCGCGGCCGGCGAAGTCGTCGATCGGGAAGACCGACTTGAAGACTTCCTGCAATCCGGTCTGGGTGCGGCTGTCCGGCGCGACGTTCATCTGCAGGAACGCCTCGTAGCTGGCGCGCTGCACGTCGATCAGGTTGGGCATCGGCGCCACCTCAGGGATGCGGCCGAAGCTTTTGCGGATGCGCTTGCGCCCGGTAAAAGACCTGGAAATTGCGTTCATTGCGTGTCCCGATGCCTTGCTACCCGCCAACCAGCCTGCCCTGTCAGCCCGGTACTAGTACGTAGGCGCCCCGAAGCGGTCCGGCGCGCCATTCCCTCGGCCGACAAAGTCTCACGCACGGGACCGAAAACGGGACGCGGGGCGGAAATCGCACGATTTCCCCCCGCCGTCCGGCGTATCCGGTCTCCGGCTTGTCCGATGCCCGCCCCGGATACGCCAGGGCGGGCACCTATGTCCACGTCTGAGAGCGTTATTTGACCTCGACCGTGGCGCCCTGATCCTCGAGCATCTTGCGGATCTTGGCGACCTCGTCCTTGTTCACGCCTTCCTTCACCGTCTTGGGCGCGCCTTCGACCAGGTCCTTGGCTTCCTTCAGGCCAAGCCCGGTGATGGTGCGGATTTCCTTGATCACGTTGATCTTCTTGTCGCCGGCCTTGGCCAGGATCACCGTGAACTCGGTCTGCTCCTCGGCGGGCGCGGCGGCGGCCGCGGCGACCGGCGCGGCGGCGGCGACCGCCACCGGCGCGGCGGCGGAGACGCCCCACTTGTCCTCGAGCAGCTTCGAAAGTTCGGCGGCCTCGAGCACGGTCAGGCTCGACAGCTCGTCCACCAGCTTCTGCAGATCAGCCATTTTCGTGTGTCCTTAATCTAGACGTCGGTTGCTTCGGTTCAAGCCGGTCGAGCGCGATCCGCCGCCCGGCAATGGTCGGACGGTGCGGCTCAGGCGGCTTCCGCCTGTTCCTCTCCGGTCTTGGCGTAGGCGCCGAACACCCTGGCGAGCTGGCCGGCCGGGGCCTGCAGGACGCCGGCGATCTTCGTCGCCGGGGCTTGCAGAAGGCCCAGGAGCTTGCCGCGCAGCTGATCCAGGCTCGGCAGTTCCGCCAGCGCCTTGACCCCTGCCGCATCCAGCGTGCGCGCACCCAGCGCGCCGCCCACCAGTTCCAGCTTCTCGTTGGTCTTGGCGTAATCGACGACGGTCTTCGCCACCGCCACCGGGTCCTTCGACCACGCGAGCGCGGTCGTCCCCTTCAGCAGCGGCTTGATGCCGTCGAACGCCGAGCCATCGAGAGCCAGGGCGGTGAGGCGGTTCTTGGTCACCTTGAACTCGGCGCCCGCAGCCCGCATCCGGCGACGCAGATCCGTCACTTCCGCCACGGTCAGCCCCTGATTGCGGGTGACCACGACCATCGACGTCTCGGCGAACACCTGAGCCAGCCCGGCGACGAATTCCCGCTTTTCCTCGCGGTCCATGCCTCGTCTCCGTTCAGGCCCGCCGCGGCTTGAGCCGCACCGGGCCAGTTGCCCATGAGCCGGGACGGATTGCGCCGCCGCGGCCCGGTTCGCCTGCCCATAAGCCGGAACAACCAAAGCGACCGGCCCGGCATTCGCCGGTTCCGGACAATCCCTGGCTTCCCCGTCTCCCGCGCGCGGGCCCCATTTACGGTGGGCGGCCCATTACGGCGCGGGGGCGATAGCCCCGTTGCCACGTGCGGTCTCGGACAGGTTCGGGAACGCTCCGGCGCAGGCCGCCGGCACGCCCCTGCCCGCCGCCCCCAGCCGGGAACGGCGTATTCGGTTCAACCGGACAGCGTGGCCACGTCCACCCGCACGCCCGGCCCCATCGAGGAGCTGACCGCCGCCTTCTGCATGTACGTGCCCTTGGCGCCCGTCGGCTTGGCCTTGATGACCGCGTCGGCGAGAGCGAGGGCGTTTTCCAGCAGCTTCTGCTCGTCGAAACTCACCTTGCCGATGCCGGCATGGATGATGCCGGCCTTCTCGGCGCGGAATTCGACCTGACCGGCCTTGGCGGCGGTGATGGCGCCCTTCAGGTCCATCGTGACCGTGCCCAGGCGCGGGTTCGGCATCAGCCCGCGCGGGCCCAGGATCTTACCCAGCCGCCCGACCAGGGCCATCATGTCCGGCGTCGCGATGCAGCGGTCGAACTGGATGTCGCCCGCCTGCACCTTCTCCGCCAAGTCCTCGGCGCCAACCACGTCCGCGCCGGCCGCCTGCGCCTCCTCGGCCTTCGCGCCGCGCGCGAAGACGCCGATGCGCACCGTCTTGCCGGTGCCGTTCGGCAGGCTCACCAGCCCGCGCACCATCTGGTCGGCATGGCGCGGGTCGATGCCCAGGTTCATCGACAGCTCGACGGTCTCGTCGAACTTCGCCTTCGACGCCGACTTCACCAGCGCGATCGCCTCCGGCAGCGTGTACTGCTTGTTGCGATCGACCTGCGCGTAGGCCGCCTTCAGCCGCTTGCCCTGCTTGGCCATCGGATCAGCCCTCCACCACGGTCAGGCCCATGGAACGGGCGGAGCCGGCGAGCATGCGGACGGCGCCGTCCACGTCGTTGGCGTTCATGTCCTTCATCTTCGTCTCGGCGATCTCGCGAAGCTGCGCGATGGTCACCTTGCCGACCGGGTTGCCCTTGCCCGGCGTCGTGGTGCCCTTGTCGATTCCCGCCGCCTTCTTCAGGAAGTAGGTGTTGGGCGGCGTCTTCATCACGAAGGAGAAGGTGCGGTCGGCGAACGCGGTGATCACCACGGGAATCGGCATCCCGGGCTCCATCGCCTGCGTGACCGCGTTGAATTCCTTGACGAACTGCATGATGTTCAGGCCGCGCTGACCCAGCGCGGGGCCCACCGGCGGCGACGGGTTCGCCTTGCCCGCGGGGATTTGCAGCTTGATGTAGCCGACGATCTTCTTCGCCATATCCCTGGCCTTTCGTGTCCAAGGGACCGCGGTGCATACGACCGGCCCGCCCACGCCCAAGACGCGACGAAGGGCGGCCCGCGTCTCCCGCGTTCCAACAGAGGCGCGGCTTCTATAGGCTGGGGTTACAAGAGTCCAGCCCGAAGCGGCTGCGGACTCGCCAGATTTCATGCCAAAGCGTCGCGGCAGCTATTCGAAGGCATTTATATCAGGATTGATATGGACCTTCTCCCCTGAAGCCGCTAGTCTTTCTCGGCGCGTCGCTCGACGCGCTGCGTGCCTTCCCCCAGTCGGCCCGGCGCGAGGCCGGGCACCAGCTGGATCAGGTGCA
>JAFEFJ010000208.1 GCA_018240635.1 Pseudomonadota bacterium | reverse complement strand
AGGGTCGTCCGGCGGGCCGCGCCGCGGGGTGGTTGCCGCCGCGCCGCGCCAGGCGCGCAGCTCCGCCCGGCCCAGCGGGCGCACGGGTGCGGCCAGCCGCCGCACCGTCAGGCTGACGCGGATGCCTGGCCCCCGCGCCGCCGCCACCGCCACGCCCCGCGCATAAAGGCCGCGCCCGCCATGATGCTCGGCGGCGAACAGGAACACCTCGTCGCCCGGCCGCACGCGGTTGCCGCGCCACATCGTCTTCTCGTCGAAGGACAGCGGCGCGTCGTCCGCCACGCCCGCCGGGGGCGGCGCCTTCACCGCGAAACTTGCCATCTCGGCCTCCTCTTCGCCCCGCGCGCCATACCCGCCGGCCTGCGCCGGGCCGCAGCAAGCCGGGCGCGAGGCCGAGGATCGCGCCGGCGCCGTCCCATTATCAAGACGAATGCAACAGAATCTTCCCGACCCGCCACGGATGGGCCGCCGGACCCGATATCGCGAAAGCATCCATTTATAAATTGTTTGAAAGGAATATTCCGGATGGCCTTACTGCCGTCGGCATGCCTAGGGTAGCGCCAGGCAAAAGCAAAAAGACAGGAAGGAAACGAAAATGCTTTTCTGCCTCATGTGCAACTATACGCCCCAGGCGTTGAACGCGATCATGGACAACCCTGATGCGAGCCGCGTCGAGGCGGCCAGGAAGCTGATCGAGGCGGCGGGCGGCAAGCTGGTCTCCATGTACAGCACCGCCGCCGAAGGCCCGGGCGTGATGGTCATCTTCGACGTGGCCGATCCGGCCGCCGCGCCCGCCATCTCGGGCGTCGTGGCGGCGTCGGGGACGTCGCACAACACCAGGCTGATGCGCCTGCACACGGCCGATGAGATCGCCGGCATCCGCAAGAAGGCCGCGCAGCTCCGCGGCGCCTACAAGCCGCCTCATAAGTAGCATCTCGGGCGGAACGGACCGGCGCCGCACCGTCGCCGCCGCGCCCGGCCGCGGACCAGGAAAGGATGAACCATGACGATTGCAATCGTTACCGCCCGCAAGGGCGGCGCGCGCGATGCGGTCATCGCCGCGACAGGGAAGCTCAGGGACGCAGCGACGCGGAACGGTGCGACGGAGGTGAACCTCTCGCGCATCATGGCCGGGCCTGATGTCGATCACTGGGTGATCCGCATCCTGTTCGCCGACTGGAACGGCTTCGGCAAGGCGGCGCAGGCCGCCTCGGGCGACTCGCCGATGCGGGCGGCCGTTGCGGGCCTGGACGCGATATCGGAGGTGGTCAGCCGCCGCGTCCTGGTCGGCGTGGACCTGTAATCCACGGCTTCGGCGCGAAGCCGCCGTCGCGCGGCGGCGCGCGCCGGGCGGCCCCGCATTGCGGTTTCCGCCGCCCGCGTCATGCTTGGCCTCCGGCACGACGACGGAGGAAGCACGGATGACCGACGCGGCGGAACCAGCCACCGGACCGCGCCTTGCGGGGCGGCGCATCGTCATCACCGGCGGCGCGTCCGGGATCGGGCGCGCGACCGCCGCGCTGTTCGCGCGGGAAGGCGCGCGCGTCGCGCTGCTCGACCGCGACGCGGCCGCGCTCGCCGCCGCCGGCGCGGAAACCGGCGCCGGCGCGCACCGCGCCGACATCGCCGATCCGGCCTCGGTGGAAGCCGCGTTCGCCGCCGCCGCGGCTGCGATGGGCGGGATCGACGGCGTGGTGAACGCGGCCGGCATCCTGGTCACCGGGCCGGTCGAGCAGGTGGACGCCGACGCCTTCCGCCGCGTCGTGGAGGTGAACCTGACCGGCACCTACGTCGTCGCCCGCGCGGCGCTGCCCTATCTGCGCGCCGGCGCGGCCTCGGTGCCGAGCGGCGCCACGCTGGTCAACATCGCCTCCGGCGTGGGGCTGCTGCCCACCGGCCCGAACGGCGCGGCCTATGCGGCGTCGAAGGGCGGCGTCGTCACGCTGACCAAGGCGCTGGCGATGGAGTTCGCCCCGGCGATCCGCGTGAACTCGGTCTGCCCCGGCGCCGTCGAAACCCCGATGACCGACGGCGCGCCGCGCCATCCGGAGGTCTATGCCCTCAGGCGCTGGGCCGTGCCGTCCGAGATCGCCGCGGGCATCCTGTTCCTGACCGGCCCGGAATCGAGCTTCATGACCGGCATCGCGCTTCCCATCGACGGCGGCCGCACCTTCCACTGAACCATCACCCTCCCGTTGCGTACGCAACGGGAGGGTGAACGAACCTATGTCGTGTTGTCCGGCAGCAGCCGCGGCGGCAGCAGCGATTGCGCGAGGCTCTGGAACAGCGACACCAGATCCGACACCGAATGCGCGCTCGACGTGCAGGAGCCCGAGGACGTGTCGGTGTAGAACTTCGATGCGTCGGAGGCGATCTGCTGCATCGCAGCACAGGCTGAGATCGCCGGGCTGTCGGTCGAGCAGCTGCTGCCGCTGGAGCCGGAGGCGCCGTAGGCGATGGAATAGACCCAGGTGCCCGCCGCCGTCGCCGCCTGCGCCGCGGTGATCGCCTCGTGGCACTGGTTCTTCACCTCCGCCGACGGCATGTATCTCGACGAGGCGCTGGCGTCGCCGTCGCTCAGCAGGATCAGCACGTTCTGCGTGGTGGAGTTCCCCGCCGCCGTCAGCGCGTTCTGCGCGGTCGTGATCGCATCGGCGTAGAACGTGCCCACGCCGCCCACCGCGCTGATGCCCGCCGAGCAGCCCGATCCGCCGCCGCCGGCCGCGCGCGTCAGGCTGGACGAGGTGTTCAGCGTCGTCGCCCCGTCCGAGCTGCGGTAGTCGCTCGACAGCCCGAGCACCTGATAGACCGGCGAGGCATTGTAGCCGGCGATCTTCGGCTTCGTGCCGCTGCTGCAATCGTAGTCGTACGGCGCCTGGCTGGTGGCGGTCAGGCCGGGAAACACCATCAGCCCGACCTTGTCCACCGACGGCGCGAGCGAGGTCAGGATGGTCCGCACGCCGCCCAGCGCGCAGGAAAGCCGCGTCGCGCCCTTGATCGAGCAGTTGGCGTCCGACGTGTTCATCGACCCGGTGGTGTCCAGCACCAGCATCACGTTCATCGGCTTCGGCTTGCCGCCGCCCACCCCCGCCGTCGATGTCGCGCTCAGCGTGAAGGTCTTGATGCCCAGCACATGCGAAAAGATCGTCGGCACCGTCGCGGTCTGCTTCACCACGATGCCGTTCGCTTTGCTCGTTCCGGTGCAGGAGACGCCGGTGGAGGCGAAGCACTTCAGCTTCGGATAGCCGCTCGCCATCGACGCGGTGACGCCGGGGATGACGTTCCTGCCGCCGGTGACGGCGCTGTAGGCGGTGGCGGTGGTGATCGCCTGGTCGGGCGCGCTGCTGCAGCAGTTGATGTCCTGCGCGCCGGCCAGCGCCGCGGCGTCGGTCGCCGCCTGCAGGCGGCCCTGCATCTGCATCGCATAGCCCACATCGGCCGCGACGCCGCCCATCGCGACCAGCCCCACCATCGCGGTCGCCACCATCAGCGCGGTCGCGCCGCGCCGGTCGCGCAGCAGCCGGCGCAGCGCGCCAAGCGGGATCGAAACGGGCAGGATCGAGGGACGCGCCTTCATTGCACGCGCTCCGTCAAGGAGGAGGTCAGGGTGCAGTCCGGAATGAAATTCTTGTTCATGAAACTGAGGCTGCATTTGTAGGAAGCCGACACGCTCGCGGTGTCGCCGGCGGCGTTGGAAAGCGCGGTCTGGCACGCCGTGTCGGCTGAGCAGGCGGTGCCCGCCACGCTCAGCGTCAGCGTGACGTTCGATTTCGCGAGCGCCGGCGCGGAGGCGTAGAAGATCGCGGTGGTGCTGCTGTAGGGCGTGGACGACCCGCGGCTTGCCGCGAAGGCCCGCCCCGCGGCGCCGACGCCGTAGCCCAGTTCCAGATAGTTGTTGAACAGGATCGAGACATAGACGATCCCGAGGAGGATGAAGAAAAGCACCGGCGCGATCAGCACGAATTCGAGCGACGCCACCCCGCGCCGGTCGTCCCGGAGCCGGCGCAGCAACGGATTCGGCAGGACGGTTTCAAACGACAATGCCATGACGGATGCCTGAACCCGCCCATCCTGCCGCGAAAAGATTGACGAATTGCGTAGGGCGGATCAGCGCAGCGCCATCCGCCGCAGGCGGCCGCAAGCGCCCGCCGTGATGCCGCCCCTACCGCCGCGCCAGCGCCGCCGCCACGTCCACCACCTGCGCGCGGTCCCGCGCGCTGCGCAGCGCCGCCGCCACATCCACCACCTGCGGCGCGCCCTCGCGGGGATGGGCATAGATGAAGCCGTTCGCCGGATAGTCCTGGCCAAATCCCGCCCCCGGCCCCGCACCGAGATGCACCCGCACCAGCGTCCAGTCGTTCGCGGGCGAGACGTCGGCCACCGCCACGCCGCGGCTGACCGTGCCGGGGCCGGACCAGTTCGCCTGATCCACCAGGATCAGCCGCCGCCCCAGCACGCGCGCCACCACCGCGACATGGCCGAGCGGGATGCGCGCGCTCGGCCGGAAGCTCAGCACGCTGCCCGGCGCCGGCGCGTGCCCGCGCGCGTACCGGCCGATGGCCGCGTCCCACCAGCGCCAGGCATCGCCCGCCAGGTCGATGTTCGCGCGCGCCCGCGCGTACGCCACGCATTGCAGCGCCGCCGGAGCCTGCGCGTCCTGCGCCGGCCATGCCGCGCGCGCGGGCGGCGGCGCGGCGAACAGCGCCAGCCCCGCGCAGGCCGCGCCCGCCAGTACCGCCCGCCGCGCCGGGAACGCCCGCGCCGCGCAGACCGCCAGCACGCCGAGCGGCGCGAGCGGCCCGAGCGGGATGCGGAACGCCAGCCCCGCGGCCAAGGAGAACGCCGCCACGCCCCAGGGCAGCGCCAGCGCCCACCGCTGCCACGCCCGCCCGGCAGGCGTGCGCGCGAGCCATGCGACCGCCACCGTCAGCGCCAGCAGGTCGTAGATCAGCAACACCGGCACCGCGAGCAGCGTGCCCGCGATCAGTGCCGTCGCGCGCAACGGCAGCGCCGCGCGCCGGCGCCACACCGCCGCGACGAAGCACGCCGCCGCCAGCGCCGCCGCCGCCTGCACCGCGCCCGCCGCCCCCGCCGCCAGCCCGAGCAGCCGCGCCGCGCCAAACGGCGTCACGAATCCCGCGAAGGCGATCCGGCCCGTGGCATAGACGCTGTCGGATGCAACGAACGCATCCAGGTAGGCGCTCCAGGTCTGCGCACCGAAGGCGAGCGCCGAAGCCAGCGCCAGCGCGCAGGCCGCCAGCGCCGCGCCCGCGAAGCCGCGCCAATGCCCGCCCGCCGCCAGCGCCACCGGCACCAGCAGCCCGAGATGCGGCTTGATGCACAACAGCCCCAGCAGCGCCCCGCCCAGCAGCGGCCGGCGGTCGATCAGCAGCGTGCCCGCGCCGAACAGCGCCGCCGTCAGCGCCGCGTTCTGGCCCAGCGCCGCGCTCCACCACAGCGCGGGAAACGCCAGGAACGGCAGCCACCATCCGGGCCGCGCATCCGCAAGCACCGCGCGCAGCGCCGCCAGCCACAGCGCCGCGCCCGCCGCCTGGAAGGCCGCGTAGGCCAGCAGATAGGGCAGCCGGGCCAGCGCCACGCACAGCAGCAGGAAGGTCGGCGGGTAGAAGAAGTAGTTCAGCGCCCGGTCCGGCCCGGCGATGGCGTGCTCGGCCGCGGTCAGCGCCGCCTGGTCGTAGGCCAGCGCCGGCATCCCCGCCAGCGCCAGGCTGCCGGCGCCGTAGAAGCTCACGAAGTCCGAGACCACGGGCGGCCGCCCCGGCCCGAAGGCGCCCGCCGACCACAGCGCGAAGGCGGCCAGCGCCAGTGCCTCCTCGGCCAGCAGGATGCCGCTCCAGGCCAGCAGGCGCGGCCGTCCCGGCCAGGGGCCGCGCATGGCCGCCGGCGCCGGCATGGGTGCCTCCGCCATGCCTCAGTCGGGCGTCGCGGCCACGGGGGCGGCGGGGGCGGGAGCAGGGGCCGGGGCAGGGGCGGGGGCGGAGGCGGAGGCGGAGGCGGCATCGGCCGCATGCGGCACCGCGCGGGCAAGGTCGGCCACCGCGCCGAGCGGCGCGCCGTCGCCCACCAGCCGCTCGGCATCCGCGCGGTCGCCGCGGGCGGCCAGCAGCACCGCCAGGTTCACCTTCGCGCGCTGCGGCGGCGCAGGGGCGCGGCCGAGCGGCGACAGCATCGCCTCCGCCTCGCGCAGCCTTCCCTGCAGCATCAGCGACACGCCCATGTCGTTGCGCGCGGCCGTATCGTCGGGGCTCGCCGCCAGCGCCTGCCGGTACAGCCCCTGCGCCTCGTCGTGCCGCCCCGCCATGTCGAGCGCCACGCCCTTGTCCACCAGGGCGCGCAGATCGGCCGGATCGCGCTTCAATACGCTGTCGAACTGCCCGATCGCGGTGTCGGCGCGGCCCGAGATCAGCGCCAGGATGCCCAAGCCCCGCAGCAGGTCCGGCGCGTCGGGGTTGGCGCGCAGCCCGGCGTTCAGGATCGCCTCCGCCGCGCCCAGATCGCCGTTGCGTCCCGCGCCCTCGGCGCAGCGCGCGGCCAGCTCGGCATCGTTCGGCGCGGCGGCGGCGGCGGCGGCGTACATCGACACCGCGAGCCCCCGGTTGCCGCCGCTCTCGGCGGTCTGCGCCAGCCGCAGCCGCGCGTCCGCGCTCAGCGCGCCGCCATGCGCCGCCGCCGCGCTCGGTGCTGCCATCTGCGCGCCAAGCTGCCCGCACCCCGCCAGCGCCACGCAGGCCCAGGTGGCCACCCACCGCGCCGCTGCCCAACGCGCCGCTGCCCACCGGATCGCCGAAACCCGCCACGCCGTCCGCGTCATCGCCTTCCCGCCCTTCCGCCGGTTTGCCTGCGCGCGCCTGCCGCCCATCGCCGCCTACCCGCCGCCATGGCCGCCGTGATTGCCGGTCGTGGTGGCGGCGAACATGTCGAGCAGCCGCAGGATCGGAACGCCGCCCATCACGATGAAGACCGACGGCATGATGAAAGCGATCAGGGGGAAGACGAGCATCGCGGGCAGCCGCACCGCGCGCTCCTCCAGCCGGATCACGCGGTCGCGCCGCAGGTCGCCCGCCACCGTGCGCAGCGCCTGACCGAGCGGCGTGCCGTATTGCAGCGTCTGCCCCAGCATCGTCGCCAGCCGCCGCAGCCCGTCCACCGGCGAGCGCGCGCCGAAATTCGCCAGCGCCTCGCGCCGGTCGGGCAGCACGCGCAACTCGTCGAGCAGCGTGCCGAGCGCGTTCGCCATCGCCGGGTTGGCATGGCGCATCTCGCGGCTGACGGTATCCAGCGCGCCTTCCAGCCCCATGCCCGCCTCGGTGCAGACCACCAGCAGGTCGATCGCGTCGATCACGCCGCGCTGCAGGGCGCGCACATAGGGCCG
>JAFEFJ010000207.1 GCA_018240635.1 Pseudomonadota bacterium | reverse complement strand
GCTCGCTCGGCGGTGCGCGGGTGGTGCTGCGCTACCTGGAGCGCCTGTCCACGCACGACGCGACGTTCCGCGTGCTGGCCGATCTGCGCATCTGGTTCTTCCGCGGCGTCGCGCGCAGCGCGGCGGGCGGGCTCGGCTTCCGCCGCGCGGGCGATGTGCTGGGACGGCTGGTGAACGACGTGGAGGCCCTGGACGGGCTGTTCATCCGCATCGTCGTGCCGATGGCGGGCGCCCTGGTGCTGCTGCCTGTGCTGGCCTTCACCATCGGCTGGAGCAACCGCGTCCTGGCGATCCCTGCCGCGCTGCTGTTCGCGCTCGCTGCCTTCGTCCTGCCCTGGCTGTCGGCCCGGCGCAGCATGGAGGCGGGCGCGCGGCTCGCCGCCGCGACTTCGGGCCTGCGCGTGGCCGCGCTCGACGCGCTGACCGGGCTGCGGGAGGTGCGCGCCTTCGCCGCCGAGGACCGGATGCTGGCCGCCGTGCAGGGCCGCGAGGCCGTGCTGCTGTCGGCGCAGCACGGCCTGATGCGGCGCACCGGCGCGGCCGGCGCGCTTGCCTTTATCTGCGCGCAGGCCGCGATGCTGTGCGTGCTGCTGGATGCCGGGGCAAGCCCGCAGGGCGCCGTCGCCGCCGCCTTCCTGCTGGTCGCGGCGTTCGAGCTGGTGGGCGGCCTGCCGCGCGCAGGCGCGATGGCGGGCCACGCGGTGGCCGCCGCGGGCCGCGTGGTGGAGGCCGCGACCGCCCCCCCGCCGGTGGCGGAGCCGGCGCATCCGGTGCCGCCGCCCGAGGGCAGCGCGCTGCGCTTCGAGGCGGTCCGGTTCCGCTGGCGCGACGACCGCGACGACGTGTTCGACGGCCTGACGCTGGAGGTTCCGCAGGGCGCGCGTGTCGCGCTGCTCGGCCCGTCCGGCATCGGCAAATCGACCCTCGCGGCGCTGGCGCTGAAGCTCGCCGCGCCGCAGTCCGGGCGCGTGCTGCTGGGCGGCGTCGATATCGCCACGATGTCGTCGGCCGACGTGCGCGCGCGCATCGGCTGGCTGAGCCAGGCGACCCATCTGTTCGACGACACGATCCGCGCCAATCTCCGATTGGCCCGGCCGGACGCCGACGAGGCAGCGATGTGGCAGGCGCTGGATGCGGCGCGCATCGGCGACATGGTCCGTGCGCTGCCCGACCGGCTGGATACCTGGGTGGGCGAGGGGGGCGCGCGCTTCTCAGGCGGGCAGGGGCGGCGGCTGGCGCTTGCCCGCACGCTGCTGTCGCCGGCGCGCGTGCTGATCCTGGACGAGCCCTGCGCGGGCCTCGACGCCGCCACCGAGCGCGCATTCCTCGCGACGCTGAACGAGGTGGCGGATGGACGCAGCATTATCCTGATCGCGCACCGGCTGGTGGGCGTGGAGCGGCTCGACCGCATCTGGCGGCTCGCGTCCGGCAAGGCAGTGGCCGCGGCGGCGTAACGTGACCGATGGGCGCGATTGACGGGCGCGCCCGTGGGCGGCAGGTAGGGCCGATCTTCCCTTCAGCGAGAGAATCGGCATGCGCCGTCTGACCGCCCCGTTCCTGTTCGCCCTCGCACTGCTCCTCGGGGGCCTGGTATATCGCGTGCCCGCTATCGCGGCCGATGCGCCGGCGCAGCGCTTCGTCGTGTATTTCCAGGAATGGTCGGCGGCGATGGACGATTCCGCCCTGGGCGCGATCGGCAAGGCGGCGGAATTCGCAAAGGCGCATCCGGCCGGCAAGGTGACCGTGACCGGCTTCGCCGACCCCACCGGAAGCCGCAAGGCGAACGTGCTGATGTCGCAGCTCCGCGCGCAGGTGGTCGCCGATCAGCTCGCGCAGGACGGCGTGCCCGCGCAGCATATTTCGCAGGGCGCGCGCGGATCGGTGCAGTTCGCATTGTCGTCGCAGGAAAGCCGCCGGGTCGAGATAGCCGTCGAGGCGCGCTGACCGGCATCGCACCCGCGTGCTGGCGCAGGAGATCGCGGCCGACGAGAGCGATGTAGCGCCTGGCGATCCGCTGTCCGTCCTGCGGCGGGTCTTCGGCTTCCCGGCATTCCGCGGCGAGCAGGGCGCCGTCGTCGAGCACGTCACGGCCGGCGGCGACGCGCTGGTGCTGATGCCGACGGGCGGCGGCAAGAGCGTCTGCTATCAGGTACCCGCCTTGTGCCGTCCGGGTACCGCCGTGGTGGTCTCGCCGCTCATCGCGCTGATGGACGATCAGGTGGCCGCGCTGCGCCAGCTTGGGGTGGGCGCGGCGGCGCTGCACTCGGAACTCGATCCTGCCGAGGCGCGCGAGACGACACGCGACCTCATCGAGGGGCGGCTGGATCTGCTCTACGTCTCGCCGGAGCGCCTGCTGGGCAACGGCACGATGGACCGGCTGGGGCGCATCGAGCTGGCGCTGTTCGCCATCGACGAGGCGCATTGCGTTTCGCAATGGGGGCACGAGTTCCGCCCCGACTACCGCGAACTTGCCTGCCTGCCGCGCCGCTTTCCGGGCGTGCCGCGCATCGCGCTCACGGCGACCGCCGATCCCCGCACGCGCGAGGACATCCTGCGGGCGCTGGGGATGGAGGGCGCGCGCACCTTCCTCTCGAGCTTCCACCGCCCGAACCTTTTCCTCGCCGCCGAGCCGAAGACCGGCGAGACGCAGCAGCTGCTGGAGGTGATCGGCCGCCATCGCGGCGCCTGCGGCATCGTCTATTGCGGCAGCCGCGCCAAGACCGAGCGCGTCGCGGCGGCGCTGGCCGCCAAGGGCGTGCCCGCTGTCGCGTTCCATGCCGGGCTGGAGCCCGCCGCCAAGCGCGCGGCGGCGGAGCGGTTCCGTTCCGGCGAGCCGGTGGTGGTGGTCGCCACCATCGCCTTCGGCATGGGCATCGACCGGCCCGACGTGCGCTTCGTCGTGCATCTCGACATGCCGGACAGCCCGGAATCGTTCTACCAGCAGATCGGCCGCGCCGGGCGCGACGGCGAGGCGTCGTCCACGCTGCTGCTGTACGGCGGGCAGGACATCGCGCGGGCGCGGCATTGGCTCGCGCAGTCCTCCGCGCCGGACCAGCAGAAGCGGGTGATGCGCGAGCGGCTGGAAGCGATGATCTCGCTGACCGAGACGGTGCGCTGCCGCACCACCGCGCTGATCGCCTGCTTCGGGGAGACGCTGGCCGAGCCCTGCGGCCACTGCGACAACTGCCGCCGCCCGGCGCGCCTGGTGGATGGCACGGTGGCGGCGCAGAAGGTGCTCTCGACCGTCTATCGCACCGGCCAGATGTTCGGCGCGCTGCACGTGATCGCCGTGCTGCGCGGGCAGGCGACGGACATGGTGCGCAAGCACGGGCATGACCGGCTTTCGACCTTCGGGATCGGCGCGGCCGAGTCGCGCGACTTCTGGCGCGGCGTGATCCGCCAGCTGATCGCGCTCGGCGCGCTGGAGGTGGAGAGCGGCGAGTTCGCGAGTCTGATGCTGGTGGAGGACATCGCGCGGCCGATCCTGCGCGGCGAAACCGCCGTGATGCTGCGCGAGGACAGGGTGGCGGGACGCGCCAAGCGCGCCGGGGGGGCGGGCGCGGAGCCCGGGGATGCGCCGGCGGCGCTGCCCGAAGGGGCGGCGGCGGCGTTCGAGCGGTTGCGGGCGTGGCGGGCGCAGCAGGCGAAGGCGCAGGCGATTCCGCCCTATGTCATCTTCCACGATTCCGTGCTGCGCGAGATCGCGCAGGTGCATCCGGACTCGCTCGACGCGCTCGGGCAGGTGAAGGGCGTCGGCGGCTCGAAGCTGGCGCGCTATGGCGCGGCGGTGCTGACAATCCTGGCTGCGGAGCCTTAACCAACCGGCGGTCGAAGAGCGTGCCGCCAGATTTCCGGACGGTTGCGGGCGCTGCGGGTGTTGCCCCAGGTTGGCGAAGGCGGGGGTTGCTGTTCAACCATTCTTGACTGAACAGTAACCTTTGGTCACACTCCGTATCGAATTGACCGATCCTGGGTATGACATTTCCTGGCCCAACGTCCAGCGATATGCCGCTTCCCCGTCATCGCCCCGCGAACGGCGGGTTCCCGACAGCGCCGCCGCCGCGCCGGCGACAGGGCGCCAGGGCTTGACCCCGGAATGACGTTCGAAGCGCTGCGCGACAGGGCGGTGCTCGTTGCCTCCACGGAGGAGGATGCGACCTTCCTCGTGGATGCCGCAGGGCGCGTGACCGGCTGGAGCGCGGGCGCCGAGGACATGCTGGGCGTGGCGGAGGCCGATGCGCTGGGCCGCCCCGCCGCCCTGGTGGTGCCGCCCAACATCGCGGACGTGCTGGACGCGGCGCTGCGCGACGCGGCGGCGGCCGGCAGGGCCGTCTCGCAGGAGGCGGAATTCCCGCAGCGCCGGGGCTGGAGCAAGGGGATCAGCCTGTCCGTCACTCCGATCCGCGGCATGGCGGTTTCGGTGGTCGCGCTGCGCGACGTCGCGATGGCGCGAACCATGGCCGTGCGGCTGCGCGACGCGCAGGCGCGGCTGCGCATCCTGGAGAACCAGGCGCGCACCCTCGCGGGGCTCAACGGCGGCGAGCAGGCGTCGCTGACGCTGGCGCACGAATTGAGCCAGCCGCTTTCGGCCATCAGCAACTACCTGCGTGCCGGGATGCGGCTGCTCGGGACCCCGGAGGGGCCCGACCTGGGGCGGATCGGGCGGGCCGTCGAGGAGGCGCTGGCGCAGAGTGAGAGGGCGAACGAAACCATCGCGCGGCTCGGCGCCCTGATGACGCACGGCGACACCGACCAGCGGGTCGAGGTGCTGCCTGGGCTGATCGAGGAGGTGCGGGCGGCGGCGCAGGGCGAGGCGGCGCGTGTCGGCGCGACGGTGACGATCGCGCTCGGCCCAGATACGCGGCTGGTGCTGGCGGACCGGGTGCAGTTGCGCCAGGCGCTGCTCAATCTCGTTACGAACGGATTGCAGGCGATGGAGGGATCTTCGCGCCGTGAACTGGGAATTTCCGCACGCCGGATTGGAGGCGACGTCGAAATCAGCGTCGCCGACACCGGACGCGGCGTGCCCGAGGCGGTGCGCGACCGGCTGTTCGAGCCGTTCGTGACGACACGGGCGAACGGCACCGGGCTCGGCCTGATGATCACGCGCGCCATCGTGGAGGCGCATGGCGGCGCGCTGGCGTGGGAGGACGCGCAGGGGGGCGGCACGGTGTTCCGCTTCACCGTCGCGGGCGTCCCCGACATGACCGCATGAGCGTCTGCCGCCACACCGTCTATGTGGTGGACGACGACGACGCGGTGCGCGAGTCGCTCGTGTTCCTGCTGGGCGTCGAAGGGTTGCATGTGCAGGGATTCCCGCGGGCGGAGTGCCTGCTGAAGGCGCTGCCGCCGAGGCCCCGCGGCTGCATCGTGGCGGACATGCACATGCCGGGGGCGGGCGGGCTCGACCTGCTGCGGGTGCTGAACGAGCACGGCGTGCGGTTGCCGGTGATCCTGATCAGCGGGCAGGGCAGCATGGCGACGCGGCTGGCGGCCTTCGCCTCGGGCGCGTTCGAGGTGATCGCCAAGCCGTTCCAGGACAACGCCATCGTGCGCACGGTGCGCGCGGCGCTGGCGAAGGCGGCGGCCGATCCGTGCGGGATCGGGCCGCCACAAGTGATGTTCGCCGATCAGCCTTCAGGCAGCTTGTAGAAGCGCGCCGCGGTATCGTGGAACAGCGCGGCCTTCTCCTGCGCCGAGGCGCCTGACGCGATCCGCTTGAACGCGTTCCACAGCACCGGGTAGCTGCACATTCCCTTGTCCACGGGGAAGTTGCTTTCGAACATGCAGCGCGCGACGCCGAACCGTTCGATGCAGGTCGCGAACCACGGCGTCCAGTCGGCCGCCATGCGTCCCGAGGTCGGCGGCAGCGCGTCCTCGTGATAGTCGAAGCCGTTCACCGGCATCGCGAGCCCGCCGAGCTTCACATAGACGTTCGGGCAGCCCGCCAGTTCGGCGATGTCCTGCTTCCACGCGGCGAACACCTCGTCGCGCCTGCCGCGATAGGGGCCGCCGCCGAGCGGGCCGCCGACATGGTCGATCACGATCGGCGTGCCCGGCGCCGCGCGCGCGACGGCGAGCAGGTCCTTCAGTTGCGTATGATACAGCCAGGCATCGAACGTCATGCCGCGCTCGCCCAGGCGCTGCACGCCGCGCACGAAGGCGGGATCGCGCAGCAGGCCGGGCGGCGGGACGACGGAGGTTGTGGGGATCACCGTCTCGTCCCAGGCGACGATGTGGCGGATGCCGCGGAAGCGGCCGCCGCCTGCCGCGACATGCGCATCGAGCACCGCATCGAGGTCCGGGTTGCGCAGATCGGCGAAGCCCACGATGCCGGCGCAGGCGCGCGCGCGGCCATAGGCGCCGCGGGCGGACAGGATGGCGCAGGCGTTCACCGCCTCGGTTTCGCCGACGGGTCGGAAATACTCCGGGCCGTCGGGGCGGTGCAGCCAGCCGCACTGCATGAAGACGGTGGCGACGATGTTGTGGCCACTTGCGAGATCGGCGGCGAGGTCCTCGATCAGGTAGCGGCCCGAGGGACGGTCGTGCCAGAGGTGGTGGTGCGGATCGACGATCGGCAGATCGGGCTCGATGATGTCCTCGCGCACCTTGTCGAGCCATGCCTCGCGCACATGCGGGTGCGGATAGGCTTTCGCATCCGCCCTGAGTTCCGTCATCGCCGCTTCCCCCTTGTATTGATCGGGGAAGGCTAGGTGCGCGGCATCGGCCTAGCAAGGCCGCGGGACGGCGGGCATGCTGGCCCTTGCAAGCAATGCGAATGGGGAGGGCAGACGCCATGGAAGGACGTGGGGCCGCGCTGCGGACATTGCTCGACGGCAGCGCACCGGTCTTCGCGCCGCTGGTCCTCAATCCGATGATGGCCAAGCTCGCGGAGCGTGCGGGATTTCCGGCGCTTTACCTCGGCGGTGGATCGATGGGCTATCTCGGCTGCGTGACGGAGGCCAATCTGTCGCTGACCGAGATGGCGCATGCGGGGCTGGAGATCCGCGCGAACTGCACGCTGCCGCTGATCCTGGACGGCGCCTGCGGATGGGGCGATCCGATGCATCTGCACCGCACCATCGCCACCGCCGAGGCGGCGGGGTTCGCGGCGATCGAGATCGAGGATCAGATCCTGCCCAAGCGCGCGCACCATCATGTCGGCGTCGAGCATCTGGTTCCGATCGAAATGATGGTGGCGAAGGTCGCGGAATCGGTCGCGGTGCGGCGCGATCCCGGCTTCATGGTGATCGCGCGCACCAACGCGGTGCGCGGCCATGCGAAGCGCCCGGGCAGCATCGACGAGGCGCTGCGGCGGGGCGAGGCGATGCACCGCGCGGGCGCGGACATGCTGTTCATCACCGCGCGCGAGCCCGAGGCGCTGCGCCGCATCGGCGAGCGCCTGCC
>JAFEFJ010000206.1 GCA_018240635.1 Pseudomonadota bacterium | reverse complement strand
CTGGACGAGGCGACCGAGCGCGAGCGCATCGCCCGCGCCGTCGCCTCCCTGACCCGCACGATGGGCGAGCGGCCGCTGGGCTGGTACTGCCGCTACGGCCCGTCGCTCGCGACCCGGAAGCTGCTGATCGAGGAAGGCGGATTCCTCTACGATTCCGATGCCTACGACGACGACCTGCCGTATTGGGTCGCGCATGAGGGCGGGCATCACCTGGTGGTGCCCTACTCGCTGTCGAACAACGATTCGAAGTTCGGCCGCGGCACCTTCGGCACCGGCGAGGATTTCTTCGCCTATTGCCGCGACGGGTTCGACTTCCTGCTGCGCGAGGGGCGGACGCAGCCGAAGATGATGTCGGTGGGGCTGCATATGCGCCTGATCGGCCATCCGGCGCGCGCGGCGGGGCTGGAGCGGCTGCTGGACCACGTCGCGCGGCACAAGGAGGTGTGGGTTGCGCGGCGGCTCGACATCGCCCGGCATTGGGCAGCCGTGCATCCCCCGCCGGTTGCGGGCGGAACGGGCGGCTGATAACCACCCGCCCCTTGTTCCGGGGCAAATGAAGAAAACGGGCCGATGAGCGCGGATTTCGCCGCCGACGCCGTGACCGTGCCGCCCGCGCCTCCGCGCAACTGGCGCATGGCGCGGCGGCTGATCGGCGCGTGGTTCAACGACCGCAGCCAGTTCGCCTCGCCGCGGATCGCGCGCACCTGCCCGATCTGCGGCTACCGCGGGCGTTTCATCTCGGTCGGCCATCCGCCGCGCTGGGACGCCCGCTGCCTGAACTGCGGCAGCCGCGAGCGCCACCGCCTGACGCAGCTCTGGATCACCGAGGGCGGCGGCGACAAGCTGGCGGGCAAGCGCATCCTGCATTTCGCACCCGAACGCATCTGGCAGCGCATGATGCGCGGCAATCCGAACTACGAGACTGCCGACCTGATGCAGCGGGGCGTCACGCATCGGGTGGACATCACCGCGATCCCGCTGCCTGATGCGGGCTTCGACGTGGTGATGGCGCATCACGTGCTGGAGCACATCCCCGACGACCGCCGCGCGATGCGCGAGCTGTTCCGCATGCTGAAGCCGGGCGGGTTCGGGCTGTTCACCGTGCCGATCAACACATCGCGCCACGAGACCTACGAGAACCCCGCGATCACCTCGCCCGCCGAACGCTGGGCGCATTTCAGCGCCGAGGACCATCTGCGCTACTACGGCCTGGATTTCGCCGACCGGCTGGCCGAGGCCGGCTTCCGGGTCGAGATATTCCGCATGCGCCCCGATCAGGAAGTTACCTACGGGCTGCTGCGCCAGGAATGGCTCTACGTCGCCCGCAAGCCCGCGCGGGACGAATGACATGGCGCGGCCGCGCATCCTGGTCCTGAAGCTCGGCGCGCTCGGGAACATCATCCTTTCGCTCGGCCCCTTCGCCAGCATCCGCCGCCACCATGCGGATGCGCACATCACGCTGCTGACGCTGAAGCCCTATGCCGAGTGGCTGGCGACCGCGCCGTATTTCGACGAGGTGTGGATCGACGACCGCCCCGAATGGTGGGACGTGCGCGGCACGCTGGCGCTGCGCAAGCGGCTGGCGGCGGGGCGGTTCGACCGGGTGTACGACTTGCAGACCTCCGGCCGCAGCAGCCGCTATTTCCGCCTGTTCCCGCGCAACGCGCGGCCGGAATGGTCCGGCATCGCGCCCGGCGCCTCGCATCCCGACGCCGATCCGGGGCGCAACCACATGCACGACATCGACCGCCAATTCAGCCAGTTGCGCCAGGCGGGCGTGACCGACCGGGCGCCGGCCGACCTGTCCTGGACCGGCGGAGACATCGCCCGCTTCGGCATAACCGGGCCGTTCGCGCTGCTGGTGCCCGGCTGCTCGCCGCACCGGCCCGGCAAGCGCTGGCCTGCCGGGCGCTACGGCGCGGTGGCGGCGTGGCTGGATGCGCAGGAGATCACGCCGGTGATCGTCGGCAGCGCGTCGGAGCGCGGTCTGGCCGACACGATTCGCGCCGCCGCCCCCGCCGCGCGCGACCTGACGGGGCAGACCACGCTCGGCGACGTGGCGAGCCTCGCCCGCGCGGCGCGTTTCGCGGTGGGCAACGACACGGGGCCGATGCACCTGATCGCGACGGCCGGATGCCGCTCGGTCGTGCTGTTTTCCAACGACTCCGATCCCGCGCTGTGCGCGCCGCGCGGCGCCGACGTGCATGTGCTGCGCCGCCCCGACCTGGCGACGCTCGATCCCGAAGTGGTGCTCGCTCTTCTCACTCCGGCGTTTGCGGTCTAAGCCGGACGGACGCGCCGCGCCCTGCGGTTCGCATCGCCTGTCGTAACGAGACCCGCATGGACGCCCCCCATGGACGCCACTGACGGCCTGCCCACGCCGCAGCGGTACTGGGCCATCCTGACCATCGGCATCGGGCTGTTCCTCGCGGTGCTCGACGGCGCCATCGCCAACGTCGCGCTGCCCACCATCGCGCGCGATCTGAACACCTCGCCCGCCGCGACGATCTGGGTGGTGAACGCCTATCAGCTCGCGGTGACGATCTCGCTGCTGCCGCTGGCCTCCATCGGCGACATCTTCGGCTATCGCATCGTGTATTTCTGCGGGCTGGTGGTGTTCACCATCGCCTCGCTGCTGTGCGCGATGTCGGACTCGCTGATGACGCTGACGCTCGCGCGCATCCTGCAGGGCTTCGGCGCAGCGGGGCTGATGAGCGTGAACGGCGCGCTGATCCGCGCGATCTATCCGCGCGTCTGGATGGGCCGCGGCGTCGGCATCAACGCGACCGTGGGCTCGATCTCGTCCGCCGCCGGGCCGTCGGTGGCGGCGGCGATCCTGGCGGTGGCGCACTGGCCCTGGCTGTTCGCGGTGAACGTGCCGATCGGGCTGATCGCGATCCCGATCGCGTGGCGCGCGCTGCCGCGTCCGCGCCGGGTGGACCGCCGCTTCGACGTGGCGGGCGCGGGGCTGAGCGCGCTGACCTTCGGCCTGCTGATCAGCGGCATCGACGGCGTGGCGCATGGCGCGCAGCCGAGCAGCGTGGTGATCGAGCTGGTCGCCGCCGTGGTGCTGGGCTTCATGCTGGTGACGCGGCAGATGGCGCAGCCCTCGCCGCTGGTGCCGGTGGACCTGATGCGCATTCCGCTGTTCGCGCTCTCGGTCTTCACCTCGGTCGCCGCCTTCATGGCGCAGGGCATGTCCTACGTGACGCTGCCTTTCCTGTTCGAGAACACGCTGGGCCGCTCGCAGGTGGAAACCGGGCTTCTGCTGACGCCCTGGCCGCTGACGGTCGCGCTGATCGCCACCGCGACGGGGCGGCTTTCGGACCGCTATCCGGTGGGCGTGCTGAGTTCCATCGGGCTTGCGGTGCTCGCGATCGGGCTTGCGCTGGTCGCGCTGATGCCGGCCGACCCGAGCGTGGCGAACATCGTCTGGCGCACCGCGATCTGCGGCCTGGGCTTCGGGTTCTTCAACACGCCCAACAACAAGGCGATCCTGACCTCGGCCCCGCTGTCGCGCAGCGGCGGGGCGAGCGGAATGCAGGCGACGTCGCGCTTGTTCGGCCAGACGCTGGGCGCGGCGCTGGTCGCGCTGATCTTCAGCCTGGCGCACGCGCACAGCACGGTGATCTCGCTGAGCGTGGCCGCGGCACTTGCGGCGGCAGCAGGGATGATTTCGCTGATGCGGCTGGGGGGCGGGCGGCGCAAGGCTGCTTGAGGCGCGGGCGTCAGCCCGCGAGCCAGCCGCCGTCCACGACCATTTCGCTGCCGGTGGTGAAGCCCGCCGCGTCGCTGGCGAGATACAGCGCGGCTTCGGCGATTTCCTCGGCGCGGCCGAAGCGGCCGAGCGGGTGGCGGAGGCGCGAGGCTTCGCGCGCGGCGGCGGGATCGGCGGCGCGGCCGAAGCTGCGGTTCAGCATCGGCGTATCGATCGCGCCCGGCAGGATCGCGTTCACCCGCACGCCGTCGGGCGCGAAATCGAGCGCCATCGTCTTCGTCAGGCTCAGGATCGCGCCCTTGGCGGCGATGTAGCTGGAGTTGTTCCGCCCGCCCGCGCGCGCGAGCTGGGAGGAGACGGTGACGATGCTGCCCGCCTTCTGCGCGCGCATCGCGGGCAGCACGGCGCGCGCCCACAGCCAGGTGCCACTGACATGCACGCGGAAAACCGCGTCCCAGTCGGCGGGCGCGGTGGTAAGCACCGTGCCGCCGCGCGACACCCCCGCCGCGGTCAGCAGCACGTCGATCCGCCCGTGCCGGTCCAGCACCGCCCGCGCGTCGGCGTCCGCCTGTCCGGGTTCTCCCACGTCGCCCACGCGCACGAGCGGATCCTGGCCTTCGGCGCGCAGCAGCGCGGCGGTTTCGCCCGCGGCGTCGGCGCTGTTGTCCACCAGGCAGAGCGCCGCGCCCTCGCGCGCGAACAGCAGCGCGGCGGCGCGGCCGATGCCCGAGCCCGCGCCGGTGACGACCGCGACCTTTCCGGCGAGCCGCATCGCGGGCCTCAGGCGCGTCCGCGCAGCAGCGCGGCGGGGCTGCGCCGGATCGGCACCGGGGCGGCCGCCGCGCCGGCGGCTTCCGTGGCGGCGATGATGCCGGCGAGCTTGTGGCGCGCGAGCCGCCTTTCGATCCGGTTGCTCGCGCGGCGGATCGTTTCGGTGATCAGCAGATAGAGGATCGCGCAGTAGAGATAGATCGTGAAATCGAAGGTGCGCGCGAAGATGAAGCGCGTCTGCCCCATCAGGTCGAACACCGTCACGATGGCGGCGAGCGCGCTCGCCTTGATGATGCCGATCAGCTCGTTGCCCAGCGGGCGCAGCGCCACCAGCAGCGCCTGCGGCCAGATGATGTGCCGCGCGATGCGGTAGCGCGACAGGCCGAGCGCGGTCGCCGCCTCGATCTCGCCCTTGGGGATCGCATTGAGCGCGCCGCGCATGATCTCGGCCTGATAGGCGGCGGTGTTCATCGTGAAGGCCAGGATGCAGCAGTAGAACGCCTCGCGGAAGAACCACCATAGGCCCGCCGAGGTCAGGAACAGGCGCAACTCGCCCGCGCCGTAGTAGATCAGATAGAGCTGGCAGAGCAGCGGGGTGCCGCGGAAGAAGGCGATGTAGCTGCGCGCCGCGCCCGACAGCACCAGATTGCGCGACCGCCGCGCGAGGCTGATCGGATAGGCGAGGACGAAGCCGAGGCTGCACGAGATCGCGACGATCTGGATGGTGACGATCAGGCCCTGGACGAGCCGCCATCCCCATTCCTGCAGCAGGCCGAGATTGAGCACCGTGCCGGCCACGCTTTGCAGCGCGGACAGCATCAGGCGTAGCCCCGGTTCACGCGGCGTTCCAGGTAGCTCTGGCCGAGGCCGGAGATCAGGCTGATCACCAGGTAGATCGCGGTCGCGGCGCCGTAGAACAGCAGCGGGCGCGTTGTCGCGCGGCTGGCTTCGGAGGCGCGGCGCAGCAGGTCGGCGACCGCGAGGGTGGAGATCAGCGAGGTGTCCTTCAGCAGGATCGTCCAGATGTTGCCCAGGCCCGGCAGCGCCACGCGCGCGAGCTGCGGCAGCACGACGAGGCGGAACACCTGCCGCCGGTGCAGGCCGAGCGAAAGTGCCGCTTCGCTTTGGCCGCGCGGCACGGCGTTGAAGGACGAAACCCAGACCTCGCTCGAATACGCGGCGGTCACTGCCGCAAGCGCGATCACGCCGGCCACGAAGGCATCCATGTCGACCTTCGGCAGGCCGAACAGGTGGGTTGTGCGGTCGATCAGGATCTGCAACCCGAAATAGACGATGAACAGCGACAGCAGATCCGGGATGCCGCGGAAGAAGGTGGTGTAGGCGTCGCAGGCGGCGCGCAGCAGGCGGCTCGGCGATAGTTTCATGATCGCCAGAAGCAGCCCGGCGCCGAAGCCAAACGGCACGGTGGCGAGCGCGAGCCCGGCGGTGACCAGGGCCCCCTGCAAGAGCAGGGGACCCCAGCCGTCAGGCCCGAACAGCAGGCTGAACGCGGACACCGCGGCCTATTGCTTCGGCATGATGTCGATCTTGAAGTACTTCGATGCGATCTTCTGGAACGTGCCATCGGCGGCAAGCTCGCTGATCGCCTTGTCGAACATCGCGCGCAGGTCCGGATCGTCCTTGCGGAAGGCGGCGCCTACGCCGGGCCCGAAGATGTCGGGCAGGCGCTTCACCGTGCCCACCACCTTGCAGCAGCCGTTGCCGTTCTTGTCGATGAAGGCCTGCGCCACGATGGTATCGACCATGACGTAGTCCAGCCGGCCGTTCGCCAGCTCGATCAGCGCCTCGTCGCCGCCGGGATACAGCTTCACGTCGGAGCCCGGATAGAACTTCGACAGGTAGTTGGCGAACACGGTGGAGGACTGCGCGCCGATGGTCTTGCCCTTCAGCGCCTCGGGCGAGACGTCGTTGCTCTTGAGCGAGGCGGGGCCGATGAAGCCCGGCGGGGTGGAGTAGTACACCTGGCTGAACGCCACCTTCTCCGCGCGCGGCGGGGTGATGTTCATGCTCGAAATGATCGTGTCGAACTTGCCGGAGAGTAGCGCGGGAATGATGCCGTCCCAGTCCTGGTTCTGCCAGGTGCAGGTGACCTTCATCCGCTCGCAGAGCGCGTTGCCGTAATCGACTTCCCAGCCGACGATCTCGCCCTTGGCGTTCACGCTCTCGAACGGCGGATAGGTGGCGTCGGTGCCGATGCGCACCGTCTTCCATTCCTTCGCCTGCGCGGCCGTGCAGAGCAGGCCGGCGGCCAGCCCCAGAAGCGACGCGCCCAGCACGCGCCTTAGTCCTGTCATGGTCATGCACTTCTCCCTGTGTCGGCGTTCGTCCCGTTGGCGCCGCGTTGCCCGCGGCCGCGAGGCCGGGCCGACTGTAACAGCGTCGTGAAGCGAGTCAGCAAACTTTGTGCCATGCTGGCATCGCGGCGCGCGCCGGGCGGGCGCTTGACGTGGGTCAACGTGCGGTGCCGCCGGAGGCAGCATACCCGGTGCTGGCCGAGGCATCAGGAGGGCGCGACCGTGGCGCTGACCGCCGCCGACATCATGACGCGCAACCCGGTTTCCGTGGGGCCGCGCGCGAGCTTGGCCGAGATCGCGACGCTGCTGGCCGAGAAGCGGATCAGCGGCGTGCCGGTCTGCGACGCGGACGGCACGCTGCTCGGCGTGGTGAGCGAGGGCGACGTGATCAAGCCGTTCCGCGCCTCGGCCCAGGCGAAGCACGACTGGTGGGCGGACGCGGTGGCGCGGGGCGAGATCCTGTCGCGCGAGTTCATGGACTACGTCACGCGCGACGGGCGCAGCGCCGCCGACATCATGGTGCCGCACGTCATCACCGCGACCGAGGACGCGCCGCTGCCGCAGATCGCGGAATTGATGATGCGCCACGCGGTGAAGCGGGTTCCGATCCTGCGCGGCATGAAGGTGGTCGGCATCGTCA
>JAFEFJ010000205.1 GCA_018240635.1 Pseudomonadota bacterium | reverse complement strand
GAACAGCCCCCCTAAACCCCCAGAAACCCCACCACATCCCCCTCCAGCACCGCGCAGGTCAGCGGGCCGCCGAACACCGCGCCGGTGTCGATGCCGATGCGGTTGGGGCGCACCACCGGGGCCTTCACCGGCGTGTGCCCGTGCACCACCACCGCGCCCAGCTCGGCGTCGGTGAACAGGAAGGGCTGGCGGATGCGCAGCAGGTCCTCGCGGGTCTGCGCCTCCAGCGGCACGCCGGGCCGGATGCCGGCGTGGACGAACAGGTAGCCGCCCTCGCGGTGCGACAGCGCGAGCCCCTGCACGAAGGCGCGGTGCGCGGCCGGGATGCGCGCGGCCCAGCTCTCGCGCGGCGAGTCGGGGTCGATCCCCCAGCTTTCCAGCGCGGTCCGGCCGCCCGAATAGAGCCAGTCCGTCGCCGCCGCGCGCTCGCCCGCCAGCGCGTGCAGCATCGTCTCCTCGTGGTTGCCGATCAGGTTCACCGTGGGCACGCCCGGCAGCGGCGGCCCGGCGCACAGCATGGCGATCACCCCGGCGCTGTCCGGCCCGCGGTCCACGTAGTCGCCGATATGCAGCAGCAGCGGCGCGGGGGCGGGGCGGCGCGCCAGGTCTTCGGCGATCAGCGCGTGCAGCGCGGACAGGCGGTCGGCGCAGCCATGGATGTCGCCCACGGCATAGACGCGGCGGCCCGGCGGCAGGCTGGCCGGCGCTTCCTGGAATTCGATCATCCGCCCGAGGCTACACGCTCGCCACGAAACCGCCACAGGGCCGGAGGCATCTGGCAGGCCGGCGTTTGCGGATGACGGCGATGCGCGCGGACCAGGTTTCCCGTTTCGGGAAGCCCTGGCGGGGACGGATGCGCAATGGTAAGGGACGTGGTTTATCGACCGGCGGAAATTTGGCTGGCAACGTCGCGTTTATTCGACTGAGTCCATTTCATCGGCATGTCGCCGCATATGCGGGTGGCGGCGCGCGCTTCGTCCTCCCGCCGCATAGGGACATACGACCAGTCAATGCCGCGCTACCTCGTCACCGGCGGTTGTGGCTTCATCGGCGCGCATCTGTGCCGGGCGCTGCTGCGCGACGGGCACGCGGTGCGCGTGCTCGACGACCTGTCCACCGGGCGGCGCGAGAATCTGCCTGACGGCGCCGAACTCCTGGTGGGCGACGTCGCCGATCCCGCCTGCCTCGAACCCGCGCTGGCCGGCATCGACGGCTGCTTCCACCTCGCCGCCGTCGCCTCCGTCGCGCGCGCGGCCGCGGACTGGCTGGGCACCAACCGCGTCAATCTCGGCGGCGCCATCGCTCTGTTCGACGCCATCGCGAAACTCCCGCCCACGCTCCGCCCGCCGGTCGTCTATGCCTCCTCGGCGGCCGTGTACGGGGAGCCCGCGGCCCTGCCGATCGCCGAGAACGCGGAGAAGCATCCGCTCTCGGCCTACGGCGTGGACAAGTTCGCGATGGAGCTGCACGCCGCCGTCGCCGCCGCCGTGCACGGGCTGCGTGTCGTCGGCCTGCGGCCGTTCAACGTCTATGGCCCGATGCAGGACCCGCTCTCGTCCTATTCGGGCGTGATCTCGATCTTCTGCGACCGCATCGCGCGCGGCCGCCCCGTCGAGGTGTTCGGCGACGGCGCGCAGACGCGCGACTTCGTGTTCGTCGCCGACGTGGTCGCCGCGCTGACGGCGGCGATGGCGCTGCAGCCGGAAGGCGCGCCGGTGTTCAACGTCTGCACCGGCACCGGCACCTCGATCCGGACGCTCGCCGAGACGATCGCCGCGCTGTGCGGCCGGCGCCCGCAACTGGTGTTCCGCCCGGAGCGCGGCGGCGAGATCCGCCGCTCGGTCGGCTCCCCCGACCTCGCCCGCGCCTCCCTCGGCCTGCCGCTGCCCACGCCGCTGCGCGAGGGCCTCGGCGCCGTCCTCCGCTGGGCCGAAGCCGGCGGGTTCGCCGCTCCCGGCCGCCTCGACGCCATCATGGCCGAGGTCGGCGGCAAGTAGCCCCGCCGCAAGGGCGATCCGGGTAAGGAGTGAACGGGTGCTCGTAGCGCGGATGCGCCGCGGGCGCGATCCGCGATCCCGCCTCGGAAGCCGCTGCGACCCGCGAACCGGCGGCTACAGCAGGAACGCCGCCACCTTGAAGATGCCGGCCCACAGGCCGAGCGAGACCGCGACCATCGCGGGCAGCGTGACCGCGAGCGGCAGACGGGCCTCGCCGTCCTCGTCGCGCCAGACGCCGAAATAGGCCGCCGCGCGGTCCGGCAGCAGGCCGGGGCGGGCGGGCGCGGGCACCGCATCCGTGGCGGGAAATCGGGCCAGAGACGCCGGTGCGATTGCTGAGCGCGCGATCATCGGATGCCACAACCCCCATGTCTGTCTCTCGGAACGAGACGAGGATGCGGCCGAAGTGGTTAACGCCGGCTTTCCCGCGCGAAAGAAACCAGAACACCGGGGGTTTCGTTCGCGCCTGCCGCGAAACGCCGGCGGGCGTGCATTCCCCGGTTGCGCCCGCCCCTCAGGCCGCCGCGGGGATGGGCAGCGGCCCGGCCTTCATCCGCTCCATCGCGAAGCGGCTCGTCACGTTGCGCAGCGGCAGCGCCGCGATCAGCGTGCGGTAGAACGTGTCGTAGGCGGCGATGTCCGGCACCACGACGTGCAGCAGGTAATCCACGTCCCCGCTCATCCGCCACGCATCCACGATCTCGGGCGTCGCGCGCACCACCTCGGCGAAGCGCGCCAGCCAGTCGGACGAATGGTCCGCCGTCTCCACCGCGACGAACACCGACACCGGCAGCCCCACCTTGCCGGGATCGAGCACCGCGACGCGCCCGGTGATCACGCCGTCCTGCTCAAGCCGGCGGATGCGCTTCCAGCACGGCGTCTGCGTCAGCCCGACGCGCGCGGCGATCTCGCCCAGCGACAGCGACGCATCGGCGGCGAGCAGGCGCAGGATCTCGCGGTCGGTGCGGTCGAGTTCCTTGTCCACGTCGGCTCCTTCGGGAAACTCTCTTCTCCGCGCGGGCCTGCGCGGACCGGGAGGGAGAAAAATCTTTCTCCGCCGCCCGTCAAGCCCCCGGTTTGGCCCCGGGGGCGGATCGCACCGCCGCGTCCGCCTCCTCAGGCGTCAGCAGGCGCAGCGCCAGCGCGTGCAGCCCGCCCTCGAACTCCGCCGCCAGCGCCTCATGCACGGCACGGGAGCGCGCGACGCGGCTCTGCCCGCGGAAGGCTTCGCTCACCATCAGCACGCTGTAATGCGTCTCGCCCCCGGGCCGCGCGCCCGCATGTCCCGCATGGCGCGCGCTGTCGTCCGTCACGCTCAGCGCCGCGGGCGAGAAGGCGGCTGCAAGGGATGCCTCGATGCGCGCCGCGCGCCCCGCCCCGCGCCCCGTTGGCCGCCCGTCCGTCGCTTGTTCCGTCATCGGTTTAATCCTCCTTTCCGCACGGGCGCAGCCGCCATGCGCGGGATTGCTTGCCAGTTGCCAACGGCGCGCGGCGGCGCAAATAAGGGGCGATGACCGGTCGCACTCCCCGCTCCCGGGCCTACGCTCCCGACCCGGCGGCGCCGGGCCGCTGCTGCGACATGCCGGGCTGCGGCGCGCCGGGCGAGTACCGCGCGCCGAAGTCGCGCGACAACCTGCAGGAATACTGGTGGTTCTGCCTCGAACATGTACGCGCCTACAACGCGTCGTGGGACTTCTACAAGGGCATGAGCGCCGCCGAGATCGAGCGGCAGATGCGCGCCGACACCGGCTGGCAGCGCCCCACCTGGCCGCTCGGCCGCCTCGGCGCCGCCACCTGGGAAGACGAGCTGCTGCGCGACCCGCTCAACATCCTCGAACGCGGCGCGCGCCGGCCCGGCCATCCGGCCGAGCGCCAGCAGATGCCGGCGGAGCTGCGCGAGCCGATGGCCGCCCTCGGCCTCGACTGGCCGGTCACGCTCGATGCGCTCAAGGCGCGCTACAAGGAACTCGCCAAGCGCCACCACCCGGACGCCAACGGCGGCGACCGCGGGGCGGAGGAGCGGCTGAAGACCATCAACCTCGCCTACGCCGCCGTGCGCGACAGGCTGGCCGCCGAACCCGCGCTGCGCGCGACCGGCTGAACGCCTCCGCCTGAACCGCCCAGGGCGCCGGGGCGTTCCCACTGGCGCATCTTTGCCACGCCCGCCGCCCGGGTTTACACTTTGCGCGATTGCACAGGACAGCACGGCTGATGAACAAGGTTGCCGCCCTCAGCGAAATCCGACCCACCTCCGCGATCGACATGCCGGACACCACGGTATCCGCGCGCGAGGCGTTCGATATCGACCTCGACCCCGATCTACAGGTGCCCGCCTTCTCGATCCGCACGGAACACGTGCCCGACATCGACGAGGCGTACAAGTTCGATCGCGAAACGACGCTCGCCATCGTCGCGGGCTTCGCCTTCAACCGCCGCGTGATGATCCAGGGCTATCACGGCACCGGCAAATCGACGCATATCGAGCAGGTCGCCGCGCGCCTGAACTGGCCCTGCATCCGCGTCAACCTCGACAGCCACATCAGCCGCATCGACCTGATCGGCAAGGACGCCATCGTCCTGAAGGACGGCAAGCAGGTTACCGAATTCCGCGAAGGCATCCTGCCCTGGGCGCTGCAGCACGCCTGCGCGCTGGTGTTCGACGAGTACGACGCCGGCCGCCCGGACGTGATGTTCGTCATCCAGCGCGTGCTGGAAGTCGAAGGCAAGCTCACGCTGCTCGACCAGAACCGCGTGATCCGCCCGCATCCCTCGTTCCGCCTGTTCGCCACCGCGAACACGGTGGGCCTCGGCGACACCACCGGCCTCTATCACGGCACCCAGCAGATCAATCAGGGCCAGATGGACCGCTGGAACATCGTCGCCACGCTGAACTACCTGCCGCACGGCCAGGAAACCTCGATCGTGCTGGCGAAGATGGGCGTCGAGCCGTCCGACAAGGAAATGAAGAAGCGCGTGGAAAGCATGGTCGCTCTCGCCGACCTCACGCGCGCCGGCTTCATCAACGGCGACATTTCCACCGTCATGTCCCCGCGCACGGTCATCACCTGGGCCGAGAACGCGCGCATCTTCGGCGACGTGGGCTTCGCCTTCCGCGTGACCTTCCTCAACAAGTGCGACGAGGCCGAGCGCTCGACGGTGGCCGAGTACTACCAGCGCTGCTTCAACGAGGACATCCCGACCGGCGCCTTCCGCAAGAGCTGAGCAGACCGTGAGCGGCAGCAAGGACAACACCCGCGCCGAGGAGTTCAAGCGGGCCACCGCCGGCGTGCTGCGCGCCATCGCCGAGGAGCCCGACGCGCAGGTCGCCTTCCAGCCCGGCCCGTCCGGCCTCACCGGTAAGCGCGCGCGCCTTCCCATGCCCACGCGCGCGCTGCCCGCCAACGAGATGGCGCGGCTGCGCGGGCAGGCCGACGCCCTCGCGCTTCGCCTCCGCCATCACGACGACGCCGTGCACGCGCAGCGCATGCCGGCCCGGCGCGAGGCGAAGGATGCCTACGACCTGCTCGAACAGGCCCGCGTGGAAGTCGTCGGCGCGCGCCACATGGCCGGCGTCGCCGCCAACCTGCGCGCCAAGCTCGCCGAGGAATGCGAGGCCGAGGGCTACGACCGCATGACCCGGAAGGACCAGCTTCCGGTCGCTCAGGCCCTCGCCTTGCTCGCGCGGGAGAAGATGTCGGGCGAGGAATCGCCCGCCACCGTGCAGCGTATCCTCAACCAGTGGCGCGAGGGATTGGGTGAGGACGCGAAGCAGGCCATCGCCGACATGGGCGCGGCGCTCGACGATCAAACGAGCTTCGCCCGCGCCGCGCGCCGCCTGCTCGCCGCGATGGACCTCGCGGAAGCCGAAGCGGAAGCCGACACGGACGAGAACACCGAGGACAACGAGGACGGCGGCGAGCAGTCCGGCCAGCAGGACAACTCGCAGGACGGCGAAGGCCAGTCGCAGTCCGAATCCGAATCCATGCTCGGCGCCCAGCCCGAGGAGATGGAGGGCGAGGCGGCCGAGGACGACGGCAGCGACGAATCGGAGGAGGATGCCGCCGCCGCCGAAGGCGAGGACCGCCCGGGCGGCCCGCAGCCCCGCCGCGAACGCGCGGTGCCGGATTCCGAGCACGTCTATCGCGCCTTCACGCGCAACTTCGACGAGGAAGTGCTCGCCGAGGATCTCTGCGATCCCGACGAACTCGCCCGCCTGCGCCAGCAGCTCGACCAGCAGCTTCAGCATCTGCAAGGCGTGATCTCGAAACTCGCCAACCGCCTGCAGCGCCGCCTGCTCGCGCAGCAGACCCGCGCCTGGGAATTCGACCTCGAGGAGGGCCTGCTCGACGCCGGTCGCCTCTCGCGCGTCGTGGTGAATCCCATGCAGGCGCTGTCCTACAAGCGCGAACTCGACACCGAATTCCGCGACACGGTCGTGACGCTGCTGATCGACAATTCGGGCTCGATGCGCGGCCGTCCGATCACGGTGGCCGCGATGTGCGGCGACATCCTGGCGCGCACGCTGGAACGCTGCGCGGTGAAGGTGGAGGTGCTCGGCTTCACCACGCGCGCCTGGAAGGGCGGGCAGAGCCGCGAGCGCTGGGTGCAGGAAGGCAAGCCGCGCAACCCCGGCCGCCTGAACGACCTGCGCCACATCGTCTACAAGGCGGCCGACGCGCCGTGGCGGCGCGCGCGCAAGAATCTCGGCCTGATGCTGCGCGAAGGCCTGCTGAAGGAGAACATCGACGGCGAGGCGCTGCTCTGGGCCTATCGCCGCCTGCTGGTGCGTCCCGAGCACCGCCGCATCCTGATGGTGATCTCCGACGGCGCACCGGTCGATGACAGCACGCTGTCGGTCAATCCGGGCAACTACCTGGAGAAGCACCTGCGCGAGGTGATCCGCGACATCGAAAGCCGCGATCTCGTGGAGCTCATCGCCATCGGCATCGGCCACGACGTCACCCGCTACTACCGCCGCGCCGTCACCATCGTGGATGCCGAGGAGCTGGGCGGCACGATGATGAAGAAGCTCACCGAGCTCTTCGACGAAGACATGGACGCCGCCTGGGCCCGCGCCTCCAGCGAGCGCGCCGCTTTGGTGGTGTGACGCTCACCACCCGTCCCTCCACCGTCATGGCCCGCGCAGGCGGGCCATCCCCGTCTTGCCTTCATGTGCATCCAAAGTCAGTGTTGGCCCGGACAAGCTGGGCCATGACGAGGATGGAATGACACCACCCACCGTCATCCACCTCCTCGCCTCCGCCGCCGCCGAGGCGCCGGAGGCCGAGGCGCTCGTCCTCGATGACCAGCGCCTGACCTACCGCGAATACGCCGCCTGCGCCGCGGCGCTTGCCGGCGTGCTGCGCGGCCTGGGCGCGGAAGGCGGCCGGGTCGCGACGCTGCTGCCCAACTCGCTCGAAGCCTGCATCGCCGCCTTCGCGGTCCACGCGGC
>JAFEFJ010000204.1 GCA_018240635.1 Pseudomonadota bacterium | reverse complement strand
GAAATGGAAGACGGCGTTCCAGCTCGGCGCTCTTGGCATCCTGCTGGCGGGCGACGGGGGGGCGGCGATCCTGCATCTGTCGTTCCTGCCCATCGGCCTGATCGGCGAGGCGATGCTGTGGGTCGCCGCGGCGCTGACGCTGCTGACCGGCTGGGACTACCTGACGGCGGGGCTGCGTCACGCCACCGCGGCGGCCACCGTGCCGAGCCCCGATCGCTGATCGCCGATGAACGTCCTGGGCGTGGTGGGCTGGTCGGGCGCCGGCAAGACGACGCTGCTGGAACGGCTGCTGCCGGAACTGCGGCGCGCCGGGCTGACCGTTTCCACCGTGAAGCACGCCCATGCCGGCTTCGACATGGACCGTCCCGGCAAGGACAGCTACCGCCACCGCGCGGCCGGCGCGCGGGAGGTGCTGGTGGCGGGCGCGGGGCGCTGGGCGCTTCTGCACGAGCTGGACGGACCCGAGCCTGTGCTGCCGGACCTGCTGGCGCGCCTCGCGCCGGTCGATCTGGTGCTGGTGGAGGGCTTCAAGGCGCACCCTTATCCGAAGCTGGAAGTGTATCGTCCCGCGCTCGGCAAGCCGCCGATCTGGCCGGAGCAACCGGATGTGCTCGCGGTGGCCACCGATGCGCCGTCGCTGCCCGGCTGCGACCGCGTGCGGCTGCCGCTGGCCGATGCGGCGGCGGTGGCGGCCTGGGTGCGGCGCGCCATCGTGCCGGCAGGGCAGGCCGTGGCGGGCGGTTAACGCCTCGGTTGCGGCGATGTGTCATGGAGACGATCGCGCGCGCGCCTTGAGCGGCGGCGTGCTATGCCCCAATAGTGATTGGGGGCGCGCGTCGGACCGGAGCCGGCCGGGCCGGCGTGCCCGCGCGGTGCCACCGTGCGCGACCTTGGACGTTTCCGGACGGAGCCTTACTTCATGCGGCGTTTCGCCCTGCTCGGCGTGGTTCTGTCGGTGGCCGGCTGTTCCGGGTTCGGACAATTCATCTCCGATACCCATACGTTCCAGTCGAACCCGAACATGCCTCCGGGCGATTCGGAGAATATGCAGCGGGCCCGGGGCATGGACGCGAACGTGCAGGCGCTCACGCCGGAGCCAGGGAACATCTGGCCGCCGCCCGCCGGGCCGATGCCGACGCTGATGGACCTTGAGAAGCAGTCCAACCTGAACAACCAGAACATCCAGAACCCGGCCGAGGTGCCGAAGCTGCCGGTCGGCTCCAGCACGCCGCCCGGCGTGCAGGGCTATGGCGGCGCGCTGCCCGCCGTTCCCAAGAGCGGGATCGGGGCCGAGGCGCCGGCGCCGATGCCGAGCGCCACCACGATGCCGACGATCCAGCAGAACAAGCCGTTGACCTACCCGACCACGCCGCTGCCCTCGGTCACCACCGGCGGCGGGCCGGGCTACAGCACGATCACCTCGCCGCAGGGCCAGTCGATCGTGGTGCCGAACGGCAACGGCACCAGCACGATCATCCATCCGGACGGCACGGTGGAAACCGTGCCGACGCCGAAGCCGTGACGGACGCGGGGGCCAGACCGGCATGGACCCGCACGGCGACCTGACGGTCCTGTATTTCGCCTGGCTGCGCGAGCGGACGGGCGCGGCCGAGGAAACCGTCACGCCGCCCGCCTCGGTCGTCACGGTCGCGGACCTGATCGCCTGGCTGCGGGAACGCGGCCCGCGCCATGCCGCCGCCTTCGCGGATGCCAAGGTGATCCGCTGCGCGGTGAACCAGGAATTCGCCGCGCCCGAAACGGAACTCCACGCCGGCGACGAGGTGGCGTTCTTCCCGCCCGTCACGGGCGGCTGACACCGGAGGCTGCGATGGCCACCGTCCGCGTGCAGACCGAGGATTTCGACGTGGGCGCGGAGTTCGCCGCGCTGACGGCGGGACGCCACGACATCGGCGGCCTGGGCTGCTTCGTCGGCACCGTGCGCGACGAGGGCAACCGCCTGTCGGCGCTGACGCTGGAGCAGTATCCCGGCATGACCGAGCGCGCGCTTGCGCGCGTCGCCGCCGAGGCCGAGCGGCGCTTCTCGCTGCTGGGCTGCACCGTCATCCACCGCCACGGCCGGCTGGAGCCGGGCGCGAACATCGTGCTGGTGATCGCGGCATCGGGCCACCGCCAGCCGGCGCTGGATGCGACGCATTTCCTGATCGACTGGCTGAAGACCAGCGCGCCGTTCTGGAAGAAGGAGGAATACGCCGACGGCACCGCCGCCTGGGTCGATGCCCGCAAGGCGGACGACGAGGCGGCGGCGCGCTGGCAGCGCGCGGGGTAGCGCCCTCACCCTCGCGGCGCCGTCAGGCGCCGGGAGGGTGAGGGCCCGTCCGCCGCGCCAGTTCCGCGCGGCACTCGTCCGCATCCGCCACGCACCCCCCGTCCATCCACCATCCGCGCACCTCCCGCAGCAGTGCGCCGACGCGGGGGCCGGGGGGGATGCCGAGGGCGAGCGCGTCGCGGCCCTCCAGCGGAAAGACCGGGCGCGGCGTCGCGGCAAGCCGGGCGCGCAGCGCGTCCCAGCCGGCACCGGCGCCGCCGCGCAGCCAGGCGCGGCCGATGAGCGTCTCCGTATCGGTGTCGGCCAGCGCGCGGCGCAGCGCCGCGTCGTCCGCATCGGGCGGCGGCACGTCTCCTTCGCGCAGCGCCGCGATCCGGTCGCGCTCCGCCCCGGACAGCCGCAGCCGGACGGCGAGCGTGTCGGCGTCGCCCCGCGCCAGCGCGGCCAGCCGCAGCACCGGGTCGGCGGGTGCGCGGGCGGCGATCAGGCGGTTGAGCGCCGCCACGTCCGCGCCGTCGGGCAGCGCGGCGGCCAGCACGCCGGCTTCCGCCATCAACGCGACCGCGCCGGACGGGTCGGGGGCCAGCAGGATGCGGGAAAGTTCGCTCCACACCCGCTCGGCCGACAGGATGGCGAGGCCGTCGAGCCCCGCGCGGATCGCGGCGATCGCCTCGGCGTCCGGCGTGCCGCGCCCGTAGCGGGCCTGGAAGCGGAAGAACCGCAGGATGCGGAGCGCGTCCTCCTCGATGCGCCGCGCCGCCTCGCCGACGAAGCGCACGCGCCCCGCCGCGAGGTCCGCCTTCCCGCCGAAATGGTCGAACAGCGTGCCGTCGCGCGTCATCGACATCGCGTTGATGGTGAAGTCCCGCCGCGCCGCGTCCTCCCGCCAATCGTCGGTGAAGGCCACGGTCGCGTGGCGGCCATCGGTCTCGACGTCGCGGCGCAGCGTGGTGATCTCGAAGCCGCGCCCGCCCGACAGGGCCGTGACGGTGCCGTGGTCGATCCCGGTGGGGATGGCGCGCAGCCCGGCCTCTGCCAGCGCGCGGGATACGCGATCCGGCGGCCAGGCGGTCGCGAGGTCGATGTCGGCGACGGGCAGGCCCGCCAGCGCGTCGCGCACCGCGCCGCCCACCACGCGCGCATCGGGCAGCGCCGCCAGCACGGCGGCGAGGGCGGGATCGGACAGGAAGGCGGGCGGCGTCATTGCCCCGCCGCGTGGCCGGGCACGATCCGGCCGTTCTCCAGCCGGGCGGGGACGTATTCCTGGCCGCGGTGCAGGCCCTCGGTGCCGATGGTCCACAGCAGCACGGCGATCAGCAGGGCGAAGGCGATGGCGGCGCCAAGCAGCACGGGCATCGAGGGGCCGCCGCGCGTATCCATCATCCGCCACGCCGCATAGGCCGCGAAGGGCGCCAGCAGCAGCAGGATCTCGGCGAAGCGCAGCATCAGCCCGGTTCCGGGCCGCGCAGCACCTCGGCCAGCGCCACCAGAATCGCTGCCGTCGCGCCCCAGATGTAGTGGGTGTCATGCGGCCAGACCCAGACGTCGCGGGTGCGGCCCTTGTCGGTCCAGGTCTCGCGCCTTGGCGCGGCGGGATCGAGCACGACGGACAGCGGCAGCTCGAACACCGTCTCCACCTCCTGCGGCGCCGGCGTGTACTCGGCGCGCCGCGGCAGCAGGCCGACCACGGGGGTGATCGTGTAGCCGGTGCCGGTGACATAGGGCGGCAGGCGGCCGCGCAGATCGACCAGCGAAGGATCGAGGCCGATCTCCTCCTGCGCCTCGCGCAGCGCGGCGAATTCGGGGGAGCGGTCCGTTGGGTCGATGCGGCCGCCGGGGAAGCTCACCTGCCCGGCATGGCGCATCAGGTGCGAGGTGCGCTTGGTCAGCACGATGCCGGGCGCGCGGCCGACGACGATCGGCACCAGCACGGCGGCGGGAACCAAGCCGGGGGCGCCGGGATCGGGGCGGCCGTCGCGGCGATAGGCGTCGGGCACGCGATGCTCGGAGAGATGGGCGAGGCGCGCGCGCAGCGTTTCCGTGTCCACTGCCTGTCCGGCCGCTCCCGCCCTTTGGTCCGTAGCCTGTGGTCCGTGGTTCCGCCGCCGCGGCCGCCGGTCCGTGCGGTCAGTCCTCGCCGGGCGGCAGCTCGCCGAGGGGAAAGAAGATCCCCGAGCTCCAGACGCCGTGCATCCGCCGGCAGCCGATCCATTGCGGCTCGCCCAGCGCGACCAGCTCGTAATAGACGGCGCGGCCGATCCGCGCCTCGATGGGCCAGTTCCCGGCGCCGGCGCGGATGGTGATGTAGGGCGTGGGCTCGCAGGTCAGCAGGTCGTGCGCGACGCGGATCGGGTGGTCCTTTCCGGCGGTGACGACATGATCGACATTGGTGCGGAAGGATAGCGTCTGCTGCCGCCCGTCGCCGGTCCAGTCCAGCTCGACGGCGACGAAGGGCGCATCTTCCACCGCGATGCGGCCGCGCTCGGCAGGGGTTTCCAGCCAGTACGATCCGTCCGCCTCGCGCTTCAGCACGCTCGCGAACAGGCAGACCAGCTCCTTCCGAGGGATCGGGCTGCCGCGGTAAAGCCAGCTTCCGTCGCGCTTGACGAGGAAGGGAAGATCGCCGCACTCGATACGTGGACGACTGCCGCCGCAGGCGTTCGGGGCGCGCTTGCTCCTCCCGCCCGGAAAGGCGGGCGCGGCAATCCCGAGGTCCATCGGCATGTCCTCCCGAAGGTCAGATGCCGCTTGGCGGAGACGCGTGCCCGCGCCATTCACGTCTGCGTCCACGGTCTCTCGCAGTGCTATCGTCGGTCCTCGCGATATAGGTAGCATCCCCCTTCCGGTGAAAGTGCCCATATCGAGCACAGTGCCGGAATCCGAGAGGTCGCCGCCTGCATGTCCGGAAATATGGCTGCCGCGCAACAGCACGTCGCGCACTACCCGCCCGCAATCGGGCAGGAGCCCGCCGCCCCCGCGGTGCTGGCGGAGATCGAAAGCCTGGGCGCGCGCATCGCGCTGGTGCGGGGCGCGATCCGCCAGGTCATCTTCGGCCAGGAGGACGTGGTCGATCAGGCGCTGATCTGCCTGCTGTCCGGCGGCCACGCGCTGCTGGTCGGCGTGCCGGGGCTCGGCAAGAGCCGGCTCGTGGAAACGCTCGGCGTCGTGCTCGGCCTCGCCACCAAGCGGGTGCAGTTCACCCCGGATCTGATGCCCGCCGACATCATCGGCAGCGAGGTGCTGGACGAGGCCGAGGGGCGGCGCGGCTTCCGCTTCCTTCCCGGCCCGGTGTTCTGCCAGTTGCTGATGGCCGACGAGATCAACCGCGCGAGCCCGCGCACGCAGTCTGCGCTTCTGCAGGCGATGCAGGAGGGCCGCGTCGCCGTCGCGGGCGTGGACCACAAGCTGCCGCGCCCTTTCCATGTGCTGGCGACGCAGAACCCGATCGAGCAGGAGGGCACCTATCCGCTGCCGGAGGCGCAGCTCGACCGGTTCCTGCTGGAAATCGCCGTCGGCTACCCCGACCGCGCCGCCGAGCGGACCATGCTGCTCGCTACCACGGGCGTCGCCGAGGCGCCGCCGGTGCAGGCGCTGCGCGCCGAGGACCTGATGGCCGCGCAGGCGCTGCTGCGCCGCATCCCCATCGGCGAGTCGGTGCTGGAGGCGATCCTGAACCTGGTGCGCAGCGGCCGCCCGGAGACCGCCGACGACGAGATGGTTCGCCGCAACGTGGCCTGGGGTCCCGGCCCGCGCGCCGCGCAGGCGCTGATGCTGGCCTGCCGCGCCCGCGCGCTGCTGGACGGTCGCCTCGCGCCCAGCATCGAGGACGTGGCGGCGCTGGCGCGGCCTGTGCTGCATCACCGCATGGCGCTCACGTTCTCGGCCCGCGCCGACGGCATCGGTCTCGCCGCGGTGATCGACCGGCTGGTGGACCGGATTGGCTGAAGGCGCGGGCCGCGCAAGCCCGCCGCGCGCGGGCGACGCATCCGAGACGCCCGCCACGCTGCGGGCCGAGGCGCTGGCGGCGCGGCTGCCGCCGCTGCTGGTCGCCGCCGAGCGGGTGGCCGCCACCGTCGCGCAGGGCGTGCATGGGCGCAGGCGCGTCGGCCAGGGCGACAGTTTCTGGCAGTTCCGCCCCTTCCTGCCGGGCGATGCGGTGGCGCGCGTCGATTGGCGGCAATCCGCCAAGTCGGGCCGCCCGGCGCCCGAAGGCTGGTTCGTGCGCGAAACCGAATGGGAGGCGGCGCAGACCGTCTGCCTGTGGCGCGACGCCTCGGCCAGCATGCGCTGGCATTCCCGCCTGGGGCCGGAGGACAAGCGCGACCGCGCCGGGGTGCTGCTGCTGGCGCTCGCGTCCCTGCTGCTGCGGGCCGGGGAACGGGTGGCGATGATCGAGCACGCGCCCGCCGCGGGCGGCCGGTCCCTCAGCCCCGTCCAGGGCCGCGCGGGGCTGGAGCGGCTGGCAGACGCGCTGGCGCGCGCACCGGACGACGACACCGGCATCCCCGCGCCCACCGGCCTGCCGCGCCACGCGACCGTGGTGCTGGTCGGCGACTTCCTGGCGCCCCTGCCGGAAATCCAGGCCGGCATCGCCCGCCTCGCCGCCGTGCCCGCGCGCGGGCATCTGCTGCAGGTGCTCGATCCCGCCGAGGCGAGCCTGCCCTACGAGGGGCGCGTGCGCTTCCGCGGGCTGGAGCGCGAGGCCGACACGCTGATCCCGCGCGTGGAAGGCGTGCGCGCCGCTTATGCCGATCGGCTGGCCGCGCAGCAGGACGGGCTCGCGGCCATCGCCAAGGCCGCCGGGTTCGGCTTCTCCGTGCACCAGACGGGGCACCCGCCCGAGGTCGCGCTGCTCGGACTCTACACCGCGCTCGCGGTGCGCTGAGATGACCTTCGCCGCGCCCTGGGTCCTGCTGGCGCTGGCGGCGCTGCCGCTGCTGTGGTGGCTGCTGCGCGTCACGCCGCCGGCGCCGCGCAGCGAGAGCTTCCCGGCGATCCGGCTGCTCGCCGACCTGCGCGCGCGGGAGGAGACGCCGGCGCGCACGCCGTGGTGGCTGATGCTGGTGCGGGTGATCGCCGCGGCGCTGGTGATCGCGGCGCTGGCGGGGCCGGTGCTGGATGCCGGGCGGTCGTTGCCCGGCACCGGCCCGGTGCTGCTGGTGATCGACAACGGCTGGTCCACCGCCGCCGACTGGCCGCGCC
>JAFEFJ010000203.1 GCA_018240635.1 Pseudomonadota bacterium | reverse complement strand
GTCGGCGTCCTGAACGCGGAATGCGGCGGCGACGCGGCCTGGGTCGAGCCCGCGCTGCGCCGGCTTGCGCAGTTCGGCGGCGCGGCGATCGGGCTCAAGGTGTCGGGCGGCGATGCCGCGCTGATCGGCGCGGCGGCGCGCCTCGGCGCGCGTCTCGGCCATCTGATCGTCGATCCCGCGACGATGGAGGCCTGCGGCCCCGCGCTCGCCGCCTTCCGCGCCGGCGGCGGGAAGGTCGGGCTCGAGATCGTCGAATGGGACGCCGCGATCGCGGCGCTCGCCGCGGGCGCCGCGGCGACGCCCGCGCTGGCCGACAAGGGGTGGCACAATCCCGATGTCTCGGGCGCGGCACCGCCGCTCGAATTCATCATGCGGCGTGCCGGCGACCATAGGACGGTCACGCAGATCGACTACCTGGGCGACGTGGTGCTGCTGGTTTTCGGCTACACCCGGTGTGCCGATATCTGTCCCCTGACGCTGGGCAATCTGGGCAAGGTGCTGCACCGGCTGGGGCCATCGCGATCGAAGGTGCGGGTGCTGTTCGTCACCGTCGATCCGGATCGCGACACGCTCGACGTGCTGGCGCAATACATCGGCGCCTTCGGCCCGCAATTCGTGGGTCTGCGCGGCAGTCCCGACGAGTTGGCGCGGCTCGCGCGGCGCTACCGCATCGCCTATTCCGTCACCAAGCCGGCGAACGGCAAGCCGTACGAGGTGACGCACAGCGCGGCGATCTACGCCTTCGACGCGCGCGGCGCGGCGCGGCTGCTGATCCCGTCGATGTCCTCGGCCAATCCGGACATCGCGGGCACGGCGGCGGACCTGCAACGGCTGATCAAGGGCGATGCGCCGTCCGGCCTGCTCTCGCACATGGTCCAGATGCTGCGGAACATGGTCTAGCGGACCGCCGCGAGCGCCCGTTCGGTCTGCCCCAGCGCCTCGGCCAGCGCCGCGAGGATCGCGCGGGCGACATCCGGCGGCGCGGTGCCGCCGAGCGGGGCGGTGGCGGCGATGGTGCGTTGCAGGCGGACCTTCGTGGCGCCGGGGCGCAGGTCCAGCAGCACCACGGCGAGCGCCACGCGCGCGACGCCGGCGCCGGGGTCGGCCCAGAACTGCTGCAGCTCGGCTTCCAGCGCCAGGCCGGGGGACAGGCGGCTGCCGGGCGCGACGACCGCCGCGTAGAGCCCGCTGCCGGCGAGCCATTCGCGGAGCGCGGCCTCCACCCCATCGGCCGGGGCGACGGCCCATTGCTCGTAGAAATCGACCTGCATCGAGCCGTCCGGCTGCAGCACCTGAAGCCCGCGCCGGTCGAGCCCCGGCGCGGGGGTGACGCTGCGGACCAGCAGCACGGGGCCGCGCGGGCGCGGCGGCAGCGGGTTCGGGCGCGCGGCCAGGATCGGCCAGTCGCGCCGCTGCGGATAGGGCGCGGCGGGCAGCACCGAGCAGCCGGCGGCGAGCGCGCCGGCAAGCCCGGCGGCGAGCAGGCCGCGCCGCCTCATCGTCCGGCCTCGGCGGGGGCGCGCGGCGGCGGTCCGCCGAGCAGCAGTTGCGACGGATAGCGGCGCAGGGTGTCGGTGGTTTCGCGCAGGTTGGCGGCGGTGGCCGAGAGGTCGCGCAGCATCGGGCCGAGCGCGCGCTGGATGTCCGCGAGCGAGGAATCGGCCCGCCCGGTGGTGTTCTGCAGCGTGGCGATCAGCGGCTGCATCTTCCTGGTGATGTCCGAAAGCCGGTCGGCCGCATCGGCGGCGTTGGCGAGCAGCCGCTTGATGTCGGGGTTCTGCAGCACCGTCCGCGCGGAATCCGAGGTCGCGCGCAGGTTGGCGGCAAGCCCGGGCACGTCGGCGCCGTTCACCGCGTTGTTCAGCGTGGTCAGCAAGGTCTGCGCGCGCGAGAGCGTGTCGTGCACGTCGCCCCGCTGGAGCGCGGTGCGCAGGTCCACCAGCAGCCCGTCGAGATCACGCAGCGTGGTGGCGAGGTCGAGGTTGTTCAGCTTGGTCAGCACCTGCTGCGCGGCGTCCTGCACCTGCATCAGCGTGCTCGGCATCGAGGGGATGTAATCGACCTTCGGCTCCCAGCTGATCGGGATCGGCGGGTAGAGCAGCGGATTGACGAAATCGAGCTCGATATAGGTCACGCCGGTCAGTCCTTGCGAGGCGAGCCGCGCGCGCAGCCCGCGCTCGACCGCCACCTTGTTGTCGGGAAGCCGGCCGATGCGGGTGGGGTCGAGGATGAAGCGGACGAAGACCAGCAGGAAGCTGTCGCGGCCGAGCGGCACCGGCTCGTTGCGCGCGTATTCGGCCGAGACGAGGCCGATCTCCGTCACCCGGCCGAGCGTGACGCCGCGGAACTTCACCGGCGCGCCGACTTCGAGCCCCTGGACGGATTCGCGGAAATAGGTCTCGAACGGCACGCCGTGGCGAAGCTGGTCGCCGCCGAAGAACCACACCATCGCGCCGAGCGCGACGATGCCCGCCACGATCAGCACGCCGACGCGCAGGAAGGTTCCGCGCCCCTCCATCTAGCGCAGGGTCCGGGTCATGCCGCGGCCACCATCTCGCGGTGGAAGAAGGCGTGCACGATGGGATGCGTGCTTTCCGCGCGCAGCCGGCGCGGATCGCCCTCGGCGATCATGCCGCCGGCGTCGCCGAAGGCGCCGCGGTCCAGCATGATGCAGCGGTCGGCGATCGCCAGGATCGATTGCAGCTCGTGCGTCACCACGACGAAGGTGGCGCCCAGATCGGTGCGCAGGTCCAGGATCAGCCGGTCGAGCCCGGCCGAGGTGATCGGGTCGAGGCCCGCCGAGGGCTCGTCGAGGAACAGGATCGGCGGATCGAGCGCCATCGCCCGCGCGATGCCGGCGCGCTTGGCCATGCCGCCGGAAATCTCGGCGGGCATCAGCCCCGCCGCGTCGGCGAGGCCGACGAGGCCGAGCTTCACCCGCGCCACCTCCTCCCGCGCGTGGGGCGGCAGGTCGGTGAACACCTCCAGCGGCAGCATGACGTTCTCCAGCAGCGTCATCGAGCCGAACAGCGCGCCCGACTGGAACATCACGCCGATCGACCGGCGCATCGCCGCCCGCGCGGCGTCGGCGCCGGGGCCGGTGATGTCGCGCCCGGCCACGACGATGTGCCCGGCGGTGGGCGGGCGCAGGCCGATCAGCTGCTTCATCAGCGTGGACTTGCCGCAGCCCGAGCCGCCGAGGATGACGAACACCTCGCCCGGCGCGACGGCGAAGGTGACGTCGCGGAAGATGGTGCGCGAACCGAACCGCTGCGCGACCCCGTCCGCGGTGATGATCGGCGCGGTCGCGCGGGCCGGAGCGGGGGCGGCTTGGGGGCTTGGGTCCGTCATAGGCCGAGGCGATAGAACAGCAGCGCGAAGACGCCGTCGAGCAGGATGGTGGACACGATGCCGCCGACAACCGCCGCGGTGGCGGACAGCCCGACGGCGCGCGGCCCGACGCCGGTAGCGAGCCCCGCGCGGCAGCCGATGGCGGCGACCGCGCTGCCGAAGCACACCGCCTTGAACAGCCCGCCGAACAGATCGACCGCGGTGACCGCGCCCTGCACCTGCCGCAGGATCGCGACGAGCGGGAAGTTGAAGGCGCTCATCACCGTCGCCATGCCGGCGAGCCCGGCGAGCTCCAGCGCCAGCGTCATCACCGGCATCACCAGCATCGCCGCCACGAGCCGGGGCAGCACCAGCATCGTCATCGGATCGAGGCCCATGGTGGTCATCGCGTCCACCTCCTCGTTCACCTTCATGGTGCCGATCTCGGCGGCGAAGGCGGAGCCGGTGCGGCCGGCCAGGATGACGGCGGCGAGCAGCGGGCCGAGTTCGCGGATCAGGCTGATCGCGACGAGGTTCGCCACGAACAGGTCGGCGCCGAAGCGGCGCAGCGGGATCGCCGACTGGAAGGCCAGGATCAGACCCATCAGGTAGCCGAGCAGCGCCACCAGCGGCAGCGAGCGCACCCCCGCCTGGTCGGCATAACGCAGCAGATCCTGCATGCGCAGCATCCGCCGCCGCGCGGGCAGCCGGACCGAGGCGACCGCGACCTCGCCCAGGAAGGCGATGCCGCCGGTCAGCGCCGTCAGCGCGGCGCCGCAGACGACCCGCATGGTGGCGTCGGGCGGCGGCGGGCGCTTGGGCGGTCGGGCGTAGCCGCCGGCCTGGCAGGCGCGGGCGAACAGCGCGCGGGCGCGGCTGTCGGCGCCGCGCAGGTCCGGCCCGCTCCCGTCCCCGGCGGCGCCCCCGCCTGCGGCGACATGCGCCGCCTGCACGGAGGCGAGCAGCGTGGCGCCGGCCAGGTCGATGAACGAGACGCCCGCGAGGTCGATGGCGAGGCCGGTGCCCGCGCCCTGGCGTGCCGCCTCGTGCGCGGCGTCCCACACATCGCCCGCGCCGGCGGCATCGAGCCGTCCGGCGAAGGTCAGCACCATGGCCGGGCCGACCTGGGCGGCGGTGACGGAGGCGTCCCTAGCGGCCACGTTCCCCGCGCCGCGCGGCCGCCCTGCGGCGGATCAGTGGGCCGACTGCCACGCCTCGAACCGCTGGCGCAGCTTGTCGAGATTGTCGCGCCAGAACGCGTTGTCCTGGCGCAGCCCGGCCGCGAGGTTGGGCGGCGCGGCGGGCGAGAGCGCGAGTTCGTCGGGCGGCAGGAAGTCGGTCGCTCCCTTGGCGACCGGTCCGAGCGCCGCCCGCGCCGTGAGCCGCGCCGCGACGGCGGGGGTGCCGACGAAATACAGGAACTGCAGGGCCTGCCGCTGGTTGGGCGCGCCCTTCACCAGGCCCCAGTACTGCATGGCCCACTGGTTGCCGGCCCATTGGATGCCGAAGCTGCGGTGTTCGGTGCGGTTCGCGGCCACGATGGCATCGCTCGGCGCGCTGGTCATCATCGCATCGCCCGAGGCGAGCAGATGCGCCGCCTCCGCCCCGTCGTGCCACCAGACGATGTAGGGGCGGAGCTGGTCGAGCTTGCGGAAGGCGCGGTCCACGCCGTCGGCGCTGGCGAGCGTCTTGTAGATGTCGGCGGGCGCCACGCCGTCGGCGAGCAGCGCGATCTCCAGGTTGCCGCGCGGGCCGGCGGCCAGGCCGCGCTTGCCCGGGTATTTCGCCACGTCCCAGAAATCCGCCCAGGTGGGGGTGGAGGGGAACTTGTCCTTGTCCCAGGCCAGCACCAGCGCGGTCATCGCCGCGCCCACGCCGCAATCCGTGACCGCCTGCGGCAGGTAGTGGTCCTTGCCGCCGATCGCCGCATAGTCGATCTTGTCCAGCAGGCCGTCGTCGCAGGCGGGTTGCAGCTCCTCGGGGTTGAGCTGCACCAGGTCGAACGCGGGCGGCGAGGGCTTCAGCCGCGACTGCAGGTTGTCCATCCCGCCGCTCCATGCCTCGACGGCGACGGGGATTCCGGTGGCGGCGGAGAACGGCGCGGCGGTGTCGCGCAGCGCGCCCAGCATCCGCTCGTTGGTCAGCACGCCGAAGTCGCGGGCCAGCGCGGGGCGCAGCGCAAGCGCGGCGAGCGCCGCGGCGGCCAGTAGCGTGCGGGCTCTCATCGGTAGAGGCGGCTCCGGATCCCTGAATTGCCGCGGGACGCTAGCCCCCAAGCCGTAACAGGGCAACGCATGGCGCGTGATTAGTTGCGGCGATATTCCTTCCGCCCACGGGGCCGGCTGCGGAGTCGCGACCCGGGCGCGCCGGATGTATAGCGGGCGCGAACGGCGGGAGGGCGCGCAATGAGCGGCGACGAGAGCGTGGTGGCATCGCGGCAGGGCCGCATCGGGCGGCTGCTGCTGAACCGGCCGAAGGCGCTCAACGCGCTCGACCTGGACATGATCCGCGCGCTGACGCGCCACCTGCTGGAGTGGCGCGACGACCCGCGCATCCATGCGGTGGTGATCGAGGGCGCGGGCGGGCGCGCGTTCTGCGCGGGCGGCGACATCCGCGCGGTGCGCCAGGCTTCGCTCGACGGCGACTTCGCCACCGTGGAGGCGTTCTTCGCCGAGGAATACGCGCTGAACCGGCTGATCGCGGAATATCCGATCCCGTATGTCGCGCTGATCGACGGCATCTGCATGGGCGGCGGCATCGGCGTGTCGGTGCATGGCGCGCATATCGTGGCGAGCGAGCACGCGATGTTCGCCATGCCGGAAACCGCGATCGGCTTCTTCCCCGATGTGGGCGCGACGTATTTCCTGCCGCGCCTGCCCGGCGAGGTGGGGATGTATCTCGGCCTGACCGGGGCGCGGATGGTGGGCGCGGACGCGGTTCATGCCGGGCTCGCGACGCAGTTCACGCCGCGCGAGAGGATGGCCGACCTGCTGGCGGCGCTGACCGCGGACGGCGCGGCGGTGCTGGCGGATTTCGCCGCGCCCATGCCCGAGTTCTCCCTCGCCCCCGTCCGTGCCACGCTCGATCAATGCTTCGGTGCGGAAACGGTTCCGGAGATCCTGCTGCGGCTGCGCGCCGATGGCGGGGAATGGGCGGCGGAGGCGCTGAAGATGCTGCGCGGGCACTCCCCGTCCTCGGTGTTCTGGAGCCACGCCATCGTGCGCGCGGGCGCGGACCGCACGCTCGTGCAATGCCTGGAGGCGGAACTCGCGCTGACCCGCACCGCCACGCGCCATCACGAATTCCTCGAAGGCGTGCGCGCAATGGTCGTGGACAAGGACCGCAACCCCGACTGGCAGCCGAAGACCATCGAGGAGGTCGATCCGGAGGCGATCGCGGCGATGTTCCGGTAGCCGCCGCCGAGGCAGCCCGGCAAGGGGAGGGACGACATGACGGCCTTCATCTGCACCACCTGCGGCACGCAGTACCCGCCTTCCGAAGCGCCGCCGCCCGGCTGCCCGATCTGCCAGGACGAGCGGCAATACGTGAACCCGCTCGGCCAGGCCTGGACCACGCTGGAGAGGCTGCGGCAGACGCACAAGAACGCGTGGCTGCGCTACGAGCCCGATCTGCTGGGCATCGGAACGGTGCCTTCCTTCGGCATCGGGCAGCGCGCGCTGCTGCTGCGCTCGCCCGCCGGCAACGTGCTGTGGGACTGCATCACGCTGCTCGACGACGCAACCATCGACATCGTGCGCGCGCTGGGCGGCATCGCCACCATCGCGATCTCCCATCCGCACTACTACTCGGCGATGGTGGAGTGGGCGCGTGCCTTCGGCGCGAAGGTGCTGCTGCACGAGGCCGACCGTGAGCACGTGATGCGCCCGGACGGGGCGATCGAATTCTGGAGCGGCGACCGGCGCGACATCGCGCCGGGGCTGACGCTGCTGCGCCTCGGCGGCCATTTCGCGGGCGGGACGGTGCTGCACTGGGCGCAGGGCGCGGGCGGCAAGGGCGCGCTGCTGTCGGGCGACATCTTGCAGGTGGGACCCGACCGCATGGTGAGTTTCATGTGGTCCTATCCGAACCTGATCCCGCTGGATGCCGCATCGGTGCGGCGCATGGCGGAGATGCTGGAGCCGTTCGACTTCGATCTGATCTACGGCGCGTGGTGGGACCGCAGCTACGGACCGGCGGGAGGCAAGGACGTGCTCGCCCGGTCG
>JAFEFJ010000202.1 GCA_018240635.1 Pseudomonadota bacterium | reverse complement strand
CGGCGATTTCGAGCTGGCGACCGATCCAGACGATCCGGCGCAGAACGTTCTGTTCGCCTCCAACGTCTCGGGCGGATCGACGGCGCGGCAGGACGTGGTGATCGCGCGGATGGACGGCGCGACGGGCCAGGTGATCGCGGGCACGCGCGTGACGGTGGCCAACAATTTCGAGGGCAATTCGAATCAGAACGGCCCGTCCTGGATGCGCACGCCCGCCGGCAATCTGGGGCTGCTGTATGTCGGCGCCGACGGCGTGCACGGCGTCTTCCGCAACGCCAATCCGACGCGATGGGACGAGTTCGGCTACGACTATTCGGGCGCGCCGACCTACGGCGCGCCGCCCCCGATCCCCGACACCACGCCGGGCTTCTATCCCGGCAATCCGCTGCTGCCGCCCGCCAAGGCGGCGACGATCCCGCAATACCGCGGTCCCTGCGTGAGCGCCTGCTACGGCTATTACGACCACGGCGCGACGACCGACACCGCCCTCGCGATCGCGCCGCTGGGCTACACGCTGAACGCGGGCACGCAGGCGCCGTGGGAGGCGATGGTGTATTTCAGCGCCTGCCAGACCGGCACCACCATCTGCGGACTGTTCCAGGCGAAGATCGACGGCATGGGCGGCTACGCCCGGCTGACCAAGATCGCCGCGACCGGCGCGCGGACCTCGTCCTCCAACGCGGCGGTGGTGCATCCCGTGACCGGCACGGTGGTGCTGTTCACCAACGAGGCGCCGGGATACGTGACGGTGTGGGAGCAGGCGGCATCGGGCGCCGCGCTCGCGCCGGTCGCGCGCATCGCGGCGCCGGGCCCGCCGGATCATTTCCGCGCGCAGGCGAGCGACACGCAGGCGGTGCTGTCCTACCTGGTGCGGCAGGGCGCGGCGATGGGGACCTACGCGATCGCGGTGCGCGCGCGCGGCGGCGCGTTGAGCGCGGGGGCGAGCACGTTCATCGGCGGCCGCGCCTCGGGCAGCGAGTTCGACTGGTTCCCGGCGGCAGGCCGCTGGGCGCAGACCTACCGCACCGCCGCCGGCCGCTACATGCGCTGCTGGGCCGCGGTGGAGGAGTAGGCGGCGCGGCAGGACCAGCCGCCGCGAACCGCGCGGCGGCCGGATTCCAAGGACGGCGTGCAGGACGGACGGCGCGGGCGCGCCCAGGTTTCAGACCGGCGCCGAGGCTGCAACGCCAAGTGGAATCGGCGGCATGCCTCCCCCGCTTTCACCCATCCGCGGCCGGATTCTTCCGAATTCGGTACTATTCTTGTTGCATATCGGAAGGTTTTGTGAAGCATGCGCGCAGATCACCGAAGCGTCGGGAGAAGCAGGCATGTTCTGGTTCCTCGCAAGGTTCTCTCCGGTCTCGTTTCGTACTGTATTACGTTTCGTTGCACTCCGTGACGCCCGGACGGGCGGGAATCGCGCGTGCGCGACGGCATGCGCGCTGGCGGCCGCATCGCTCGCGGCAGCGCCGCGGCCCGGCGCGGCGGCGTGGGCGCCCGGTCTGGCGCCGGCGGAGGATTGCAGCGACATCGACCCGAACGGCGAGCTGGCCGCCATCACCGGCGATTTCGAGCTGACCGCCGATCCGGACGATCCGCAGGGGCGGGTTCTGTTCGTCTCCAACGCGACGGGCGGCGTGCTCTCGAAACAGAACGTGCTGATTGCCCGGCTGGATGGCGTCACCGGCGTGATGATCTCCGGCACGGTCACGGTGATCGCGGACAATTTCTACGGAAACTCGGACACCAACGGACCGGAATGGTTCCGCACGCCGCAGGGCAACGAGGGCGTCATCTATGCCGGCAGGGGCGGCGTGCACATGGCGCTGCGTCCCCCGGCGCCGGGCATCTGGAACGGGTTTCAGTACGACTACTCCGGCGCGCCCACGGAGGGCAGCCCGCCGCCGCTGCCCAACACCCAGTCGGGCAGCTACGCCAATCCGCCGAACAAGTCCCCCGGCGGGGGCAACTACTACGCGGGCTACGGAGGCTCCTGCACCAGCCTGTGCTTCGCGGACTATCTCGGCGGAACCGCGACCGATGTCGGCAAGGTGCTCGCGGCGCAGGGCTACACGCTGCATGACGCGGCGGACAGTCCCTGGGACGGCACGATCTATTACAGCGCCTGCAAGGTTTCGACCGGCGCGTGCGGAATCTTCACCGCCTCGATCGACGGGAGCGGCGGGCTGATCGAACAGACCCTGGTGGCGCGCACCGGGCTGCTGCCCGCGCCGCAGATCGCCGCCTACCGCCATCCGCTGACCGGCGTCGTCGTGGTGTTCACCAACTCGAACCCGACCCGCATCACGGTTTGGGTCCATCCCGGCCCGAACACGCAGATGGCGTTGCTGACCAATGTGGACGTGCCCGCCGGGGCGGTTCATTTCCGCACCGCGGCGAGCGCGACGCAGGTGGTGCTGAACTTCCTGATCAAGCCGGGCCAGGGCGGAGCGGTCGCGGGCAAGAGCGTGCCCGGCTCCTACACGATCGCGGTGAGCGCGGCCGAGAACGGCGCGCTGAGCGCAAGCCCCGCGCGGCGGATCAGCATGCACGGGGGCGGGGCGGAATTGGACTGGTATCCCGCCGCCGGACGGTGGCGGATCGTCTACCGCACGGACGGCAACCGTTACGCCGGCTGCTGGGTGACGCCCTGACCGGCGGCCCGCGCGCGGCGTTGCCGGTCCGGCCCGGACGCCGCCCGATGGCCGACCGTCTGATCTGTGTATATTCCTATTTTTCTCTTGACACATTTCCTGTTAAATGATTTCATTCCCGCATGTCCACCGCCATCGCCGCCGAGGATGCAGCATGGGCCGCCCCCGCCGGGCGGGATCCCTCGCCGCGGCTGACCTTGCGGTCCTCGCTGATCGTGGCGGCGCGGGCGGCGGCGGAGCTGGCGCGGGCGGGGCGGGACATGATGCGGCGGCTGGCCGCGCGGGGCCTCCCCGAGGCGCGGCCGGAGGGCGCGCAGCCGGACGGCACGCCCCCAGATGGCACGCCCCCAGATGGCACACCACCGGGGCGGAAGCGGGGAAAGGCCGGGCCCGAGGCGCCGCTGCCCGATGCGGACAGGATCGCGCGGGCGTTCCAGTTGCTGCGCGCGGTGGGGCCGTGGATCGGCGCGCTGCGCGACCGGCTGGACGAAGAAGCGCGCGTCACGCGCGACCTGCTCTATCTGATGCTCACGCTGAACCGCCGCCGGCGGCGCGCGCCGCGCGATCCGGCGGCGCCGCCGATGCCCGCGCCGCCGCCCAATGCGGCGGAGGAGGCGGAACGCGCCAAGGACCGCGCCTGGGCGAAGGTGGGCCGCGTGGCGCGCAGCCGCGAGGAGCGGCGCGCGTTCAACGCGGAGGCGCGGATGGCCCGCGCGGTGGCCGACGGGATGCCGGTCGAGGCGGTGGTGCGGGAGATCCGCGCGGCGCTGGTCTTGGCCGCGCGGCTCCTGGGACACACCGGCGCCTTCGCCCAGATCGAGGCCTTCGCCCGATCTCGCGCCCGCGCGCGGCGACTACGCGCATCTGAGCCGCAAGACCCGCGCCATGGAGCGCAGGGCGCGGCGCGAGGCCGACCGCTGGCACGCCGAGCACGCGCCGGAGGCGGGCCACGAGCCCATCGCGGCCGGCCCGCCCGTGGTGCGCCGCCGCCCGCCGCCGCAGGCGCAGGCGCCGCCCTAGCGCCGCCTTCCCCCGCGCCTTCCCGATCCCGGTCCTCGGACACGAGCGCCGGGCGGGGGCGCGTACGCGTGGCGCGGCGGCGTCCTTTCCCTGGCGAATGTCCGGACCGCAACCGCAGCGCGTGGATTCGCAATCCGGAAAATACTGGCATGTGAAGCCGGATGAGCGGCACAACGAAAAGGAGAGCAGACGCCTTCGTTGCGGCATTCCGATTGCAACCGACGCATATATCGTTGTTTCCAACACACGAATCGATCTTGGTACGATGCGTTGCAGCGTACACAATCCGGGTCCGTTCCGGTTTTCTGGAGCCGATCGATGCCGCTGCTGAAAGCCGTGGGAGAAATCCCACGCCGCACTATGTTCCGGTTGCGTTTTGTTGCACATGGGTTCGGGGCGCCCGGCCTGATATTCGTTGTGGTAGCGGCATGCCTGCTGGCGGTGCGGCCGGCGGGAGCGTCCAACTGCGGCGCCATCGATCCGAACGGCGAGCTGGCGGGAATCACCGGCGATTTCGAGCTGACCGCCGATCCCGACGATCCGCAGGGAGGCGTGCTGTTCGTCTCCAACACGACGGGCGGCACGCTTGCCACGCAGAACGTGGTGGTGGCGCAGTTGGACGGCATGACCGGGACGGTGATTCCCAACACGCTGACCACCGTCGCGAACAACTACTACGGCAATTCCTCGTTCAACGGACCGGAATGGTTCCGCACCCCGCAGGGCAATCTCGGCATCGTCTATGCCGGAGACGGCGGCGTGCATCTGGCGCTGCGCCCGCCCTCGTCGCAGATGTGGAACGCGTTCCAGTACGACTACAGCGGCGCGCCGACGCTAGGCAGCCCGCCGCCGCTGCCCAACACGCAGCCGGGTGCCTACGCCAGTCCGCCGAACCAGCCGCCGGCGGAGGAGTCGTTCTATGCCGGCTACAAGGGCGGCTGCACGAGCCTGTGCTTCGCGAACTACCAGGGCGGGCTTGCGACCGATGTCGGGCAGGTGCTGTCGGCGCAGGGCTACGCGATGCGCAGCGCCGCGCCCAGCCCATGGGACGGTTACATCTATTACAGCGCCTGCAAGACCGCGACCGGCGCCTGCGGCATCTTCACCGCGGCGATCGACGGCCAGGGCGGCCTGTCGGAGCAGACGCTGGTGGCGCGCACCGGGACGCAGGCCTCGTTGCAGGTCGCGGCGTACCGGCATCCGGTGACCGGCGTGGTGGTGGTGTTCGCCAACGCGGGCGCGGGCGCGATCGCGGTGTGGACGCATCCTTCGCCCGCCGCGCAGATGGCGCCGGTGACTGACGCATCCGTGCCCATCGGGGCGGATCACTTCCGCGCGGCAGCGAGCGCGACGCAGGTGGTGCTGAACTTCCTGATCAAGAGCGCCCAGAGCAGCAAGTCGTCCACCCAGAGCACGCCCGGGTCCTACACGATCGCGGTGAGCGCGGCCGCCGACGGCACGCTGTATGCCGAACCGGCCCAGTTCATCAGCGCCCACGGAGCGGGCTCGGAGCTGGACTGGTATCCCGCCGCCGGCAGTTGGCGTATCGTGTATCGGGAAAGCGCAGGCTATGTCGGCTGCTGGGTGACGCCCTGAGCGCCGCCCGTCCGACGACGCCGCGGGCAGAGGACAGGGGCCTCCGAACCCGTGCGTGCGGAATGCACCGAACGCAACAATCCACGATGCGAGATCGACATCGGGTTGCAATCATGAGTGGAAATCACCAGTCCGGAAGGGAGATCATCCGGGTCCGCAGATCAAGTTTGTTATGCTCTTGGATCGTTTTGTCTTGATTGTCCGGCGCGCATGAACGAGGCTCCGCGCCTATGCGACTTTTGCGCCTGGATGCGTCCCGATGTGGGCCTGCCGCTTCGCCGCCGGACCGTTCGTTCGTTTCGTCTGAATGATTCGTTCCACACCGGCATACATTCGTCTGCTGCTCGCCGCGATCCCGCTGGCAGCCGCACCGATGGCCGCGCTGCCTCACGGCGCATACGCGGCCATTCAGACGTCCGGCAGCTGCGCGACGATCGACCCGAACGGCGAACTTGCGGGAGTCACCGGCGATTTCGAGTTGACCGCCGACCCCGACGATCCGCAGGGGCGCGTGCTGTTCGTCTCCAACACCATGGGCGGCACGGTGGCCACCCAGAACGTGGTGGTGGCGCGGCTGGACGGCACGACGGGGACGATGATCCCCGGATCGCTCACCACGGTCGCGACCAATTTCTACGGCAATTCCGACATCAACGGCCCGGAATGGTTCCGCACGCCGCAGGGCAACCTGGGCATCGTCTATGCCGGACAGGGCGGCGTCCACCTGGCGCTGCGCGCCTCCCCGGCAAGGACGTGGAACGGGTTCCAGTACGACTACAGCGGCGCGCCGACCAACGGCAGCCCGCCGCCGCTGCCCAACACGATCCCGGGCAGCTATCCCAACCCGCCAAACCAGCCGCCGGCGGCGGAGTCCTACTATTCGTCCTACCAGGGCAACTGCGTCGGGCAGTGCTTCGCCAACTACCAGGGCGGCGTCGCCACCGATGTGGGGCGGGTGCTGCAGGCGCAGGGGATGAAGCTGCAGGTCATGCAGCCGTCGCCGTGGGACGGGTACATCTATTACAGCGCGTGCAAGTCGGGCGGCGGCGCCTGCGGCCTCTATACGGCGGCGATCGACGGCAAGGGCGGACTGACCGCGCAGACGCTGGTGGCGCGCACCGGCTTGCAGCCGGCGCGGCAGATCGCCCCCTACCGCCATCCGGTGACGGGCATGACGGTGGTGTTCACCGACGGCAGCACGACCGACGTCGCGGTCTGGGCGCATCCGATGCCGAACGCGCAGATGGCGCTGCTGGCCAACGTGCCGGTGCCGCCGGGGTCGGGCCATTACCGCGCGGCGGCGAGCGACACGCAGGTGGTGCTGAACTTCCTGATCCAGCGGGGCCAGGGCACCGCCATCGGGTCCTACACCATCGCCGTCAGCGCCGCGCCGAACGGCGCGCTGAGCCCCTCGCCCGCCAACCGGATCAGCGGGGAGGCGTCGGGATCGGAACTGGACTGGTACCCCGCCGCCGGCATGTGGCGCATCGTGTACCGCCGCACGCAGGGTTACGTCGGCTGCTGGGTGACCCCTTAGCGGCATAGGCCGCTCCAGCACCTGCATTCCCAGCGCAAGGACGCCGGCCGCACGGTTCCATCCGGCCGGCTGCTTTCCGGCGCCTGGAGCAGCAGCCGGCCCGGAGCGGGCCGCCGGGGCGCTCTGCTCGATCTTGTGAAACCATTCGATACGCTATGAAGGCGGCTGTCGGTTTCGATCCCCTATATCTTGTGGCGAAACGTGAACGCCCGGCGTTGCGGACGCGAAGACGTCCCGGCGCCACCCCGGGAGAGACCGATGCATCCGATGCGATCCTCGCCTTCGACGCCACGCCGCGCCTTCCGGCGCATGCGCGGGATGTCCGCGGACGCTCGTGGCGACGGCCGCGCGAGGGCCGCGCGGCTGGCAGCCCGGGCGGGCTGCGCCCTGATTGCCGGGCTGGCGCTCGGGGTTCCGGCCGCCGGGCAGGCGGCGACCGGCAACTGCGTCCCGGCGGACCCGAGCGGCGTGCTGGCGGGCATCACCGGCGACTACCAGTTGACCGTCGATCCGCAGGACGCGCAGGGCAGCGTTATCTTCACGTCCAACACGACCGGCGGCGTGCTGGCCAAGCAGAACGTGGTGGTGGCGAAGCTGGACGGCAGCACGGGCACGGTGATCCCCGGCTCGCTGACGGTGATCGCCAACAATTTCTACGCCAATTCGTACATCAACGGGCCGGAGTGGTTCTACTCGCCGCAGGGCAGCCTGGGCGTGATCTATCCGGCGGCGGGCGGGCTGGCGCTGGCGCTGCGCTCATCGACGCCCTCGGCCTGGAACGCCTTCGGCTACGACTATTCCGGCGCGCCGACGAA
>JAFEFJ010000201.1 GCA_018240635.1 Pseudomonadota bacterium | reverse complement strand
GGGGTCGGCCGTCTGCTTGGGCAACTGCAGACCATGGTCGAAGAGTCCGGCAATCCGGAGGGGTTTGATGCCTCGGCCTGGTTGTCGGCGTGGATGAGCGCGCCAGTGCCGGCGCTTGGCGGCGTGCGCCCGCTAGACCTCATGGACACGATGACGGGTCAGGCGTTGGTTTCGCAGTTGCTCGCCCAGATGCAGAGCGGCGCCTACGCTTGAGCGTGATCGCCTATCGGATCGGCACCGACACCCCCGCGTACGAAGCGAACGATCTCAGCGGGAAAGGCGCAGAGATCACGGGAGGGCGCTGGAACGAGAAAGGTGTCGCAGCCATCTATGCGGCAGAGAGCCGCGCTCTTGCTTGTCTCGAAACGCTTGTGCATCTCGCGGCGGGCGGCCTTCCATTCAACAGATACCTGGTCGAGATATCGATCCCCGACGCTGTTTGGTCTGCTGCCCGGCGAGAGACCCAAACGAGCCTGCCGGTCGGCTGGGATGCGGAGCCGGCTGGCCGCGCCAGCATCGCGTTCGGGACGGAATGGCTGCGGTCGCGGATCTCGGCGGTCCTGGTGATATCTTCGGTTATCGTGCCGGAGGAGCGCTGTATCCTGATGAACCCTGCCCATCCGGACAGCGCCGGCATCCGAGCCGTAAAGTCGCGACGCTGGCTCTACGACCCCCGAGTGACGCGCACCATTCCTTAGCCGGCTGCATACTGCGGACGTGCCTTAAAACCCGAACATATGGTCAAGCGAGAAGCCGCCGGCGTCGTCGGTCAGGCCGTGGTAGCCGAACAGGCGGCAGGTTTCGTCGCGGATCAGCACGTAGCCGTTCGGACCGGCGGCGCGCAGCGCCGCCGCGTCGAAGGTTTCATGCGGGCGCACCGTGGCCGAGCCCGAGCAGGCGATCGCAAGCGGACGTTCGGCGATCACCTGTCCCGCGCCGTCGTGCAGCATCAGCTTCGTCGCCGAGCGCGGATGCCACGCGGCCGAGGCGGGATAGATCAGCACCGCGAAGCTCTGCCGCCGGCCCTGGCCGAGCTTCAGGAACAGCCGCGTCGAAAGGCCCGGCGGCTTGCCGGTGTAGGATTGCGGCTCGTCCTTGTAGGTCATCGCGGTGTTGAAGATGTGCGCGCCGAAGCTCGTCTCCGCCGCGTGGCCGCTCGACTTGTCCTCGTAGCGGAACAGCGCGTGCATCCACCCGTCGGCCTCGCCGCCGTCGCGGAAGTCGTAGACCAGCTCGCCATGTCCTTCCGCGACGCCCGGCAGGTCGGCGGCGTCCAGCACGAGGTCGTGGTCGCGCGGAAGGCAGCCCAGGAACCGTTCGCCGGTCTTGCGCCCCTCGGTGTCGAACAGGTCGAGCCGCAGCGGCAGCGTCGATTGCGCGTGCGCCATCGGCGTGGGCTGCAGGATGCTGCGGAAGCGCGCGGGCGGCAGCACCGGGAAGGGCAGCAGGTAGTTTCGTCCGAGATCGGCGGGCAGATGCGGGATGGCGGGATCGGCCTTCAGGTCGGCGCGTTCCACGTTCACATGCGCGATGCGCACGCGGTTCTCGCGGATCACCTCGTAGCGCGGCCGCACGACGTGGCGCCCGGCAAGCACCTCGATCTGCGCGGGCCAGTGCAGGCCCGGCAGCAGGTCGGCGACATCGAGCGCGACGGTGGCGAAGCCCGCGATCTCCCGGCGGTAGGGCACGGGCCGTTCGGCGCCCATGCGGTCGAGCGCGATGCCGCCCGGCGGGATCGGCGTCGCGTGGCTGTTCTGCACCCACAGGATCACCCGCTCGTCCGCGCGCGGCGCGGGCAGGCCCGCGAAGCGCTCCGACGGCCAGGCGTTGGCGTCGTGCGTGCAGGACAGGCTCGCGCCGTTGTCGGAGGCGTAGGTGTCGAGCGCGTATTTCACCACGTCGTGCCCGGCGGCGCCGATGGCGTGCACCAGAAGCTGGCCGCGGAACGCGCCGAGGCCGAAGCGCGCGCGCACTTCCCGGCTGTCGATCGAGAAGCCGGCGGCGGCGCGCGGCAGTTCCTGCTCCCAGGTGGCGAGTTCGCCGCCCGCCTCGTCGTACAGGCGCAGCCATAGCCGCACCGGGCCGGCGCCATAGCCCGCCCAGTAGTTCGCCGAGACGAGGCGCGTCGAGAGCCCATCGGCGTCGCGGAAGAAGGCGAAGTTGGTCGCGAAGTTCAGCCGGTCGAGGTAGCGGGCGCGGTTGGTCAGCATCGCCTCGGGCAGCCGTGCCTCATCGAGCGTGAGCACCTCGGTCCCCGGCGGCATCATCGCGCGGACACGGGCGGCGATGCGCCCGGCATCGAACGCCGCGACCAGCACGGCGCGCACGCCGCTGCCCGGCATTTCGGTCAGCGCGCGCACGGTCAGCCCGGCGCGGTGGCCGCCCACCTCGGTCACGTCGTGCGCGAAAAGCCCGGCGAGCCCCGGCAGGTCCGGGTAGAGCGCGAGCAGCGCCTCGGCGAGGTTGTCGGGGTCGTACAGCGCGACGGCGCCCGCCGCGCCGAGCCGGTGATACAGCCGCCCGATCGCCTCAGCCGCCAGCGGGTGGGCGAGCGCCTTGTACAGCACGTTGCCGCCGGCGCGCGCGTCGAAGGTGGTGATGTTCAGCATCCGCCTCCCCTACAGGCGGCGGGGACGGAAGGGAAGGTGGCGGCGGTCAACCCTGCCCGCGCGGGCTCTGCCCCTCTCCGCCCCTGGAGGCGGAGAGGCAGGGCGAGGTGGGGGACTCCAGAGGCGGCGGTGTGGGTCGCACCCACCTCGCCCTCCCATCGCTGCGTGATGGACCCCTCCCTCTCCCCCCGCGAGCGGGCGGAGAGGGGCTGGCAGGCGACTAGAACCCGATCCGCCGCCGCATCTCCGCGGCTGCCAGCGGCGTGTCGTCGAGAGGGGCGGCGCGCCACAGCTCCAGCTGTCCCTCGAACGGGCGGATGCGGCCGTCGCGGGTGAGGCCTTCCAGGAACAGGCCGATGCGGCGGGATTTGCCCGGAAGGGGCGCGACCAGCACCGGGGCGGCGGTGGCCGCCGCTTCCGACACCATCGAGACGCTGTCCATCGTCACCACGATGGCGTCCGCCAGCGCCAGCAGGCCGAAATACGGGTTCTCCCCCGCGCCGTCCCACACCCAGCCGCCGAGCGGCGCCAGCGCCTGGGTCAGCGCGCGCGTCGCCTCGGGGTCGGTGCGGCGGGACGGGGTCAGTGCGACGCCCGCGCCGTCGCGGCGGATCAGGTCGGCGAGCTGGGCGCCGAGCCGCCCGGCGACCTCCGCGTCCAGCCGGAAGCGGCCGTTGCTGCCGCCCACCAGCACCGCGACGAGGGGGCGCGGCAGGTGGGCGAAGCGGTCCCGCCACGCCTCGGCGGCGGCGGCGAGGCGCGCGAGGCGGAGTACGCCGCGGCGCGCGCCGTGCTGGAAGATCGCTACGCGGTCCGCCGGCGTAAGCTGGAGATGCTGTCCAACCGCGGCGCCGCGCTGGGCCGCGCCGTCAGCACCTCGGCGCTGCGCCTGCTCGGCGCGGACATGGATGGCGAGCTCGCGCCCGTCGAGGCGCCCGCGCCGCCGCCCACGGCTCCGGCAGCCGGCGCCGCCGCGGATTTGGACGGCCCGGCGGCCGAGGCGCGGGCGGGCTCCAACGCCGCCGGAAACGAAGCGGTCGACCGCACCGTGGTGCGCTTCGGGCTGGTCTTCGCGCGAATCGCGCGGGTGGCGCAGTCGCTCATGGAATCCGAGGCGAAGTTCGACCATGTGCGGCCGTCGGCCTATCGCGACGACATCGCGCCGGGCGGGGGGCGCGCCGCCAACGGCAACCGTCCCGTGGGCGTGCCGGCCGAGCGCATGCGCCAGTTGCGCCAGCGCCTGCGCGCCGTGATGGAGGACGCGATCACCGACGATCCCGCGCTGGATCAGGTCCAGCGCGCGGGCAAGCTGCGCAAGCTCGACGAGGCGATGGCCGACGGCGAGACCGACCTGGAACTGCTCAACCGGCCCTTCGGGCTGATCGTCGGCGATCTGTGCCGGGAGTTGGGCATCGACGCCGCGGCGCCGATGTCGCGGCTGTCGGACGCCGATCTCGCCATCGATCTCGAACTGAAGGAAGCGGTGGACGCCTACTGGGCGGCCGAGCAGGCGGAATACGAAGCCGCCGGCGACGACTGGCGGCTGCCCACGGGGATCATCGGCGCGCCGGGCGTGCCGCCCGCCGCCGCCGCCATCGAGGAGGCGCGCGCCCGCGTCTCGGCCCGCCTGCGCGCCGAGCGCGAGGCGCATGCCGGCCTGGCCCCGAGGCCGGCCCCGGACCGCCGGACGGCGGACGGCGCGGCTCCGTCCGGGGGCGGGCAGGGCGCGCCTGGCACGGACGGGCCGGAACAGCCGCAGCCCCGCCGGCCCGGCCTGTTCGCCCCGCCGCCCTCGCCCCGGTCGCGCGGCGATCCCGGGCCGCGCTTCGGCATCGCCGGGGGCTCGTTCTTCAGCCGCTGAGGCGGCGGAAGCGGGTCCCCGCGCGCCTCCGGAGCAAGCCCCCTTGAGGCACGGCGCGGCGCCGCCCAGAGTGCGGGCGACCCGCCCCGCCGCCGGGGCGCAAGCGGAGACCGCCATGCCTGCCCACCACGCCGGACGCCATTTCCTGCAGATCCCCGGGCCGACCAACGTGCCCGACCGGGTGCTGCGCGCCATCGACAACCCGACGATGGACCATCGCGGCCCGGATTTCGGCGCGTTGGGGCGGGATGTTCTGGAAAAGCTCCGCCTGGTGTTCCGCACCGCGGGACCGGTGATCGTCTATCCCGCCTCCGGCACCGGGGCGTGGGAGGCGGCGCTCGTCAACACGCTCTCGCCCGGCGACCGGGTGCTGATGTGCCGCACCGGCTGGTTCGCGACGCTGTGGCAGGACATGGCGCTGCGCCTGGGATTGCAGCCGCTGTTCCTGGAAACCGACTGGCGGCGCGGGGCGGATGTTCCGGCCATCGCGGCGGAGCTGGAGGCCGACCGCGCGCATGCGATCAAGGCGGTCTGCGTGGTCCACAACGAAACCTCGACCGGCTGCGTCAGCGACGTCGCGGCGGTGCGGCGCGCGCTGGATGCCGCGGGGCATCCGGCGCTGCTGCTGGTGGACACGATCTCCTCGCTCGCCTCGATCGACTACCGGCACGACGAATGGGGCGTGGACGTGACCGTGGCGGGCTCGCAGAAGGGGCTGATGCTGCCGCCCGGCCTGTCGTTCAATGCGGTGAGCGACAAGGCGCTCGCCGCCGGCGCGAAGGCGAAGCTGCCGCGCAGCTACTGGGACTGGCGCGCGATGCTGGCGGCGAACGAGACGGGCTATTTCCCGTTCACGCCGGCCACCAATCTTCTCTATGGGTTACAGGCCGCCGTGGACATGTTGCTTGAGGAAGGGCTGGACAACGTCTTCGCCCGCCACAGCCGCCACGCCGAGGGCACGCGCCGCGCCGTGCGCGCCTGGGGGCTGGAGATCAACTGCGCCGAGCCGGGGGACTACTCCTCCTCGCTCACCGCCGTGCGGATGCCCGAGGGCCACAGCGCGGATGCGCTGCGCGCCGCCATCCTGGAGCGCTTCAACATGAGCCTGGGCAACGGGCTCGGCGTGCTGAAGGACAAGGTGTTCCGCATCGGCCACCTGGGCGATTTCGGCGACCTTCAGTTGATCGGCACGCTGGGCGGCGTGGAGATGGGTCTGCGCGTCGCGGGCGTCCCCCACCGCCCCGGCGGCGCCCAGGCGGCGATGGACTATCTGGCAGGCAACGCCTGAACTGAGGTGTAGCGCCAGACGCTGGCGGGCGGAAAGTTGAGCGGGGTCCAGGCCTCGCGCCGGCCCGCCAAGCGGTGAGTGCGCAGCGGCAGCGGCGAGGTGGCGCAGTAGAAGAAGTGCGGGAAGCCGCGGCCGGGGGCCACCCGTTCGATGGCGTCGATGAAGCGGCGCTGCTCGGCGCGGGGAAGCAGCACCAGTGGGATGCCACAGATCACCGTGCCGATCCGCCCGTGCCAGCACTCGGGCACCAGCCGGTCCAGCTCCCGCGCATCGCCCTCGATGACATGCGTTCCTGGCAAGGTGCGGCGCAGATGGGCGGCCATCGTGGGCTCGATCTCGACCACGAAGAGCCGGTCGGCGGGGATGCCGGCGGCGAGGAGCGCGCGGCTGATCGGACCGGTGCCCGCTCCGAGCTCGAGCACAATCTCGTCATCTGCCCGCGCGGTGTGCCGGACGATGCGCGAACAGAGTGCAGCCGAGGATGGCACCACCGATCCCATGCGCAAGGGATTGGCGAGCCAGCTGCGGAAGAACATCGCGGGGTTGGCGTTGCCGGACGGCCGCCCGGCCGATGCCGAAAGTGTCTTTTCCCGAAACGGGCCGGCATCTTTTGTTATTATTTCGTCATATCTTGCGCGGATTCGTTCTCGCAGAACGCGAGACGAACCTACAAGATCGCGACGGGGAATCAACCCGGTCAGGCTGCCATCGGGGGCTGTGGGAAGCCCGGGGGATGCCCGTGTGCGGCGGGCCGCGCCTGCCCGGCGTGCGGCGGGGATTCAGGGCGCGCGCGGCTTAAAACGCGTGCAACTTCGCGGGGAGTATCGTAACCGCCCATTGCGGCCACGACGACGAGGGATACCGCAAAACGATGACAGCCCGGATCCTGGTGGTCGATGACGTGCCGGCCAATGCCCGCCTTCTGGAGGCGAAGCTGTCGGCCGAATACTACCAGGTGGCGACTGCACGCGACGGGTTCGGGGCGCTGACCCTTGCCCGCGAATGGGAACCCGACCTCATCCTGCTCGACGTCATGATGCCGGGGATGGATGGCTTCGAGTGCTGCCGCCGTCTGAAGGACGACGACGCCACGGCGCATGTGCCGGTGGTGATGGTGACGGCGCTGGGCGAACCCGGCGAGCGCATCCAGGGGCTGGAGGCGGGAGCCGACGACTTCCTGACCAAGCCCGTCGAATACGACACGCTGATGGCGCGCGTTCGCGGGCTGGTCCGGCTCAAGCGCATGTTCGACGAGTGGCGGCTGCGCGGCCGGACGGCGCGCGCGCTGGGGCTTGCCTCCGACGGCGCCGGCGCGCCGCGCATCGAGGGCGCCCGGGCGCTGGTGGTGGACGACTGGGATCACGGCGCCGAGACGGTGCGCCGCGCGCTGGACCACGAGGGCATCGTCGCGGGGCGCGCGCGCAGCGTGGCCGAGGCACGGCGCGCCTGCGCCGGGCAGACCTTCGACCTGATCGTGCTGAACCTGTCGATGGCGAGCGAGGACGCGCTGCAACTGGCTTCCTCGCTGCGCGCCGACGACCCGACGCGCGACATCCCGATGCTGCTTCTGGCCGAGGCGGAGCAGCGGGCGCGGCTGCTGCGCGGCTTCGACATGGGCGCGAACGACTGGCTGCTGCTGCCGCTCGACGAGAACGAACTGCGCGTGCGCGCGCGCAACCAGATCCGCCGGAAATTCTACCAGGACCGGCTGCGCGCCGATCTGGGCCACGCGCTGGAAATGGCGGCGATCGACCCGCTGACGGGCCTCTACAACCAACGCTACCTGATGCGCCATCTGCGCAGCCTGCTCGATGGCGGGCAGCCGCGTCCGATCGGCCTGCTGATGATCGACGTGGATCACTTCAAGGCGATCAACGACGACCACGGCCACGGCGTGGGCGACCGCGCCCTGCAGGCGGTGGCCGCCGCGCTTCGCGCCAACACGC
>JAFEFJ010000200.1 GCA_018240635.1 Pseudomonadota bacterium | reverse complement strand
AGCCGCCGCGTCCAGCCGCGCGGCACCTCGGTGTCGCTGTTCAGCAGGATCGCATCCGCCCGCCCTGCCTCGCGCATTCCCCGGTTCGCGGCGGCAACGAAACCGAGATTGCGCGCATGCCGGATCAGCCGGATGCGCCCCGCCTGCGCGAGCGTATCGAGCCACGCCGACAAAGCGGGCTCGGGCGAGGCGTCGTCGATCACGATCACCTCTCCCGCCAGGCGCGCATCGTCCGCCAGCACCGAGAACAGGCAGCGTCGCGTCTCGTCGAGCCCGCGATAGACGGGGATCACCACGGATGCGGAAACGCCGCGCGGCACCGGCAGGGGGGATGCGCGCGCGGGCAGGAAGTCGCGCGGATCGACCGGCTTCTCGGTCGGGTAGCCGCGCGCCGCGCCGACGCGCAGATGGAACAGCAGCGGATTCGCCGCCGCCTCGGGGTGCTGGCGCGCATACCAGGCCGCATCGAAGCGCGGATGCGGGTTGCGCAGCAGCGCGGCCCCGGTGCGGACATAGTGCAGAAGCGGCGGGATCCCGGTGCCGCCGACATCGGCGTATTGCGCCCGGTACCAGGCGGAATCGAAGAACGGGTTGGGATCGCGCGCCCCGCCCACACCGTTGCGGATGAAATGATCGAGCGGATCGATCCGCGCGCGCGCAACGTCGGGATACCGCTCCAGGTACCACGCGGGGTCGAACAGCACCGAAAGCGCCTCGCGCAGCGCCTCCATCGGCATCTCCGGCGGCGCGGCCTCGTCGAGCGGGGCGCTCTGCCGCACGCTACGACGCCTCCGCGACGGCGCGCATCAGGCTCCGCCGCGCCTCCGCCGCCTGCCGGCCGAGGCCGATCAGCGCCGGCACCTGCCGGGGCTCTGCCAGCACGGACCGCAGCACCGCCAGCATCCCGATCGCGCCCTGCGCATCCAGCGCGACCAGCGCCGCCGGCGGCAGGTCGCGGTCCGCCGGGTCGCACACCGCGCGCACCGCCGCGAAGGGCAGCCCCGCCGCCGCCGCGACGCGCGCGACCGGGCCGCTTTCCAGGTCGATCGCCGCCGCCCCGGTCGCCGCATGCAGCGCGCGCTTCTGCGCCGCCGTTGCGGCGATCGCGCCCTCGCCCAGCAGCACCGCCGGCGCCGCGCCGCCGAACCGCGCCGCCAGCGCCCGGTCCGCCTCGTGCCGCTTTCCGTCCGCCAGCACCGCCGCCGGAACCAGCAGCGCGCCCGCCCGCAGCGCGGGATCGAGCCCGCCGCATAGGCCGAAGCTCAGCAGCGCCCGCGCGCCATCCGCCACCAGCCGCCGCGCCGCCGCCTCGGCCCCCGCCGCGCCGCCGCCGCCCACCACGACCGGCATCGCGAGCGCCCGCGCGATGCGCGCTTCGGCCTGCAGCCCAACGACGATGCCGACGGAAGAGCGGGACGGCTCAGAAGCCAAACGCGACCCGGTTCGTGTTGCCGCGCCGCAGGTTGCGGAACCGCGCGAGCGCCAGCAGCGGGAAATACTGCTTGTAGCCGTGGTAGCGCAGATAGAAGACGCGCGGGAAACCCACTGCCGTGTAGGGCAGCTCTTCCCACTCGCCGTCCGGCTTCTGCTGCGCGGCCAGCCACGCCATGCCGCGCGCCACCGCCGGGTTCTCCGCCTCGCCCGCCGCCATCAGGCCGAGCAGCGCCCAGGCGGTCTGGCTCGCGGTCGCTTCCTTGTAGCGGCCGGGCGGGGCGTCGGCGTAGCTCTCCTCGTCCTCGCCCCAGCCGCCGTCATCGCGCTGCGTTTCCAGCAGGAAGGCCACCGCGCGGCGGATCGCCGGATCGTCGTGCGGGATGCCGGCCGCGTTCAGCGCGCACAGCACCGACCAGGTGCCGTAGATGTAGTTGGTGCCCCAGCGGCCGAACCAGCTTCCGTCCTTCTCCTGCTCGCGCCGCAGATAGGCGATGGCGCGCGCCATCACCGGGTCGTCCGCGGGCATTCCGGTCTGCGCCAGGAACGACACGCAGCGCGCCGTCACGTCGGCGGTCGGCGGATCGAGCAGCGCGCCGTGATCGGCGAAGGGGATGTGGTTCAGATAGAGATGCGTGTTCTCCGGCTCGAAGGCGCCCCAGCCGCCGTCGAACGCGCCGCGCCCCTTCGACTGCATCCCCACGATCCAGTCGCGCGCGCGGGCAATGGATTGCTCATGCGCGGGATCGCCGTTGCGGTGCAGCAGCATTCCCACCACGGCGGTGTCGTCCACGTCCGGGTAGTGGTCGTTCCAGTACTGGAAGGCCCAGCCGCCCGGCGGCAGGCCGGGGCGGCGCACCGCCCAGTCGCCCACCACCGCGTTGATCTGCCGGCCGCGCAGCCAGACGCAGGCGGCATCGACCGTGCCGCTCGCCGCACCCTCGGCCTCCGCCATCGCGTGGCCCGCAAGCCCGGTGTCCCACACCGGCGACAGGCAGGGCTGGCACCAGGCGCGGTCCTCCTCCGGCACCAGCAGCTTGCGCACCGCGCGCCACGCGGTCGCGGCGTGCGGATGATCGGGCGGGTAGCCCAGCGTGTCGAACATCATCACGCTGTTGGCGATGGCGGGGTAGATGCCGCCCAGCCCGTCCTCGCCGTTCAGCCGCTCCACGACGAACGCCACCGCCTTGTCGGTCGCCCGCTTGCGCGACGCCTTCGGAAAGAACGGCTCGGCGGCGCGCAGCGCCACATCGACGCCCTTGAAGAACCGCCCCCAGGCGGATCGGTACGGGCCGCGGATGTAGTCGCGCACCTTCTCGGGCGGCGTGACGAACAGCTCGTCGATGGTCACGCCGCGCGGATTGCGCGCGCGCGGCTTCAGCGCCATCAGCACCAGCAGCGGCACGATCACCGTGCGCGACCAGTACGACACCTTGCTGAGGTGGAACGGGAACCACAGCGGCAGGTGCATGATCTCAAGCGGCATCACCGGCACCGCGCGCCACGGCACCGCGCCGAACAGCGCAAGCTGCGCGCGGGTGAACACGTTGGTCCGCTCCGCCCCGCCCGCCGCCAGGATCGCTTCGCGCGCGCGGACCATGTGCGGCGCGTCGGGCGCATCGCCGATCGCCTTCAGCGCGAAATACGCCTTCACGCTGGCCGAGATGTTGAACGCGCCGTCGTGGAACAGCGGCCAGCCGCCGTGCGCGCCCTGGATGCCGCGCAGATAGACGCCGATGCGCTCCTGCAAGGGCTGGTCGATGCGGTCCAGGAAGTGTTCCAGCAGCACGTATTCGGCGGGGATCGTCGCGTCCGCCTCCAGCGGGAACACCCAGTGGCCGTCCTGGTTCTGGCGCCGCTTGAGCGCCGCGCCCGCGCGCGTCACAGCATCATCGAGCCGCCCGCCATCGAGGATGGAGGTGGACAGGTCGGCGTCTGCAAGGGCGGTGTCGGCGTCCATGTCAGCGGGCAAGGATGATCCGGGCGGCGGCGGAGCCGGACCTGATGGCACCTTCGATGGTCGCGGGCAACCCGGTCGCGGTCCAATCGCCCGCCAGCGCCAGGTTCGCGAGCCCGGTGCGCGCGCCCGGCCGCTTGCGGTCCTGCTCGGCGGTGGCGGCGAAGGTGGCGCGCTTCTCCTTCACCACGCGGAAGGCGGGCATCGGCCCATCGAAGCCTACCGCCGCGCAAACGTCGGGCCACACGGCGGCGGCGATGTCGTCGGCCGCGTCGTCCACCATGCGGTTGGCCGCGCTGATCGTGACGGAGACATGGCCGGGCTTGACGAACACCCATTCCGCCGTCCCGCCCACCACGCCGACGAACCCGGCCTCGGCCCAGTCGGTCCCGGCGGGGTCGGCGTCGGCGCGGAAATGCACGTTCAGGATCGCCTCGAATTCGTCGGGCGCGCGCAGGCCGGGCAGCAGGTCGGCCGCCACCCAGGGCGGCACCGCCAGCACCACCGCGTCGCCGCGCCCGATCGGGATCGCGCCGTCCGGTCCGCGCAGGGCCCGCACCTCGTTGCCCACGATGTCCAGCGCGGCGATCCGGCGGGAGAAGCCGATCTCCGCCCCCGCCGCGCGCAGGGCCGCGATGGCGGGGTCGATCAGGCTGGCGGCGAGGCTTTCGCGCGGGAAGCGCGGCAGGCAGGCGGCGCCCCCCTGCATCAGCGTCTCCCGCACCACCGCGCCCAGCAAGCGCGCGAGGCCCGTGCCGGTCGGCGTGTTCAGCGCCGCGATGGCGAGCGGCTCGACCAGGCGGCGGGCGAGGGGGCCGGGCTTCAGCGCCGCCGCCACGCTGCGGTCGTCGCGCACGAAGCGAAGCGCGAGCAGCCCCAGATAGTCCGCCATCCGCGTGCCCGGCACCCGGCGGCCCGGCTGGAAGATCCACCAGGGAACGCGCCCCGCGCTCGGGCGCACCGTCCAGCGCGCGCCACCGGGCGTTTGCGGGTTCGGCACCTCCACGAACGGGAACAGCGGCACGTCCGGCCCGGCCATCGTCCCGGCCGCGCCGATGCGGTTCAGATAGGCGAAGGCGGCGGCGTTGCCCGACAGCAGCAGGTGGTTGCCGTTGTCGATGGTCAGGCCCAGCGCGCGGTCGTGGTAGGACCGGCAGCGCCCGCCGGCCGCCGGCCCCGCCTCGTGCAGCACGACGCGCCGCCCGGCATCGGCCAGCGCGAGCCCGGCCGACAGCCCGGCTAGCCCGGCGCCGACGACGTGCGTGGTTCCCTGCATGACGCGGCGCTTCTACAGCGTACCCCGGCACCGCCCAAGAGCCGCGCGCTGTGGAAAAACGGTGTCTGTTTTCAGAAGCTTATCGGCGCGGCGGTTGAACCGGCCGCCCGCCATCCCCATCTCCCGCCATGTCGAAACAGGTTGCGCCGCGGCAGTCCGCCCCGGCATAGTGCTTCGACCGGAAGCGGGCAGCCCGCAACCGCAGACGCAGGAAGAGGCATATGGAAGGCGTTCGCGACTGACATCGCATCGGATGGGATGCACCATTCCACGATGAGAACCGTGCGGCTAGGCTTGCGCGGTTTCTTAATTCCGGGCCTTCCTGCGCGCCATGCCCGACCACGCCCAAATCGCCGCGCAAGCCGCCGCCGCGCCCGCCTTCTGGTGGGTCTCGCCGCTCATCGTCGCGGTCGGCGTGGTGGTCGCCATCCTCGCCATCGAGGCGAACCGCCGCATCGCCCGGATGCGCGCCACGCTCGACCTGATCGAGCGCACCGAATCCTCCGAGCATTACCGCGACATCCGCCGCGCCTTCCGCATCCTGATCGACGACCCGAGCGAGGACACGCTGCACCGGCTGGCCGACGCCAAGAACGACTCCGACAAGGCGACCGGGCAGAAGATCTACACCTACCTGAACCACTACGAACTGGTGGCGATCGGCTGCAACGCCGGCATCCTGGACGAGGACTACTACGCGGTCTGGATGCGCTCGACCCTGGTGCGGGACTGGGAAGGCGCGCGCCGCTTCATCGAGATCTGCCGCGAGCGCCCGAACCGCAAGAACCCTGCCGCCTTCGTCAATTTCCAGAAGATGGCCGAACGCTTCCGCGACGATCCGCGCTACCGGCGCGGCTCGCAGCATGGAAGCGCGCGTTCCTTCGCCGGCCCGCTGCGCCGGTGGACCGACGGGATCTGGCCCTCGGCCTGAGGGTCAAGCTTCCAGCAACGCGGCGAACTCCGCCTCGTGCTCGTAGTCCGGCATCAGCCGGCGCAGCAGGGCGTCCCGGTGCGTGGCGGGATGCAGGTAGATCTCGTTCTGCCCCTCGGGCAGCGCGGCGAGCAGGCGGCGGATGCGGTCGGGGGTCATGTGGCCGCTCCAGGCGAGGCCGAAGCAATGGTCGTTCGCCTCCATCCCAGCGGCGCGCGCCTGGCGCCGCAGCAACGCCGTCCAGCGGTACAGCGCGCGCGCCCCGAAGCCGACCGGCGTGCCCAAGCGTTCGATCACCTCGGGCGGTTCGGCCGGGATGCGCACCGCCCGCAGGCCGAACTCCCGCCCGATGCGGATCATCAGCGCACCCACCGTGGGATGCAGGTGCATGTGCTTGTGGGCGTTCGCGTGATCGAGCAGGAGGCCCGTCGCCGCGAAAGCGGCGAACTGCGCGCGGATCTCGGCGGCCAACTGGCGGCGGATCGCGGGCAGGAAGAAGTAGCGCAGCCCGAGCCGGAGCTGATCGGACGGAAACTGCCCCGCCGCGTCCACCAGGCCGGGAATGTCGGAGGGCGGCAGCACCGCCGGGCCCTCGATCGCCACCAGATGCAGGCCCACGCGCAGGCTGGGCAGCCGCCGCGCCCGCGCCACCGCGTCGGCGGCCGCGGGCCCCGCCACCATCAGGCTCGCCGATGTCAGGATGCCGTCGCGGTGCGCCCGCTCGACCGCCTCGTTCACGCCCTCCGACAGGCCGAAATCGTCGGCGGTGACGACAAGCCCCGCCTCAGGCATCGGCCGCGCTAGCGCACCGGCCGTTCGACGTTCGGCAGCAGCACGGTCAGCAGGCCGAGCGCCGGGAGGAAGGCGCAGACCTGATAGACGAAGTCGATGCTCGTGCGGTCGGCCAGCACGCCCAGCAGCGCCGCGCCCAGGCCGCCCATGCCGAAGGCAAAGCCGAAGAACATGCCCGACACCATGCCCACCTTCCCGGGCATCAGCTCCTGCGCATAGACCAGGATGGCCGAGAAGGCCGAGGCCAGGATCAGGCCGATCGGGATGGTCAGCACGATGGTCCAGAACAGGTTGGCGTGCGGCAGCAGCAGCGTGAACGGCAGCACGCCCAGGATCGAGCCCCAGATCACGTATTTCCGCCCGATCCGGTCGCCGATCGGTCCGCCCGCGAACGTGCCCACCGCGGCGGCGCCCAGAAAGACGAACAGATAGATCTGCGCGGTCTGCACATCCACGCCGAACTTATGGATCAGGTAGAAGGTGAAGTAGGTGTTCAGACTCGCCATGTAGAAATACTTGGAGAAGATCAGCACGAGCAGGATCAGGATGCTCGTGAACACCCGCCCGCGGGAGAAGGCGAAGGCGGGCTTGCCCGCCCCGCGCGGGCGCGCCGCGATCCGCTGCCGCGCCGCGCGGTACCAGCGCCCCACGTTGAACAGCACGAACATCCCGAACAGCGCGACCAGGCAGAACCACGCGACGCTCGATTGCCCGTGCGGCACCACCACGAAGGCCGCCAGCAGCGGCCCGAGCGCCGAGCCCGCGTTGCCGCCCACCTGGAACAGCGACTGCGCCATGCCGTGCCGCCCGCCCGAGGCCATCCGCGCCACGCGCGAGGATTCTGGATGGAACACCGACGAGCCGAGCCCAATTGTCCCCGCCGCCAGCAGCAGCAGCGCGAAGCTGCTCGCCGACGACAGCAGCAGCAGGCCGCACAGCGTGAATCCCATGCCGACGGGCAGGGAGAACGGCATCGGCTTGCGGTCGGTGTAGAGCCCGACCACCGGCTGCAGCAGCGATGCGGTGAACTGAAACGTGAACGTGATCAGGCCGATCTGCCCGAAGGTCAGGTCGAATTTCGATTTCAGCAGCGGATAGATCGCCGGCAGAAGCGATTGCATCGTGTCGTTCATCAGGTGGCTGGCGCTGAGCGCCACCAGGACGACAAAGGCGGTGCGTTCGGCGGCCTGACGGCCGGCGGCGGCGGTGGTGCTGCTCATGCTGGCGATCCGCTGGGACGGCTCCAGTGTTGGCCCGTTGCGCCGCGTTCGCAACCGCAGCGCGCCGCATGGAAGCCTCCCGCCCGCGGCGGACGGCACAACCGCCCCGCCGATGGCGCATGACCGCGCCC
>JAFEFJ010000001.1 GCA_018240635.1 Pseudomonadota bacterium | reverse complement strand
GGGCCATTTCCCGGGCTCCCCGACCCGGGCCAGCCTCGGCCTGCCGGGGGGCGGAGTTGCCAGATCACCGTCCGGCTGCTCTGCTGTCTACACTTGAAAAATCAGCCAAGCAGCCGGAGCCGTCCATGCTCGACGCCGCAACCAGTTCCGCTTCCCAGTCCGCCACGTTCGACGCCGTCATCGTCGGTGCGGGCTTCTCGGGTCTCTATCAGCTCCATTGCCTGCGCAACCGTCTCGGCCTGTCCGCCGTGGTGCTCGAAATGGCCGACGGCGTCGGCGGCACCTGGTACTGGAACCGCTATCCCGGCGCGCGCTGCGATTCCGAAAGCCATTCCTACTGCTACGGCTTCTCGAAGGAGCTACTGGAGGAATGGGAGTGGAGCGAGCGCTATCCCGATCACGCCGAGATCCGCCGCTACCTCAATCACGTCGCCGACCGGTTCGACCTCAAGCGAGACATCCGCTTCAACACCCGCGTCGTCTCGGCGCGCTACGACGACGCCGCCAATCTGTGGCATGTCGCGACCGCATCGGGTGAAACCTTCACCGCGACCTACCTGATCACCGCGGTCGGCTGCCTGTCCTCGGCCAACGTGCCGAACATCCCTGGCCTCGCGGATTTCAAGGGCCGCTGGTACCACACCGGCGAATGGCCGCACGAGGGCGTGGACTTCACCGGCAAGCGCGTCGGCCAGATCGGCACCGGTTCCACCGGCATCCAGGCCGCGCCCGTCATCGCCGAGCAGGCGGCGCATCTCACCGTGTTCCAGCGCACCGCGAACTACAGCGTGCCCGCGCGCAACGCGCCGCTCACGCGCGAGTTCGTCGATTATGTCAAGCGCAACCATCCTGAAATCCGGGAGACCATGCTCGGCACGCCGAACGGCCATCCCTTCGTTATTGAGAACCGCTCCGTCTTCGACGTGTCGGAGGAGGAGCGCCTCGCCCTCTATGAAGAGGCGTGGGAAAAGGGCGGCCTGCAGTTCCGCGCGACGTTCCGCGACCTCACCACCAGCAAGGCCGCCAACGACACCGCGGCCGAGTTCCTCAAGAACAAGATCCGCCAGATCGTGAAGGACCCCGCGAAAGCCGCGATCCTGTCCGACATCGACCACCCCTATGCCGCCAAGCGGCCGCCCATCGACACCGACTATTTCGAGACCTTCAACCGCGACAACGTCAGCCTCGTCGATCTGCGCAAGACGCCGATCGAGCGCATCACCGAACGCGGCATCAAGACCACCGACGCCGAATACGAGCTCGACATCATCGTCTTCGCCACCGGCTTCGATGCGATGACGGGCCCGCTGTTCCGCCTCGGCATCACGGGCCGCGACGGGCTTGCGCTGCGCGATGCATGGCAGGCGGGGCCGGAGACGTATCTCGGGCTCGGCGTGCCGGGCTTCCCGAACATGTTCACCATCACCGGGCCGGGCAGCCCGTCCGTGCTGTGCAACATGCCCGTCGCGATCGAGCAGCACGTCGATTGGATCACCGACTGCATCGCGCATATGCGCGCCAACGGCATCGCCTGCATCGAGGCCGAGAGGCCTGCGGCGCTGCAATGGAGCGACGAGGTGGACCGCGCGGCCAACGCCACGCTGCTGCCGCTCGCCGGCCATTCCTGGTACCTGGGCGCCAACGTCCCCGGCAAGCCGCGCCGCTTCATGCCCTATGCCGGCGGGATGGCGCATTACCGCCAGCTCTGCGCCGACGTCGCGGCGAAAGGCTATCCCGGCTTCGTGCTGGAGCGCGCCCTGGCCGACGCCTGACGTTCTACTCGGCTTCCAAAGAAAAAGCCCTCTTCCGGGTCACGGAAGAGGGCTTTTTTGGTCACCCCGGAAAACGGATCAGCCGCGCCCGGCCATCTTGTCGACGGTCATCTGAAGCGCGCGGTCCAGCACCTCGATCAGCGTGTCGCATTCGCTGCGCGTGATCACCAGCGGCGGCGACAGCACGATCGTGTTCGAGTGGCGCGCCCCGCCGCCGGACCGGCCGACGATCACGCCGTTGGAGCGGCAGAAATTCACCACCCCCTGCACCAGCGCGCTGCCGAGCTGCGTCTTGCTCTCGCGGTCCGTCACCAGTTCGATGCCGATCAGCAGCCCCTTGCCACGGACTTCGCCGCAGATGCCGTGGCGCATCAGCCGGTCCTTCAGCCCGGCCATCAGGTAGCCGCCCATCTCCGCCGCCCGCTCGGGCAGCTTCTCTTCCAGCATGATCTCGATGTTGCGCACCGCGACGGCGGCGGCGACCGGGTGGCCGCCATAGGTGTTGACCTGCATCACCTGCCGCTCGTCCGCGACCTCGCCGAGGAAGCTCTGGAACACCGAGTTCTTCACCACGGTCGCCGCGATGGGCAGGTAGGCGCTGACGATGCCCTTTGCCACGGCCATGATGTCCGGGCTGATGTTATAGTGCTGGTGGCCGAACATCTTGCCGGTGCGGCCGAAGCCGTTGATCACCTCATCGACATGCAGCAGCACGTCGTATTTGCGGCAGATCGCCTCGACCATCGGGTGATATTCGTCGGGCGGCACGGCCACGCCGACGCCGCTCATGATCGGCTCGACCAGCACCTCGGCGACGGTCTGCGGCCCTTCGCCCAGGATCGTCGTCTCGATCGCCTTGGCGCAGGCCACGCCGCAGGACGGATATTCCAGCCCCATCGGACAGCGGTAGCAGGTCGGCGCCGGCACATGCACGAAGGCGCCCGAATACGGCTCGAACTTGCCCTTGCGGTCGCCCATGCCGCCCGCCGCCAGCGTGGACAGCGTCGTGCCATGATAGGCGTAGTAGCGGGAGATCGTCTTGAACCGGAACTCGCCGGGATACTCATGCTTCACGAACTGGCGCGCGATCTTGAAGCCCGCCTCGTTCGCCTCCGAGCCCGAGTTCACGAAGTAGGTGTGATAATCGCCACCCATCAGCGAATTGATCTGCTCGCCGAGCTGCGCGGCCGGCAGGTTCATCGCGGTGTGCGGATAGTATGCAACCTGCTGCATCTGCTCGGCCGCGACCTGCGCGAGTTCCACGCGGCCGTAGCCGATGTTCACGCACCACAGCCCGGCCATCGCGTCGAGGTAGGTGGTGCCGTCCGCATCGACGATCGTCGAGCCCTGGCCGCCGGTGATGACAAGCTGGCTCGTCTCCAGCGCGCGATGCTGCACAAGCGGATGGAGAACGCTGTCGAGGTCCTGCTTGACGACCCTCGCGCGGACCTCGGGATCGGGACTGTTCGTGAGGGACATGCTGGCCTCGGTTGCTGGCAATGGCGGGGCTACAAGTCTAGGAGCGTATCGGGCGGATTGTCACGGGGTGCGCGCACATGACGGCGCCGCCCGCACGGTTTAGGCTGCGGTCGGGGACGAAAACGCGCCAGGCGGGCGCAGGGCGGCGGCGCGTGCCGCGACGGGAAAGCGAGTAAGCGATGGACAGGCAGCCTGCCTGGAAGCCCGGCGAGTTTCGTGCGCTTGCGCTGATCTGCGGCGCGCACATGGTCAGCCACTTCCACTATCTCGTGTTCATCCCGCTCTTCCCGTTCCTCAAGCAGCGCCTGGGGATCGGCTTCGTCGAACTCGGGCTCGCCATCACGATCGGCAACATCGCGGGCGCCCTGGTGCAGACGCCGATGGGCTACGCCGCCGACCGCTTCGGCGCGCGCCGCGTGCTGATCGGCGGCCTCGTGCTCGCGGGCGCAGGCTATGCCGCGTTCGGGCTTTATCCGACCTATCCGATGCTGCTCTGCAGCGCGCTCCTGGTCGGCACGGCGAATGCCGTCTATCACCCGGCCGACTATTCGATCCTGGGCTCGGTGATCGAACCGTCCCGGCTCGGCCGGGCGTTCTCCTGGCACACCTTCTCCGGCTATCTCGGCGGCGCGGTCGCGCCGATGGTCATGCTGGCGCTGAACAGCCAGGTCGGCCTGCAGGGCGCGATCGTCGCGGCGGGTGCGGTCGCCTGGATCGCCGCGATACCCCTTCTGCTGTCGCCCTCGCTTGACCGGTCCAACGGTCCTCGCGCGGCGGCGGGGGCGGCGGCGCCGATCCCGCTGCGATCGCTCCTGACCCCGACGGTGATCGGGCTCGTGGGCTTCTTCACGCTGCTCAGCCTGTCCTCTGGCGCGATCAACAACTTCTCCGTCGTCGCCCTGGTTTCCCTCTACGGCGTCACGCTCCCCGTCGCGAACGGGGCGCTCACCGCCTTCCTGCTCGCCACCGCGTTCGGCGTACTGGCGGGCGGCTACATCGCGGACGCCACCAAGCGGCATGGCGATGTGGCCGCCGCCGGCTTCGGCGGCGCGGCGGTGCTCGTCGCGATCGTCGGCACCGTCTATCCGGGCGCCGTCCTGCTTATCGCCTGCATGGGGGGCGCGGGGTTCCTCGCGGGCATGATCGCGCCCTCGCGCGACATGATGGTGCGCGCCGCCGCGCCGCCCGGCGCCTCGGGCCGCGTGTTCGGCATCGTCACCACCGGGTTCAACATCGGCGGCACCATCGGCCCGATGCTCGGCGGCGGGATCATGGACCATGGCGCGCCGCGCTTCGTGTTTTACGTCTCGGTGCTGTTCATGACGCTGACCGTCGTGATGGCGCTCGCGAGCGAGCGGCGCACCCGCCGGCGCGCGCTCGTCGCCGCCGAATAGAGGCGCTACCCGCTCCTGCCGTCCACCACCGCCCAGCCGAAATCCAGCAGCGGCCGGGCGGCGACGAACCTGTCCAACAGCAGGTCCGGCAGCGCGGCGTCCAGCATCTGCCGGTCGGTCAGCGCGTGCCGGGCCAGCAGATTGCGGTACATCACGAACGGCTCCACCGGACTGCCGCGCGCCGCCTCGCAGCCGCGCGGCAGCCGCTTGGCGGCGTCCTCGTCAGGGGCGATGGGCATGCCGCGCGCATCCAGCGTCCGCAACATCTTCAGGAACGGCGCCGGGGCGGCGATCATGCGCTGGCGAAGGTGGTCGAGCAGCGCGGGTTCCGGGTGCCAGAAGCCGACGCCGGCGAAGCACGCGCCCGGTTCCAGGTGAATATAGAAAAGGCCGGGAGCCAGCCGTTCTCCCGTGCGGCTCAGCGACGCGCCGCAATGCGTCTTGTACGGCCGCTTGTCCTTGGCGAAGCGCACGTCGCGGTGGATGCGGAACACCGCCTTCGGCGGATCGCCCGACAGCGGCAGCTTGCGCGCCGCCGCCATGGTCAGCAGATCGGCCGCCAGCGCGACCATCGGCCCGCGCACCAATGCCTCGTATTCCTCCCGGCGCGGCTTGAACCAGGCCGGATCGTTGTTCGCGGCAAGATCGCGCAGGAACTGCAGCGCCTCGGGCGGGAAGCCGTCGAAGTTGCGCGGCGGCGCCGGTGCGGGCCTCGGGCGCGCGGCCATGCCGTCCGCTATTCCACCGTCACCGACTTGGCGAGATTGCGCGGCTGATCGACGTCCGTCCCCTTCAGTACCGCGACCTGATAGGCGAGCAGTTGCACCGGCACCGCGTACAGGATCGGCGCGACGAAGGGATCGACCGCCGGCAGCACCACCGTCTCGGCGGCGATGTGCTTCAGCTTCGCGGCGCCCGCCGCGTCGCTCAGCACGATCAGCTGCCCGCCGCGTGCCGCCGCTTCCTGCAGGTTGGACGCGGTCTTCTCGAACAGCGGACCCGAGGGCGCGATCGCGATCACCGGCACCGCCGGGTCGATCAGCGCGATGGGCCCGTGCTTCATCTCCCCGGCCGCGTATCCCTCGGCGTGGATGTAGCTGATCTCCTTCAGCTTCAGCGCGCCTTCCATGGCGATCGGGAAGCAGTTGCCGCGGCCCAGGAACAGCACGTCGCGCGCCTGCGCCACGCGCGCCGCGACCGACTGGATGGCGCCGTCATTCGCCAGCACCTCGGCGCACCGGCTTGGCACTTCCAGCAAGGCGTCGGTCATCCTGGCCTCGGTCTCGGCGTCGATGGCGCCCCGGCTCCGCGCGGCCGCGAGCGCGAGGCAGGCGAGCACCGACAACTGCGCGGTGAACGCCTTCGTGCTCGCCACACCGATCTCCGGCCCCGCCACCGTCTCCAGCACGGCGTCCGCCTCGCGCGCCATCGTGCTCTCGGGAACGTTCACGATGGACAGCACATGCTGCCTCTGCGCGCGCATGTAGCGCAGCGCCGCCATCGTGTCGGCGGTCTCGCCGGACTGGCTGACCAGAAGCCCGAGCCCGCCCTCGGGCAGCGGCGGGTTGCGGTAGCGGAACTCGCTCGCCACGTCGCCGTCGGTCGGGATGCGCGCCACCGCCTCGAACCACCAGCGCCCGACCATGCCGGCATAGAAGGCCGATCCGCAGGCGCTGACGGTGATGCGCGGCACGGATGCGAAGTCGAAGGGCAGGGCAGGGAGCATCACCGCGCGGGTCGCCGGATTGACCATGCGGTGCAGCGTGTCGCCGATCACCGCCGGGTGCTCGTGCAACTCCTTCTCCATGAAATGGCGGAAATTGCCCTTGCCGATGGCCGCGCCGGTCAGACGCGTCAGATTCACGGCGCGGCGCACCTCCGCGCCGCTCGCGTCGAAGAAGCGCGCGCCCTTGCGGTCCACGACCGTCCAGTCGCCGTCCTCCAGATAGGCGATCCGGCGCGTGAGGGGCGCAAGCGCCAGCGCGTCGGAGCCCACGAACATCTCGTCGTCGCCGAAACCCACGGCGAGCGGCGCACCGTGCTGCGCGCCGACGATCAGGTCGGGATGCCCCGCGAAGATCATTGCCAGCGCATAGGCCCCCTCCAGGCGGCGGAACGCGGAGCCCGCCGCCTCCACCGGGTCCATCCCGCGCTTGAGGTTGAGATCGACGAGCTGCGCGACCGTCTCGGTGTCCGTCTCGGTGCTGAACTCCTGGCCTGCCGCCTCCAGCTCTGCGCGCAGCTCGGCGTGGTTCTCGATGATGCCGTTATGGACGACCGACACCCGCTCCGTGCCGTGCGGGTGGGCGTTGCCCTCGGTCGGCGCGCCATGCGTCGCCCAGCGCGTATGGCCGATGCCGATGGTTCCCGGCAGCGGCGACTGCTCCAGCACGGCGGCAAGGTTGCCGAGCTTGCCTTCGGCCCGGCGCCGCTCGATCGCGAGGTTGGACAGGGTGGCGATCCCGGCGCTGTCGTAGCCCCGGTATTCCAGGCGGCGCAGGCCGTCCAGCAGGAGCGGCGCCGCAGGCTGCTTGCCGATGACGCCGATTATTCCGCACATCAGGCCTGCTTCCTCTTTCCTGTCTGCGCCGCCCGGAACGCCGCCGCGCCGCCCGGCTTGTCATGCTGCCGCCCCCGCGCCACCGCCAGCGCATCGGGCGCGACATCGTCGGTGATCACGCTGCCCGCCGCGATCAGCGCGCCGTCGCCGATGCTCACCGGCGCAACGAGCGCGGTGTTCGATCCGATGAACGCGTGGGCGCCGATATGCGTGCGATGCTTGGCGAAACCGTCATAGTTGCAGGTGATCGTACCCGCCCCGATGTTGCTGCCCGCACCAACCGTGGCGTCACCCAGATAGGACAGGTGATTAGCCTTCGCGCCTTCGCCCAGCGTCGCGGCCTTCAGCTCCACGAAGTTGCCGACATGCGCGTTGCGCTCCAGCACCGCGCCGGGGCGCAGGCGGGCAAACGGCCCGACGCTGCTGCCCGCGCCGATGCTGCACCCCTCCAGATGGCTGAAGGCGTGGATCGCCACCCCGTCGGCGATCCGCACGCCCGGTCCGATCACCACGTTCGGCCCGATCGTCACATCCTGTCCCAGCACGGTGTCGGCGCTCAGGAAGACCGAGGATGGGTCGGTCAGCGTCGCCCCGCCCTCCATCGCGGCATCGCGCAGCCTCCGCTGCACGATCGCCTCGGCTTCGGCGAGTTCCGCCCGCGTGTTGATGCCCCGCAGCTCGTCATACGGCGCCTCCACCGCGATGACATGCGCCCCGTCGCGGCGTGCGATCGCGACCACATCGGTCAGGTAGTATTCGCCCGCGGCGTTGTCCGGGCGCACCGCGCGAAGCCAGCGCGCCATGTCCGCGGCGGCGGCGCAGAGCACGCCCGCATTGCACAGCCCCTCGGCGCGCTCCTGCTCGCTCGCGTCCTTCCACTCCACGATCCGGTCCACAGCGCCGCCGCGCAGGATGACGCGGCCGTAGCGGCCGGGGTCCGGCGGGCGCATCGCGAGCAGCGCCAGCCCGGCCCCCGCGGCGCGGCGATCCGCCAGCAACGCGCGCAGCGTGGCGGGCGCGATCAGCGGATTGTCGGCGTACAGCACCGCGACGTCGCCGTCCCCGAAATGGGCGGCGGCCTGCAGCGCCGCATGGGCCGTGCCCAGGCGATCCGCCTGCACCACCGATGGATGCGGCGCCGCCTCGCGCGCGACCGCCTCCATATCTGGGCCGATCACCACCGCGCACCGGTCGAACACCTCCTCGCAACTGCCGAGAAGGTGGCGCAGCATGGTCCTCCCGGCGATCCGGTGCAGGGTCTTCGGCAGGGCGGAGCGCATCCTGGTCCCCATCCCGGCGGCCAGGATTACGGCGGTCGATGTCATTGACTATCCTGATGTCCTGGCTTTCCGGGGTAGCGGCGCAAGGAACGGCGTGTCAAAGCCCGGGCACCGGCCGCGGCTTCAATTCCCGTTTCGGAGTGAAACATCCTGCCCCCCACGCTGATCTGCGACCTTGACGGCACGCTGGTCGATTCGGTGCCGGATATTGCGGCTGCCCTCAACCGTACCCTGGCCGCCCGCGGGCTGCCTCCGTTTTCGGAGGCGGAGACCGCCGCGATGGTGGGCGACGGCTCCGAACGCCTTCTCGCCAAGGCGTTTGCGGCCCGGCGCGCGGCGCCCGACAGCCGGGCGCTTACCGATCTGGTGGACGATTACGCCGCCAACGCAACCGTCGCCACACGGCTGTTTCCGGGGGTTCGGGAGGCGCTGGAGCATATGTCCGGCGCCGGCTGGCTGCTCGCCGTCTGTACGAACAAGCTCACCGCGCCGGCGCGGACCGTGCTTGACGCGCTCGGGGTGCTGCCGTTGTTCGCCGCAGTCAGCGGCGCCGATTCGGTGCCGGCCCGCAAGCCCGATCCCGCGCATCTGCGCGCGACCCTCCGCGCTGCAGGAGGCGTTCCGGAACGGGCGGTGATGCTGGGCGACCATGCCAACGATATCAACGCGGCGCTCGCCGCCGCGATCCCCGCCATTTTCGCGGGATGGGGCTACGGGCCCCCCGCCATGGCCGGCGGCGCGGCGGCGGTTGCGCATCAGGCGGGCGATGTGCCCGCGCTCGCGGCGCGCCTCGTCGGGCTCACTCCGCCAAGCCGCTGACGTCCATGCCCGGACCGGCGCCCGTCATGTACATCGTGGCAGTGCCGAACCACCGCGTCTCGAAGGTCATCCGGACCGGCACTGGCGGCCCGCCGGGAATAACGCGGGCAAGCCAGGCGGAACCGTGCTGGAGTCTGCTGTCGCGCGCCATGTCGGTCCCGTGCAGAAAGCCCGCGAGCATGCGGCCATCGAAGTCGCAGCGCAGAGCATCCCCCGTGAAGGCCGATCGTCCGGTGGACGGCAGCGCCTCCTCGCCGACGGTGCGGGCGGCAATCTCGGCGACCCGCCGCCCGTCATAGGTCCGCACCGAGACCTCGCAGCGTCCCGAGTCTGCCACGCGGCGCATCAGCAGCGCCAACGCGCTCAGCGTATCGACGGTGTTGCGCTGCAATTCCGGCGGCACGGGATCGCGCTCCGCGTCGTTCGGCGGCTGCATCTCCCTGATCAGCGGCAGGCCTTTCTGGTAGTCGATCAGGGTGCGGCGGGGTTCGCCCCGCCAATATCCGTCGCCGAGGAAGCGCATCGGTTCCGGCAGTCCGCCATCCCACAGCCCCTCGACGGTGCTCACCTGATGGCCCCGCAGGAACAGCCCCGCGAGCCCGGTCGTGTGGTAGGCGAGCGCCATCCGATAGCGGGTCGCATCCAGCCCGAAGCCGGCGCGCAACCGCACCACGTCCAGCCCGGCGGCATAGGTATCGTAATCGACGTGCAACTGGGTGGTGCCCGAAAGTCCGCCGGCGGAGGCGCTGGGCGCCGTCGGGGCTGTATCCGTCGTGGCCCCGGCGGCGGTCGTCGCCGCCAGAAGAGCCAGCATCATCGCTGTGACGGCATGTCGCATGGCTGCGATTTAAGCCGGCGGCCGTGCCGGACAAGGTCCGTCACGGCGTTGACAGCCGGGGATGCCGCCGCCTATCACCCGCGCTCCGGATCGGGTGCGTAGCTCAGCGGTAGAGCATCGCCTTCACACGGCGGGGGTCACAGGTTCAATCCCTGTCGCACCCACCATCCGGCTCTTTTCCCCTCTGTCCGGGCTACCCGGCGTGACAAGGCCCTCGCGGCCGTTAAGCTGGCGGCAACAGGGGAGGCCGGCAATGCAGCGACTCACGATCGGCGATGTCGAGATCACGTCCATCGTCGAGCGCGACGGCCCGTGGCGCACGCCGGAGGCGATGTTCCCCGCCTACGATGCCGACCTGGCTCGGAAGCATCTCGCCGGGCTGGACCCCGAGGTGTTCGATCAGGCCTCCGGCAAGATGGTCATCACCTATCAGACCTTCGTCGTTCGGACCCCTAAGCATCTGATTCTGGTCGATACCTGCACCGGCGAGGATAAGAAGTATCCCGCCCCGATGGACTTCCCGAAGCAGCCCTGGCTCGACGGCTTCCGCGCGGCCGGCCTGCGCTTCGAGGACGTTGACTATGTATTCTGTACGCATCTGCACATCGACCATTGCGGCTGGAACACCCGCCTGGTCGGCGGGAAGTGGGTGCCGACCTTCCCGAACGCCAAATACGTCTTCCACAAGCGGGAGTACGCGGCCTGGGAACAGGCAACGGCGGAGGGCCGCAACCCGCCGGGCGAGGTGTGGCGGATGAACTGCCTCCCCATCGTTCAGGCAGGGCAGGCACTGCTCGTGGACGATGACTACGCGCTCGACGACACGGTCTGGCTGACCCCGACGCCCGGCCATTCGCCATGCCATTGCTGCGTCAACATCAAGTCGGGCGGTCAGCGCGCAGTGGTCACCGGCGACCTCATGCACCACGCGCTCCAGGTCCGCGAACCGGGCTGGTACACCGTCTTTGACTGGGACACGGCGCAGGCGGTGGAGTCGCGCCGGCGTTTCTTCGCCTCGGTCGCCGATACCGGCACGCTCATCCTGCCCATCCACTTCCCGAATCCGACGGTCGGCCGCATCGGAACGGACGGCGCGGGGTTCACCTACCGGTTCCTCCGGGGCTGAGTCCGCCGTCCGGGGGCTCCGCCCGGGTCCGCGCATAGCTGGACTGCCCAAGCGGCATCCCGGAAGCGCCTCCGCGGGGCGTTTGCGGCGGCTGCGGACCTCTCGGTTCGCTTGACTTGACCACCCCCCCGCCGTAGGTTCCGCGCCCTCGGCCGAACCCGATGGTTTTTCGGGCCGTAGTCGTTAGCAGCACCTTCCGCTCGCGGTGCCGCCTCCGGACCCCGTCCCGGAGGCCTAGGCCGCAGGCAGGTCGCAACCCGCAGGCTGGAGCGATCCACGTCGTGCGGGTTTTGCTGTGGACGCACGGTCCCACGAAACCCGGGCGCCCGGCCAGGGACGCAGGATTGGAAAGACAGAGGCTCCATGCCGACGATCAACCAGCTCATCGCCAAGGGGCGCGAGCCGCAGAAAAGCCGCAACACGGTGCCGGCCCTCCAGGGCTGCCCGCAGAAGCGCGGCGTCTGCACGCGCGTCTACACCACCACCCCGAAGAAGCCGAACTCCGCCCTCCGCAAGGTGGCGAAGGTGCGGCTGACCAACGGCTACGAGGTGGTGAGCTACATCCCCGGCGAGGGGCACAACTTGCAGGAACACAGCGTGGTGCTGATCCGCGGCGGTCGCGTGAAGGACCTGCCGGGCGTCCGCTATCACATCCTTCGCGGCGTGCTCGACACGCAGGGCATCGCGAAGCGCCGCCAGCGCCGGTCGCTGTACGGCGCCAAGCGGCCGAAGTAACGGGGAGAGAAGGCGAATGAGCCGCCGCCGCCGCGCCGTAAAGCGCGAGATCCTGCCGGACGCCAAGTTTGGCGACATCGTCATCACGCGCTTCATGAACGCGCTGATGTTCGACGGCAAGAAGTCCGTCGCCGAGGGCATCGTCTATGGTGCGCTCGACGTGCTGAAGAAGCGCGGCGGCAACCAGGCCGATCCGGTCCGCCTGTTCCACGAGGCGCTGGACAACGTGAAGCCGTCGGTCGAGGTGCGGTCCCGCCGCGTCGGCGGTGCGACCTACCAGGTGCCCGTCGAAGTCCGCGCCGAGCGGCGGCAGGCGCTGGCGATCCGCTGGCTGATCGATGCGGCCCGCAAGCGCGGCGAACACACGATGGAGGACCGGCTTTCGAACGAGCTGCACGATGCGGTCAATAACCGCGGTGCCGCCGTGAAGAAGCGCGAGGACACGCACCGGATGGCCGAGGCCAACAAGGCCTTCAGCCACTATCGTTGGTAACCACACCTAGCCCACCCCCACCGGACCTGTATCGGTCCTTCGGAGAACGACCATGGCGAAGGCGAAATTCGAGCGTAACAAGCCGCACTGCAACATCGGCACGATCGGTCACGTCGATCATGGCAAGACGTCGCTGACGGCTGCGATCACGAAGATCCTGGCGAAGACCGGCGGCGCGACCTTCACCGCCTACGACCAGATCGACAAGGCACCCGAGGAGCGCGCCCGCGGCATCACGATCTCGACCGCGCACGTCGAGTACGAGACGCAGAAGCGCCACTACGCGCACGTCGATTGCCCCGGCCACGCCGACTACGTGAAGAACATGATCACGGGCGCGGCCCAGATGGACGGCGCGATCCTGGTCGTGTCCGCCGCCGACGGCCCGATGCCGCAGACGCGCGAGCACATCCTGCTTGCCCGCCAGGTCGGCGTGCCGGCGCTCGTCGTGTTCATGAACAAGGTGGACATGGTGGACGATCCCGAGCTGCTCGAGCTCGTGGAGATGGAAGTGCGCGAGCTGCTGTCGTCCTACCAGTTCCCGGGCGACGACATCCCGATCATCAAGGGTTCGGCGCTCTGCGCGCTCGAGGACAAGCAGCCCGAGATCGGTGAGCAGGCGGTGCTGAAGCTCATGGAAGCGGTGGATGCATACATCCCGCAGCCGGAGCGTCCGATGGACCGTCCGTTCCTGATGCCGATCGAAGACGTGTTCTCGATCTCCGGCCGCGGCACCGTGGTGACAGGCCGCATCGAGCGCGGCGTGATCAACGTCGGCGACGAAGTCGAGATCGTGGGCATCCGCAACACGCAGAAGACGATCGTCACCGGCGTCGAGATGTTCCGCAAGCTGCTCGACCGCGGCGAGGCGGGCGACAACATCGGCGCCCTGCTGCGCGGCACCAAGCGCGAGGACGTGGAGCGCGGCCAGGTTCTGGCCAAGCCCGGATCAATCACGCCGCACACCAAGTTCAAGGCCGAGGCCTACGTGCTGACGAAGGAAGAGGGCGGTCGCCACACGCCGTTCTTTACCAACTATCGTCCGCAGTTCTACTTCCGCACCACCGACGTCACGGGCGTCGTGCAGCTGCCGGAAGGCACGGAAATGGTGATGCCGGGCGACAACGTCTCGATGGATGTCGAGCTGATCGCGCCGATCGCCATGGACGAGGGCCTGCGCTTCGCCATCCGCGAGGGTGGCCGGACCGTCGGCGCCGGCGTGGTCGCGAAGATCACGGCCTGATTGACCGAATGCAGCGCCCCGCAATCCCGCGGGGCGCTGCGAGCCGGCGTGCAAGACGGAATTACGCAGCTATGGACAACCAGAATATCCGGATCCGCCTCAAGGCCTACGATCACCGCGTGCTCGACAACAGCACGAAGGAGATCGTGAACACGGCCAAGCGTACGGGCGCGCGCGTCCGGGGGCCGATTCCGTTGCCGACGCATATCGAGCGGTTCACGGTCAACCGTTCCCCGCACGTCGACAAGAAGAGCCGGGAGCAGTTCGAGATGCGCACGCATCGCCGCCTGCTCGACATCGTCGAACCCACGCCGCAGACGGTAGACGCGCTGATGAAGCTCGATCTCGCGGCCGGCGTCGACGTCGAAATCAAGCTGTAAGGGGCTGGTTCTCCGATGCGTACCGGACTGGTCGCCCGCAAGCTGGGCATGACCCGCATCTTCAGGGACGACGGCACGCATGTGCCGGTCACCGTCCTGCACCTCGATCAGGTGCAGGTCGTGGACACGCGCACCGAGGAGAAGGACGGCTACACCGCCGTCCAGCTCGGCTGGGGCAAGGCGAAGGTCAAGAACGTCACGAAGCCGAACAAGGGTCACTTCGCCCGCGCGAAGGTCGAGCCGAAGGCGAAGCTCGTGGAATTCCGCGTCGCCGCCGACGCTTTGCTGGAGCCGGGTGCGACGCTGTCGGCGGCGCATTTCCTGGTCGGGCAGAAGGTCGACGTGACCGCCACCACGAAGGGCAAGGGCTTCGCCGGCGCGATGAAGCGCTGGAACTTCGGCGGCCTGGAAGCCAGCCACGGCGTGTCGATCAGCCATCGCAGCCATGGCTCGACCGGCAACCGTCAGGATCCCGGCAAGACCTTTAAGAACAAGAAGATGGCCGGCCATCTCGGCGACGAGCGGGTGACCACCCAGAACCTGGAAGTGGCGGCCGTCGATGTGGAGAAGGGCCTTCTGATGCTGCGCGGCGCGGTGCCGGGCGCGAAGGGCGCCTTCGTGCTCGTGCGCGACGCGGTGAAGCGCAAGCGTCCCGCCGATGTGCCGTATCCGGCCGCGCTGCTCGAAGCAGCAGCGGCGGGCTGAGGGAAGCAGATCGATGAATTTCGCTATCACCACGCTGGCGAACACGAGCGGGGGGTCGCTTGACCTTCCCGACGAGATCTTCGCCGCCACGCCGCGCGCCGACATCATGGCGCGGGTGGTGCACTGGCAGCTCGCCAAGCGCCGTGCGGGAACGCACAAGACCAAGGGCATGGGCGAGGTTTCCGGCACGACCAAGAAGCCGTACCGGCAGAAGGGCACCGGCAATGCACGCCAGGGCAGCCTGCGCGCGCCGCAGTTCCGCACCGGCGGCGTCGTGCACGGCCCGGTCGTCCGCGACCACGGCTACGCGCTGCCGAAGAAGGTGCGCCGGCTCGGCCTGATCTCGGCGCTCTCGCAGAAGCAGGCCGAGGGCAAGCTGATCGTGCTCGACACGTCGGGCGCCCCCGGCAAGACGAAGGACCTGGCGGCGCAGCTGAAGGCGTTCGGCTGGCGCTCGGCCCTCATCGTCGATGCCGAGGTCGATCAGGGTTTCCTGCGCACCTCGCGCAACATCCCGAACGTAGACGTGCTGCCGACGGTCGGCGCCAACGTCTACGACATCCTCAACCACGACGTGCTGGCGGTGACGCCCGCGGCCGTGGAAGGGCTGAAGCAGCGCCTCGGCCTCGCCGCCGCTGCCTCCGCCGGCGAAGGAGCATCGGCATGAGCGGCACGGCGGCCGCCGCGCGCGGCAAGCAACTTTCGCGCGAGGCGATGTACGAGATCGTCCGCAACCCGGTGATCACCGAGAAGGCGACCGGCCTGTCGGAGAAGGGCCAGTTCGTCTTCCGCGTTTCGATCAGCGCGACGAAGCCGGAGATCAAGGCGGCGATCGAGGGGCTGTTCGGCGTCTCGGTCGTGGCGGTGAACACGCTTGTCCAGAAGGGCAAGACGAAGCGTTTCAAGGGTCGCCCTGGCCGGCGCTCCGATGTGAAGAAGGCGTTCGTTACGCTGGCCTCGGGCCAGTCGATCGACTTCTCCACCGGGCTGTCGTGACCGTTCGGGCATAGGGCAGAACGATGGCACTCAAGCAGTTCAACCCGGTGACCGCGAGCCTGCGCGGCACCGTGCTGATCGACCGGAGCGAGCTCTACAAGGGCAAGCCGGTGAAGGGGCTGACCGAGGGCAAGAACTCCTCGGGCGGGCGCAACAATCACGGCCGCATCACCAGCCGCTTCCGTGGCGGCGGGCACAAGCAGTCGTACCGCCTGGTCGATTTCAAGCGCCGCAAGTTCGACGTGCCGGCGACGGTGGAGCGGCTCGAATACGATCCAAACCGCACGGCGTTCATCGCCCTGATCAAGTATCAGGACGGCGAGCTGTCGTACATCATCGCGCCGCAGCGGCTGCGCGTGGGCGACACCGTGATTTCCGCGCAGCGCGCCGACATCAAGCCCGGCAACGCGATGCCGCTGGCTGCGATCCCGGTCGGCACGATCGTCCACAACATCGAGATGAAGATCGGCGCCGGCGGCAAGGTCGCGCGCGCGGCGGGCAACTACGCCCAGCTCGTCGGCAAGGATGCCGGCTACGCGCAGATCAAGCTGATGTCGGGCGAACTTCGCGTCGTGCGCGCCGAGTGCATGGCGAGCATCGGCGCCGTGTCCAACCCGGACAACATGAACCAGCACATCGGCAAGGCCGGCCGCAGCCGCTGGCTGGGCCGCCGCCCGCACAACCGCGGCGTGGTGATGAACCCGGTCGATCACCCGCATGGCGGCGGCGAAGGCCGCACCTCGGGCGGCCGCCATCCGGTCACGCCCTGGGGCAAGCCGACCAAGGGCTACAAGACACGGTCGAACAAGCGCACGGACAGCCTGATCATCCGGCGCCGGAATAAGGGCAAGTAGAATGGCACGCTCCGTCTGGAAGGGGCCGTTCGTCGACGGGTACCTGCTCAACAAGGCAGATGCCTCTCGCGCCTCGGGCCGCAACGAGATCATCCGCATCTGGTCGCGCCGGTCCACAATCCTGCCGCAGTTCGTCGGCCTGACCTTCGGCGTCTACAACGGCCATAAGTTTCTTCCTGTGCAGGTCACGGAGAACATGGTCGGTCACAAGTTCGGCGAGTTCTCGCCGACGCGGACCTTCCATGGCCACTCGGCCGACAAGAAGGCCAAGCGAGGCTGAGATGAGCAAGCCCAAGCATCCGCGCCTTTTGGAAGAGACCGAGGCGCAGGCAATCGTGAGCAACCTGCGCGTCAGCCCGCGCAAGCTCAACCTGGTCGCCGGCATGATCCGCAACCTGCCCGCCAGTCAGGCCGTTGCCACGCTGACCTTCAGCAAGCGCCGCATCGCGGGCGCCGTGCGCAAGGCGCTAGAAAGCGCCATCGCGAACGCGGAGAACAACCATCAGCTCGACGTGGACCGCCTCGTCGTCACCCGTGCCGAGGTGGGCCGCTCGATCGTGATGCGGCGCTTCCACGCCCGCGGCCGCGGCAAGGCGGCGCGCGTCGAGAAGTGGTTCAGCCACCTGAAGATCGTGGTGGCGGAACGTCGTGATGAACCCGTGCAGAAGGCGGCCTGACCGATGGGTCACAAAGTTAATCCGATCGGCCTGCGTCTCGGCATCAACCGGACCTGGGACAGCCGCTGGTTCGCAGGCAACGACTACGCGAAATTGCTTCATGAGGACCTGAAGCTGCGCAACCACCTGCGCGCCAAGCTGCACGGCGCGGGCGTGTCCCGCGTCGTGATCGAGCGCCCGGCGAAGAAGCCGCGCGTGACGATCTACGCGGCGCGGCCGGGCGTGGTGATCGGCAAGAAGGGCCAGGATATCGAGGTGCTGCGCAAGGACCTCGGCAAGATGGCCAAGGCCGAGGTTGCGCTCAATATCGTCGAGATCCGCAAGCCCGAGATCGACGCGACGCTCGTCGCCGAGAACATCGCGCAGCAGCTCGAGCGCCGCGTCGCGTTCCGCCGGGCGATGAAGCGCGCGGTGCAGTCGGCGATGCGCCTCGGCGCGCAGGGCATCCGGATCAATTGCGGCGGCCGTCTCGGCGGCGCCGAAATCGCCCGGGTGGAGTGGTACCGCGAAGGCCGCGTGCCGCTGCATACGCTGCGCGCGGATGTCGATTTCGGCGTCGCTACGGCCAAGACCACTTACGGGACCTGCGGCGTGAAGGTCTGGATCTTCAAGGGCGAGATCCTGGCGCACGACCCGCTGGCGCAGGACCGCCGCGCCGCCGAACAGGCGCCGCAGCGCTAAGGACACAGGACGATGCTTTCACCCAAGCGCACCAAGTATCGCAAGGCGCACAAGGGCCGTATCCACGGCAACGCCAAGGGCGGCACCGCGTTGAATTTCGGCACCTACGGCCTGAAGGCCCTGGAGCCGGAGCGCATCACCGCGCGCCAGATCGAAAGCGCGCGCCGCGCGATCACTCGCGCCATGCGCCGCGCCGGCCGGGTGTGGATCCGCATCTTCCCCGACGTGCCGGTCTCGGCGAAGCCGGCCGAGGTTCGCATGGGCTCCGGCAAGGGCAGCCCGGAATTCTGGGTCTGCCGCGTTAAGCCGGGCCGGATCATGTTCGAGATCGACGGCGTGCCGCCTGAACTGGCGCGCGAGGCGCTCACGCTCGGCGCCGCCAAGCTGCCGATCAAGACGCGCTTCATCGCGCGTATGGGAGATGCCTGAGATGGCGAAGACCGCGTTCAGCAAGCCGTCGGACGTGCGCGCGCGCACCGTCGATGAGCTGGCGGCCAGCCTGCTCGACCTGCGCAAGGAGCAGTTCAACCTGCGCTTTCAGCGTGCCGTCGGCCAGACCGAGGGCCAGGCGCGGATGCGGCTCGTGCGCCGCGAGATCGCGCGGGTGAAAACCATTCTGGCGGAGAAGCAGCGCTCCTCCGCCGTCACGTCCTGAGAGGAGAGAGGGATGCCCAGGCGCGTCCTGACCGGGCGAGTGACCAGCGACAAGATGGACAAGACCGTCACGGTTCTTGTCGATCGTCGCGTCATGCACCCGCTCTACAAGAAGTTCATCCGCCGCTCGAAGAACTACGCGGCGCATGACGAGGCGAATGTCTGCAAGGTCGGCGACGTGGTGCGCATCGAGGAATGCCGCCCGATCAGCAAGCGCAAGACGTGGATCGTCGTCGAGCGCAACGGCGCGCCTATGTTCGGTGCGGCTGTGCCTGCGGCCGAGTCCGTCGCGGCGCAGGCCTGAGGAGCGCGAGCGATGATCCAGGTCGAAAGCAACCTCGAGGTGGCCGACAACTCAGGTGCGCGCCGCGTGCAGTGCATCAAGGTGCTCGGCGGTTCCCGCCGACGCACCGCGTCGGTCGGCGACGTGATCGTGGTCTCCGTGAAGGAGGCGATTCCGCGCGGCAAGGTGAAGAAGGGCGACGTCCACCAGGCGGTGATCGTGCGCACCAGCTTCCCCGTGCGCCGCGCCGACGGCTCGGCGATCCGCTTCGACCGCAATGCGGCCGTGCTGATCAACAAACAGCAGGAGCCGATCGGTACCCGCATCTTCGGTCCTGTCGTGCGCGAGCTGCGCGGGCGTAAGTTCATGAAGATCATCTCGCTCGCGCCGGAGGTGCTGTGATGGCCTCGCGCATTCGCAAGGGCGACACGGTGGAGGTTATCACCGGCGTGTCGAAGGGCATGCGGGGCGAGGTGCTCAGCGTGATGCCGAAGGCCGACCGCGCGGTGGTGCAGGGCGTCAACATCGCCAAGCGGCACACCAAGCCGCGCGGCATGGGCGAACCGGGGGGCATTATCGAGCGTGAAGCGACGATCCACCTGTCGAATCTGATGCTGGTCGATCCGATCAGCGAAAAGCGTACGAAGGTCGGCTTCCGGGTGCTCGACGATGGCCGCAAGGTCCGCGTCGCCAAGGCGACCGGCCAGGCGATCGAAAGCTGAGGGCGCGACGATGAGCGAAACCGTGGCGGCGACCGAGCGGACGATGCCGCGCATGCAGCAGCGCTACCTGTCCGAGGTGCGAGGCAAGCTGCAGGCCGATTTCGGGTACGCCAACCCGATGCAGGTTCCGAAGCTCGAGAAGATCGTCATCAACATGGGCGTGGGCGAAGCTGCGGCCGATCAGAAGAAGCTCGATGCCGCGGTGGCCGAGCTGACGCAGATCGCCGGGCAGAAGCCGGTCAAGACGCTGGCGAAGAAGGCGATCGCCGGGTTCAAGATCCGCAAGGGTCTGGCGATCGGCTGCAAGGTGACGCTGCGCAAGGCGCGGATGTACGAGTTCCTCGACAGGCTCGTGACCATTGCGCTGCCGCGTGTGCGCGACTTCCGCGGCATCCAGGGCAAGGGCTTCGATGGCAAAGGCAACTTCGCCATGGGGCTGAAGGAGCAGATCATCTTCCCGGAAATCAACTACGACCGGGTGGATGCGATCCGCGGTATGGACATCGTTTTCGTGACGACTGCGCGCACCGATGCCGAGGCGAAGGCGTTGCTCAAGGCGTTCGATCTTCCGTTCGCGAACTGACGGCCGGATCTCAAGACTGCGTTTTTTGGAAAACCCGCGGCTTCGGCCGACAGGTTCCGGAGGGTGAAGACAGGATGGCGAAGACCTCTCAGGTCAACCGCAACGCGAAGCGGGAACGCATGGCGGCGCGCGACAAGGGCAAGCGTGCGGCGCTGAAGGCGATCGTGATGGATCGCACGCTGCCGGTGGAAGACCGCTTCAATGCGTCGCTGAAGCTCGCCGAACTGCCGCGCAACGGCGCGGTCGGCCGCGTGCGTTTGCGCTGCGAGCTGACCGGCCGTGGCCGCGGCAACTACCGCAAGTTCAAGCTGTGCCGCATCGCGCTGCGCGACCTCGCCAGTTCGGGTCAGATCCCCGGCATGGTCAAGGCGAGCTGGTAGGAAAGGGCACAGACGATGTCATTGTCCGATCCGTTGGGCGATATGCTCACCCGCATCCGTAACGCGCAACGCGCGCGTCATACGGTGTGCGTTGCCCCCGCGTCGAAGCTGCGCGCCAACGTGCTCGATGTGTTGAAGCGCGAGGGCTATATCCGCGGTTTCGCGGCCGAGGAGCTGCGTCCCGGCGTTGCCCAGCTGCGCATCGAGCTGAAGTACAACGAGGGTGAGCCGGTCATCAAGGAGATCACCCGCGTCTCCAAGCCCGGCCGCCGCGTCTACTCCAAGATCAAGGAGCTGCCGCGCGTGTATGCCGGACTTGGCGTCTCCATCCTGTCGACCCCGCGTGGGGTCATGAGCGATGCCGAGGCTCGCGCCGCCAATGTGGGCGGCGAGGTCCTCTGCCGCGTGTTCTGAGGCAACGACGATGTCCCGCGTAGGGAAATACCCGGTCGAGATCCCCGCCGGCGTCACCATGGCGATCGTCGGCAACCGGCTTACCGCCAAGGGAAGGCTCGGCGAGCTTGCGCTCGATCTCAGCGACCATGTCGAGGCGACGATCGAGGACGGCAAGTTCGCGGTGAAGCCGCGCACCTCCGCCCGCGAGGCGCGCATGATGTGGGGCACCACCCGCTCGCTCGTTGCGGCGATGGCGCACGGCGTTTCCACCGGCTACTCGAAGTCGATGGAAATCACCGGCACCGGCTTCCGCGCCGCCGTGCAGGGGCCGAACCTGGTCATCAACCTCGGTTTCTCGCACGACGTGGTCTATCCGGTGCCGCCCGGCATCAAGATCACCTGCGAGCGTCCGACGGCGATCAAGGTGGAAGGCATCGACAAGCGCCTCGTCGGCCAGGTTGCCGCTGAAATCCGCGGCTTCCGTCCGCCCGAGCCCTATAAGGGCAAGGGCGTGCGCTACGACACCGAGACGATCCGGCGCAAGGAAGGCAAGAAGAAATGAGCGCGAAACAGGATCTCAAGTCGCGTCGCCGCGACCGTCTTCGGTTCCAGCTGCGCCGCAAGGCCGCTGGCCGCCCGCGCCTGTCAGTCTTCCGCTCGGGCAAGAACATCTACGCTCAGGTCATCGACGATGCGGCGGGCCGCACCGTTGCGGCCGCCTCCACGCTCGACAAGAGCCTGCGCGAGGCCCTGAGCACGGGCGCGGATGTCTCCGCCGCAACGGCCGTCGGCAAGCTGATCGCCGAGCGCGCACTCGCTGCGGGCATCACCGAGGTGGTGTTCGACCGCGGCGCCTATCTGTATCACGGCCGCGTCAAGGCGCTGGCCGAAGCCGCCCGCGAAGGCGGGCTGGCATTCTGAGGAAGACGGCACATGGCGCGTGAACCGAGGGATGGCGGCCGGGGTCGGGATCGCGAGCGCGATCGCGACGGCGGCGACGACGTCATCGACAAGTTGGTCACCATCAACCGCGTGGCCAAGGTGGTGAAGGGCGGGCGCCGCTTCGCGTTCGCCGCTCTCGTCGTGGTCGGCGACCAGAAGGGCCGTGTCGGCTACGGCGCCGGCAAGGCGCGCGAGGTGCCGGAGGCCATCCGCAAGGCCACCGAGCGCGCGAAGCGCGGCATGATCCGCGTGCCGATGAAGGAAGGCCGCACGCTGCACCACGACGTGGTCGGGCATTACGGCGCCGGCTCTGTCGTTCTGCGGTCCGCCAGCGCCGGCACCGGCATCATCGCCGGCGGCCCGATGCGCGCGGTGTTCGAGACGCTCGGCATCGGCGATGTCGTCGCCAAGAGCATCGGAAGCCGCAACCCTCACAACATGGTCAAGGCGACATTCGCGGCGCTGGAGCGGTGCACGAGCCCGCGCAGCGTGGCGAACCGGCGCGGCAAGAAGGTGTCCGATCTCCTGGGCCGCCGCGACGCGGCGCCGGCGCAGGAGGCGACCGATGCCTGACACGGCGCAGAAGAAGATCCGCGTGACGCAGGTCGGCTCCGGCAACGGCCGCAAGCCGGGCCAGCAGGCCACGCTGATCGGCCTCGGGCTGAACAAGATCAACCGCACCCGCGAGCTGGAGGATACACCCTCCGTGCGTGGGATGATCCGCAAGGTCTCCCACCTCGTCCGGGTTGAGGAGCAGGGCTGAGATGAAACTGAACGAACTGCGCGACAACGCGGGCTCGCGCCTGAAGTCGAAGCGCCTCGGCCGCGGCATCGGCTCCGGCAAGGGCAAGACCTCCGGCAAGGGCGTGAAGGGCCAGAAGGCCCGCGAAGGCGTCGCGCTGAACGGGTTCGAAGGCGGTCAGCTGCCGATCTACCGGCGGCTGCCGAAGCGGGGCTTCGTCAACATCTTCCGCAAGACTTACGCACCGGTGAATCTCGGCACGCTGGAAGCGGCGATCGCGGCCGGGCGCATCGATGCCGCGCAGCCGATCACCGAGGAGAGCCTGCGCAAGGCCGGCCTGGTCCGAGGCGGCAAGGTGGACGGCGTCCGCCTGCTCGCGCGCGGCGATATTGGGCGTGCGATCCAGATCACCGTGGCCGGCGCCTCCGCGGCGGCGGTCGAAGCGGTCGAGAAGGCGGGCGGGCGTGTCACCACGACCGTCGCGAAGTCGGAGGGCGAGGCGCCGGTCGCCTGAACGCTTCGCGCGCTCTTCGGGCCCGGCTTGCTTGCCTCCGCAGGGCGCGGGGCGGCAGAGTTGCGGCGGCGTAGGGCGGCGGCTTGTCCACCGTGCCGGTCTTGTTGATTCCGGTCATGTGACGCCGGTCGTTTTGACGGGGACCCCCGATGGCTTCGGCAGCTGAACAGCTAGCGGCGAACCTCAATCTCGGCGTGCTGTCGAAAGCCACCGAACTCAAGAAGCGCATCTGGTTCACGCTGGGTGCGCTGATCGTCTTCCGTATCGGAACCTACATCCCGGTGCCGGGCGTCGATGCGTCCGTGATGGCGGAGATGCTCACCCAGCACGGCGGCGGCGGCATTCTCGGCATGTTCGACATGTTCACCGGCGGCGCGCTCCGCCGGATGACCGTGTTCGCGCTCAACATCATGCCCTACATCAGCGCCAGCATCATCGTGCAGCTGATGTCGGCGGCCATCCCCTCGCTCGAAGCCCTGAAGAAAGAGGGCGAGACGGGCCGCAAGAAGCTCAACCAGTACACCCGCTACCTCACGGTCCTGATCGCCATGCTGCAGGCCTATGGCATCGCCGTGGGCCTCGAATCGATGCACGGCAGCGTCGGCGCGGCGGTGATCGATCCCGGCTGGTTCTTCCGCTTTTCCTGCGTCGTCACGCTGGTCGGCGGAACGATGTTCCTGATGTGGCTCGGCGAGCAGATCACCGCGCGCGGCGTCGGCAACGGCACCAGCCTGATCATCTTCGCGGGCATCGTGGCAAACCTGCCGACCGCACTCGCCACCCTGCTCGATCTCGGGCGGACCGGGGCGCTGTCGCCGGTGTTTATCCTGGCTTTCCTGTTCATCGCCTTCGCGGTGATCGCGTTTATCGTCTTCATGGAACGCGCGCAGCGCCGGATCGTGGTGCAGTACCCGAAGCGTCAGGTCGGCACGCGCATGTTCGGCGGCGACTCCACCCATATGCCGCTCAAGATCAACACCTCGGGCGTCATCCCGCCGATCTTCGCCAGTTCGATCCTGCTCGTGCCCGCGACCATCGCAGGGTTCTCCCAGAACGGCCCCGGATGGGTGCAGACCATCGCTGCGCAGCTTGCCCATGGGCAGCCGCTCTACATGGCGATGTATGCCGGGCTGATCATCTTCTTCTCGTATTTCTACACGGCGGTGATGTTCAATCCGCAGGAAACGGCGGAGAATCTCAAGAAATACGGGGGCTTCATCCCCGGCATTCGCCCCGGCAACGCGACTGCCGACTACTTCGACTACGTGCTGACGCGCCTGACCACCATCGGCGCGATCTACCTCGCGGTCGTCTGCCTGCTGCCGGAGGTTCTGATCAGCAATTACGGCCTGCCGTTCTACTTCGGCGGCACCAGCCTGCTGATCATCGTGTCGGTGACCATGGACACCGTCACGCAAATACAGTCGCATCTGTTGGCCCATCAGTATGAAGGGCTGATCCGCAAAGCACGGGTGAGGGGACGACGTTGAAACTGATTCTGCTGGGGCCGCCCGGCGCCGGGAAAGGCACCCAGGCGAGGCGGCTGGAGGAACGCTACGGCATCGCGCAGATCTCCACCGGAGACATGCTGCGCGCCGAGGTGAAGGCCGATACGCCGATCGGGCGCGAGGCCAAGGCGGTCATGGAATCTGGCGCGCTGGTATCCGACGACATCATCATCCGGATGCTCAGCGCCCGGATCGACCAGCCCGACTGCGTCCGCGGATTCATTCTCGACGGGTTCCCGCGCACCGTGCCGCAGGCCGAGGCCCTGGACCGGATGCTCGCGGCCAAGAACATGGCGCTCGACGCGGTGGTGGAGCTCGAGGTGAACGATGCGGTGCTGACGGACCGCATCGCTGGACGGTTCACCTGCGGCACCTGCGGTGCCGGCTACCACGACGAGTTCAAGCCGACGGCCAAGGCCGGCGTCTGCGACGTGTGCGGCGGCACGCAGTTCGTCCGCCGTGCAGACGACAAGCGCGAGACGGTCGCGGCGCGGCTTGAGGCCTATCACACCCAGACGGCGCCCTTGCTGCCCTACTACCGGGCGAAGGGGCGTCTCAGGTCGGTGGACGGGATGGCGGATATCGATGCGGTGACCCGTCAGCTTGTCGAGACATTGAAGGATGTCGGGTCTGCGTCCTGATCACGAAGATTTGATCATCAGACGTTGACTCGCAACCGCCCGGCTCTATAGTCCGCGCCTCCGGCGGGCCCCATCTCGGGAAGCCCGCCGTTGGCGCGTTAAGGCGCCGTGGTGACACACATCGTGGGGCTGACGAGGTGCTTCGGCGCCCCCTCGAACGTTTCGGAGCCTTGAGGGGCGATAGGAGAGAATGGCGTGGCGCGTATTGCCGGCGTGAACATCCCGACGAACAAGCGGGTTACCATCAGCCTCCGCTACATCTACGGCATCGGGCCGACGAAGGCGCAGGAAATCTGCGATCGCTTGTCGATCCCCGCCGATCGCCGGGTCAACCAGCTTTCCGATGAGGAAGTGCTGCGGATTCGCGAGCTTGTGGACCGCGAGTTCCGCGTCGAAGGTGATCTGCGGCGAGAAGTCGCGATGAACATCAAGCGGCTGATGGACCTCGGCTGCTACCGCGGCCTCCGTCACCGTCGCGGACTGCCGGTTCGCGGGCAGCGCACGCATACGAATGCGCGCACCCGCAAGGGCAAGGCCGTCGCCATCGCCGGCAAGAAGAAAGTCACGAAGTAAGGCGGCGTCGGCGCCGCCGGGGCGGCCCGCCGCCCATCGCTACCATGGTATCGCCCGCGGCAGGCCGCTGCGGGCATCTGAACAGGACAGACGTTTATGGCGAAGCCCGCCGCTGCAACGCGTACCCGTAAAAAGGAACGCAAGAACATCACGTCCGGCGTCGCGCATGTCGCGGCGACCTTCAACAACACGATGATCACGATCAGCGATGCCCAAGGCAACGCGATCGCCTGGTCGTCGGCCGGCAGCCAGGGCTTCAAGGGAAGCCGCAAGTCCACCCCGTACGCCGCGCAGGTCGCCGCGGAGGATGCGGGCCGCAAGGCGCGCGAGCACGGCATGGAAATGCTGGAGATCGAGGTGAGCGGCCCCGGCTCGGGACGGGAGAGCGCCCTGCGGGCGCTTCAGGCCGTCGGGTTTTCGATCACCGCGATCCGCGACATGACGCCGATTCCGCACAACGGTTGCCGTCCGCGGAAGCGCCGTCGCGTCTGAACGCCGCTGAGTACTCGCCCGTTGCGCGCCATGCCGGCGCGCCGGGCTACGTGGATGCGCGACCGAACCCGGGCGCATCTTCGGATCGATTGATGAAACGGGTCCGCCACGCGCGGGAGATGCACAATGCGACAGAGTGCCGTGATGCAGAGGAACTGGCAGTCCCTCATCAAGCCCGAAAAGCTGGAAGTCGAGCCGGGCGCTGATCCGTCCCGTAGCGCCACCGTCATCGCGGAGCCGCTGGAGCGCGGTTTCGGCATGACGCTCGGCAACGCGATTCGCCGCATCCTGCTGTCCTCGCTGCAGGGCGCCGCTGTCACTGCCGTGCAGATCGACGGCGTGCTGCACGAGTTCAGCAGCATCCCCGGCGTCCGCGAGGACGTCACCGACATCGTGCTGAACATCAAGCAGCTCGCGCTGCGGATGCACGGCGAAGGGCCGAAGCGCATGACGCTGACGGCCACGGGTCCGGGCGAGGTGCGCGCGGGCCAGATCCAGGCCGGCCATGACATCGACATCATGAACCCGGATCTGGTGATCTGCACGCTCGACGACGGCGTGAAGCTCGGCATGGAGCTCACCGTCAATCTCGGCAAGGGCTACGAGCCGGCCAGCGTCAACCGCCCGGAAGACGCGCCCATCGGCCTGATCCCGATCGACAGCATCTACTCGCCGGTCCGCCGCGTTTCCTACAAGGTGGAGCCGACCCGCGTCGGCCAGCGCACCGACTACGACCGCCTTTTGCTTTCGGTCGAAACCAACGGCACCGTCAGCCCCGAGGACTCCGTCGCGCTCGCCGCGCGGATCCTGCAGGACCAGCTTCAGCTCTTCATCAACTTCGACGAGCCGCAGCAGATCCGTGCCGAGGAGCCGCAGGACGATCTGCCGTTCAACCGCAACCTGCTGCGCAAGGTGGACGAGCTCGAACTGTCGGTCCGCAGCGCGAACTGCCTGAAGAACGACAACATCGTCTATATCGGCGATCTTGTGCAGAAGTCGGAGCAGGAGATGCTCCGCACCCCGAACTTCGGCCGCAAGTCGCTGAACGAGATCAAGGAAGTCCTGACCTCCATGGGCCTGTCCCTCGGCATGACCGTGCCGGGCTGGCCGCCGGAGAATATCGAGGATCTGGCGAAGCGGCTGGAAGAGCCGTTCTAGCCGGTACCCAAGGGGAAGTACGATGCGTCACGGTGTTGCCGGGCGGAAGCTCGGCGTTACAAGCTCCCATCGCCTGGCGATGTTCCGCAACATGGCGGTCGCTCTGCTGAAGCACGAGCAGATCACCACCACGCTGCCGAAGGCCAAGGAACTGCGTCCGGTGGCGGAGCGGCTGATCACGCTCGGCAAGCGCGGCGGTCTGCACGCCCGCCGTCAGGCCTATGCGCAGCTTCGCGACGACGCGATCGTGAATAAGCTGTTCGGGACTCTGGCGGACCGCTACCGGGTGCGTCCTGGCGGCTACACCCGCGTCCTGAAGGCCGGCATGCGCTACGGCGACGCCGCCAGCATGGCGGTGATCGAACTGATCGACCGCGACGTGACCGCCAAGGGTCTCGACAGCGGCCCGAAGCAGGTCGTCGAGTCGGAAGCCGAGGCGGAATAATCCCCGCGCCACCGCGACCGGTGGCGCCCGGCTCCCTATATTTACGGCGTGCCTGTGCGCTCTGACCTGTCCGGCGGCGGCGATCTCTTCGCCGAAGCGCTTGAGCCCGATGTGCCGGCGGTCGGCAAGCCGCTGGCCGATAGGCTGCGTCCGAGGGATCTGTCGGACGTGGTCGGCCAGGATCACTTGCTCGGCTCGGGCGGCACCCTTGCAGGAATGCTCGCCCGGCACTCCCTGGCCTCGCTGATCCTCTGGGGGCCGCCGGGCGTCGGCAAGACGACGATCGCCCGCCTGCTCGCCAAGGCGGCTGGGCTCGCCTTCGTGCAGTTGTCCGCCGTGTTCTCCGGAGTGGCGGACCTCAAGCGCGCCTTCGAGGACGCAGCGAAGCGGCGCCGGATGGGGCAGGGCACGCTGCTGTTCGTGGACGAGATCCACCGCTTCAACCGTGCGCAGCAGGACGGATTTCTGCCAGTGGTCGAGGACGGCACCATCGTTCTCGTCGGCGCGACGACGGAGAACCCATCCTTCGCGCTGAATGGCGCTTTGCTCTCGCGCTGTCAGGTGCTCGTGCTCCGCCGCCTCGACGATGCGGCTCTCGAGACGCTGCTCGAGAGGACCGAGGCGCAAACGGGTGCGCCGCTGCCGCTCACGCCCGAAGGCCGGGCTGCGTTGCGAGCGATGGCCGACGGCGATGGCCGCTATCTCCTCAACATGGCCGAGCAGCTGGCGTCCCTGAGGTCCGAGACGCTCCCTCTCGATCCGGCGGGCCTCGCGGAGCTTCTGGCCCGCCGCGCCGCGCTCTACGACAAGGATCGCGAGGAGCACTACAATCTCATCTCCGCGCTGCATAAGTCGCTGCGCGGTTCCGATCCGGATGCGGCGCTCTACTGGTTCGCGCGGATGCTCACCGGCGGCGAGGACCCGCGCTACATCGCGCGCCGCCTGGTCCGCTTCGCTGCGGAGGATATCGGCATGGCCGACCCGCAGGCGCTGCCGCAAACGCTCGCCGCTTGGGATGCCTATGAGCGCCTCGGCAGCCCGGAGGGCGAGCTCGCACTTGCCCAGGCGGTCGTCTATCTCGGCACCGCGCCGAAATCAAACGCGGTCTATGCCGCGTTCGGGGCGGCACAGTCCGCGGCCAAAGCGACCGGAAGCCTGATGCCGCCCGCGCATATCCTGAACGCGCCGACCAAGCTCATGAAGCAACTCGGCTATGGGGCGGGCTACGCCTACGATCATCAGCAGGACGAGGCGTTCTCCGGCCAGAACTACTTCCCGGACGGCATGCCGCGCGCGGCCTATTACCAGCCGCGCGACCGCGGCTTCGAGCGCGAGATCGCCAAGCGCCTCGCCCATTGGGCCGCGCTGAGGCAGGAGCGCGGGGCATGAGCGCCAGCATCCGCCCGGTGACCGATGATGAAGCGGATATCCGCCTCGATCGTTGGTTCCGCCGGCATTTTCCCGCCCTGCCGCAATCGGCGATCCAGAAGCTATGCCGCACCGGGCAGATCAGGGTCGATGGAAAGCGCGCGGAAGCCGCGACCCGTCTCGCGCCGGGCCAAGCGGTGCGCGTGCCGCCGCTGCCGGATGCGCCGCGCGCCGAGCGGCCCGCCGCGCCGACCGCCGATCCGCACGCATTCAAGGAACTGGAAGAGCGCATCCTGTTCAAGGACGAGCACATCATCGTCCTGAACAAAGCGCCGGGACTGCCCGTACAGGGCGGCCCCGGCATCACGAGGCATCTCGACGGGCTTCTCGATCTCCTGCGCTTCGGTAACGAACACCGGCCGCGCTTGGTCCACCGCTTGGACCGCGATACCTCCGGGGTCCTGCTTCTGGCGCGGACGCCCGGCACGGCCGCGAAGCTCGCCGCGCTGTTCCGGGGACGCGACATCGAAAAGACCTACTGGGCCATTGTCGCGGGACGGCCGCTTCCGCCCGAGGGACGGATCGACGCGGCCCTCAAGCGCATCGAAGGCGGCCGTGGGGAGCGAACCGCCCTTTCGGACCCGAACGATCCGGACGCAGCGCGCGCGATCACGGATTTCCGGACGCTCGACCACGCCGGTCAGAAGTTCGCCTGGCTGGAGCTGCGGCCGCTCACCGGCCGGACGCACCAGCTCCGGGTCCATTGCGTCGCCATGCGCACGCCCATCCTCGGCGACGAGAAGTACGAACAGCCGGACCAGAACGGCGCCTTCGGCGCCCGTTTCGCCGGCTTGTCGGACTCGCTGCACCTGCACGCGCGCCGACTGTCCTTTCCACACCCTGCCGGGGGGAGGCTCGACGTCGAAGCCGATCTGCCGCCGCACATGCAGGCAACGTTCCGCACGCTCGGCTTCACCGCGCCGCCACCTCGCCGTCCGCACCGGCATTAATCGGAGGGGCGGAGAGGAGCGATGACAAGGATCGGAGCGAAGCGCGTCTGGATCGCGGCGGCCGGCGGCGTGGCTCTGCTGCTCGTGACCGCCGGCCTGCTGGTATGGCCCGGCATCACCTACGACGCCGGCCGCCTCAAGCCGCGCATCGCTGCTGCGATCCGCGAAGCGACCGGGCGGGACGTGGAGATCGCCGGCCCCCTGCGTCTTGCGCTGTCCTACCGGCCCACGCTTCAGGCCGATCAAGTCACCGTCGGAAATGCGCCAGGCTTCGCAGCGGGGCCCATGGCGACGGTCGGACGCATCGACCTGCGTCTCGCGCTCCTGCCCCTCCTGCATCGCCGGATCGAGGTCGAGGAGCTCGACCTCGTCCGCCCCACCGTCTCCTTGGCCGTCAACGAGGCCGGCGCAGCGAACTGGACATTCCGGCGCCCAGCCTCCGCGCCAAGCAGCGACGCGGCCCCTACCGGCGCGCCCGCCCAGGCCGCAGTGCGGGCTCCCACCCGTCTGCATGTCGCGACCGTCCGGGTTACGGGCGGTTCCGCCGATTTCCACGATGCCCGCACCGGCGCTGCGCTCGCGATAACGGGGATCGACCTGACGGGGACCCAGGCCGCGCTTGGCGATCCCGTCCGGTTGGACGGCACGGCGACCCTGGGCGGTACGTCCATCGTCCTCTCAGGCACCATCGCGCCGGCAGGCGCCCAGCCCGTGGCAATCGATCTCGCCGCCAAGGTCGGCGACGCGCGGGTGTCCCTCGCCGGCAATCCCAACGCCCTCCGGATCGCTGCCGATATCCCCAGCCTCGCCGCCCTTTCCTCCATCGCCGGAACGCCGTTGCCCGCGGTGACTTCGCTGTCGGTAGCGGCGGACCTCGCGCCCATCGACCCGGCCGCCCCGCTGCACGGCGTCGTATTGCGCGGGCTCAAAGCGGCCAGTCCGCTCGGAGAGGTTTCAGGCGAGGCCCGCGTCGCTCTGGGATCGCCGCCGGTTGTGAAAGCGACTCTCTCAGCGAGGAATCTGGACCTCGCGGCCTTGCGGAACCTGGCGCTGGCTGCCGCGCCTCCCATCGCCGCTTCAGCGCCGCCCGCCCCATCGCAGCCCCCTGCCGCCGCACCGCAGCCGGCGCCGCCCACCGACACGCGCACCTGGGTGATTCCGGACGAGACGCTGCCCTTCGCGTTGCTTCCCCGGCTGGATGCAGACGTCACCTTGGCCTCGGCCGACGCCAGGATCGGCTCCTTCGTCATCGGCAAGAGCGCCGTGCATGCCGTTCTGCATGACCGGCGGCTCGTCCTCGATCCGGTTTCATTCGATCTGCCCGGCGGCCATGCCGATGTGTCCGCCACGGTGACGGCGGATGGCGCGGTTGCCCTGCACGTGGACGCTCCCGCGCTGGCGTTGCAGCCGCTTCTCGCGGCACTCGATCAGCCCGATGGCGTCTCGGGTTCGGTCGCGGTGCGAATGGATCTACGCGGCCAGGGGACCAGCCCGCACCGTCTCGCCGCCGGCATGGACGGCAAGGTCGGCATCGCGCTCGCGAACGGCGACATCGACAACCGCCTCCTGATCGCCCTTTTATCGAAAGTCGCGCCGGAGGCCGGCCTGCTCGATCTCGCCCGCAAGCCGGACCGTTCGCCGGTCCGCTGCATCGCCATGCGCTGGGATTTCTCGTCGGGCACCGGCGATGCGCGCGCCCTGCTGCTCGACACGGCGCCGCTCCGTCTTTCGGGATCCGGCACCGTCGATCTCGCCCAGGAAACCCTGGCACTCCGGCTTCAGCCTCTCGTCCGCGTGGGTGCGTCGGGGATCTCGGTCCCCGTCGATGTGCGCGGCGGCTTCCGGTCCCTCCGGGCAACGGTCGATGCGTCGGGCTCGGCGAAGGGGCAGCCGCTCGCCGGCATCGTGATCGGGGCGCTCGGCGCGGACCGCCTGATCGCGGGCGCCGGCCAGGCCGATACCTGTCCCGATCAGCTCAGGCTGGCGCGGTTCGACCAGTCCGGGCCAATCCCGCCTGCGCCCGCGCATGGGGAAGCGCAGAAGGGAACGACGACGAATTTGAACAATATCCTCAAGCAGTTGTTGCGCTGAGTGGATAGAACGATGAAGCGATTCTGGGCCCAGGCGAAGGCGGTCGCCGCCCACCGGGAGGGAGAACCCGGCCACCGTATCGAGTTGGACGGACGGCCGGTCCGGTTGCCGGGCGGCGATCCGCTCCATGTCGCCTCGGCCGCGCTTGCCCGTGCGATCGCCGAGGAGTGGCAGGCAGCGGGTGATGCCCCCGGGGGCGAATTCACCGCGGAGGCGACTCCGCTCACGCGGCTCGCGGGCACGGCGCAGAGCCGTATCGCGCCCGACCCGGCGCCGACCGTGGACGCCCTGGTCAGCTACGCCGGGAGCGACCTGCTGTGCTACCGCGCGACCGATCCCGCCGCCCTGGTTCGTCGTCAGGCCGAGCAGTGGCAGCCCTGGCTCGACTGGGCGGCCCTCACCTACGACGCGCCGCTCCGGGTCACGTCCGGCATCGTGCATGTCGAGCAAAGCGCCACCAGCATCGGCGCTCTCAGGGCCGCGGTCGCTGCCCAAGGCGCCATTGCGCTCGCCGGTCTCGGCATTATGGTGCCGGCGCTCGGCAGCCTCGTCCTCGGCCTCGCAATCGTCGAGGGCGGGCTCGACGCCCAGGAAGCGAGCCGCCTCGGCGCGCTCGACGAACTCTTCCAGGCGGAACTGTGGGGCCGCGACACTGAAGCCGAGCGCAGGCGGGAGGCCGTCGCGGCGGATATTGTCCTGGCGGCGCGGTTCGTTGCGCTCGCACGCGGCGATACGCTGCGATGAACGCGAAGCGCGTCGTGGTGCGCGGGGCGGTGCAAGGCGTCGGCTACCGCGCCTGGATGAAGCGTCAGGCGGAAAGGCTTGGCGTGTCCGGCTGGGTGCGGAACCGCGCGGACGGCTCGGTCGAGGCCCTGGTCGCGGGCGATGCCGCCGCCGTCGAGGAACTTCTCCGGCTGTGCCGCCGCGGGCCGGCGCTGGCTCAGGTATCCAGCATCGAAGAGGATCTGGCGGACGCGCCGAGCGAGCCAGGATTCCGGCAAGCGGCTTCGGACTGACCCGTCAGAATACTTCGTCCCATGCCGCTGCAAGCGCGCGGTCGGCGTCGGCCATGGTTGCCTGAACGCCGAGCGTCCGCAGGCTCGTCACCCCGTGCGCGCGGATGCCGCAGGGCACGATGCCGCCGAAATGCGACAGGTCGGGCGCGACATTCAGCGCGATCCCGTGCCAGCTCACCCAGCGCGTGATCCGCACGCCGATCGCGGCGATCTTCGACTCGCTGCCATCCGCATGCGCCACCCAGATGCCGATGCGGCCCTCCCGCCGCTCCCCGCGTATGCCGAATCGCGCCAGCGTGCGGATAAGCCAAGTCTCCAGGCCGTGCACGTAGCAGCGAACGTCACGCGCTGGCACGGTCCCGTGCGGCCGTGTCAGGTCGAGCATGACGTAGGCGACCCGCTGCCCAGGCCCGTGATAGGTCCACTGGCCGCCGCGCCCGGCATCGAACGTCGGAAACCGCCCTGGCTCGGTCAACTCTTCAGGCTTTGCCGACGTTCCCGCCGTGTACAGCGGCGGATGCTCGACCAGCCAGACCTGCTCGCGCGCTGTTCCCGCACGGATCGCGGCGACCCGCTGCTGCATGGCCTCCAGCGCGGCGGGGTAGGGGGTCAGTCCGTCCGCCACCGACCATTCCTGCGTGTCGGGGGCGATTGATGCTGCCATCGGCATCCGCTATACCCCGCCGCCTCGCCAATGCACGATGCGGTCGTGGCGGAATGGTAGACGCGCAAGCTTGAGGTGCTTGTGGGGGAAACCCCGTGGAAGTTCGAGTCTTCTCGACCGCACCATAATTGCTCCCCCTGGGATGCCGCCCGGCGGCATGCCGCTGAGCGACGCGGATGGCAATGCGCGCTACTCCCGCCCGCGTGATGGTTCTCGCGGACACATGGCCGACCCGATATGGTGCCGCCCTGATCCGAGCAGGAGACCCAGCGCAGGATGGATGACGATATCCGGAAAGCCGCGCTCGATTACCATCGCCTTCCGCGGCCGGGAAAGCTGTCGGTCGAGCCGACCAAGCGCATGGCGACCCAGCGAGATCTTGCGCTCGCTTACTCGCCGGGCGTAGCCGCCGCCTGCGAGGCGATCCGCGAAGACCCCGCCACCGCCTACGACTACACGGCGCGGGGCAATCTGGTGGCCGTCATCTCGAATGGCTCGGCCGTGCTCGGGCTCGGCAATATCGGCCCCCTCGCCGGCAAGCCGGTGATGGAAGGCAAGGCGGTCCTCTTCAAGAAATTCGCCGGTATCGATGTCTTCGACATCGAGGTCGACGCGCAGGACCCGGACCGCTTCTGCGACGTGGTGGCCGCGCTCGAACCCACCTTCGGCGCGATCAATCTGGAGGACATCAAAGCCCCCGAATGTTTCGGGATCGAGGCCGAGCTGCGCCGCCGGATGCGGATTCCCGTCTTCCACGACGACCAGCACGGTACCGCGATCACGGTCGCGGCCGCAGTGCGTAACGGGCTGCTGCTGCAAGGCAAATCCATAGCGGATATCAGGCTCGTCACCTCGGGCGCCGGCGCCGCGGCGCTCGCCTGCGTGGACCTTCTGGTCTCGATGGGTTTACGGACCGAGAACGTCACGCTCACCGACATCCAGGGCGCCATCACGGCGGACCGGACCGGAATGCTCCCGAACATGGCTCGTTACGCCAAGGCCACGTCGGCCCGCACGCTCGCGGACGCCCTGCCTGGAGCCGATGTTTTCCTCGGGCTTTCCGCTCCGCGCGTGCTGAAGGCGGAGTGGCTCGGTTTGTTCGCGGAAAAGCCGCTCATTCTTGCCCTTGCGAACCCGGAGCCCGAGATCCTCCCCGAAGCCGTCCGGATGGTCCGTCCGGACGCCATCGTGGCGACCGGTCGCAGCGACTACCCCAATCAGGTCAACAATGTTCTCTGCTTCCCGTTCATCTTCCGCGGTGCGCTCGACTGCGGCGCGACGACGATCAACGAGGAAATGAAGATCGCCGCCGTGGAAGCGATCGCCGAGCTTGCCCGGGTCGAGGCCAGCGACGTGGTCGCGGCGGCGTATGGCGGCGCGGCTCCCGTCTTCGGGCCCGACTACATCATCCCCAAGCCGTTCGATCCGCGCCTCATCCTCAATATCGCGCCGGCCGTCGCACGTGCCGCGATGGAGAGCGGGGTGGCGAAGCGACCGATCGAGGACTTCTCCACCTACCAGCGTCAGCTCGAACGGTTCGTGTTCCGGTCGGGAACGCTGATGAGCCCCGTATTCGAGGCCGCGCGGAAGATCCCCAAGCGCGTCGTCTACGGCGAGGGAGAGGACGAGCGGGTCCTGCGCGGCGTTCAAAGCGTGCTCGACGAGGGCATCGCGAAACCGATCCTGCTGGGCCGCCGCAGTGTTATTGCCGAGCGGGTCCGGCTCATGGGGCTGCGGATGGATCTCGGGGAGACCGTCCGCATCCTGGACCCGTCGACCGACACGGACGTCTTCGGCCCATTGCTCGCCGATTATCAGCGGATGGCGGGTCGGCGGGGCCTGCCGCCTGATGCTGCCGCTCGCGCGCTCGCCTCGCCGCGCGGCTCTGCCGCCGCCGCCATGCTGCTGCATGCCGGGCTGGCCGACGCGGCCATCTGCGGCGGCACCGGGGACTGGTGGCAGCACATCAAGCATATCCTGCCTATCATCCCGCGACGTCCAGGCGTCGGCCGTGCCTACGCCCTGTCGTGCCTGATCCTTCCCGCTGGGGTCCTGTTCGTCTGCGACACGCACATGGTCGTCGATCCTACGGCGGAGCAGATCGCCGAAATGACCTTGCTGTCGGTGGAAGTCGTTCAGGATTTCGGTCTCGTTCCGAAGGTCGCTTTGCTGTCGCACTCCAACTTCGGGGCGAGCGACAGCGAGTCGGCCCGCAAGATGCGCCGGGCCCTCGCCTTGATACGTGACCGCGCGCCGGAACTTGAAGTCGACGGTGAGATGCACGCCGACACCGCGTTGAGCGAAGCGGTGCGTCAGCGCACGATCATCGACAGCCGGTTGACCGGGAGCGCCAACCTTCTGATCATGCCCTCGCTGGATGCGGCCAATATCTCCGCAACGCTCCTTCGCGCCGCGGCGGATGCGCTTCCGGTCGGGCCGGTGATGCTCGGCCTTTCCAGGCCCATTCACGTCATTGTTCCCTCGGCGACTGCGCGCGGCATCGCCAATCTCAGTGCGCTCGCTGTTCTGCAGGCGCAAAATCAGGAAGATCTTCGCGGTCCGGTTGAAGCCGGCTGAGGCTGCATGCTCTGGTTGATCCTCGGGGGCTTGGTCCTGGTCGCCTTCCTCGGAGGCCTGCGGTCGTTCGAAAAGGCGCAGGTGGCGACCATCAAGTCATTTGCCGCGTGGCTCGCCGCTCTTGGCGGATTGAGCTTGGCCGTGTTGCTGTTCCTCTCGGGCCGGGGATCGCTCGCCCTGAGCGGCTTCCTGCTCCTCGGCCCGCTGCTCTGGGAATACGTGCGCGGGACAAGACCGACTCCGGCACCCGGGTCGCGCGGCGACGCGCCACGCCCGCGAGCGCAGGGGGCAATGACCCGGGAGGAGGCCTGGCAGGTTCTTGGGTTGACCCCGGGGGCGGATGCGGAGGCCATCCGCGCAGCGCATCGACGCTTGATGCGCGGGGCGCATCCCGATGGGGGGGGATCCGACTGGCTTGCGGCGCGGGTGAACCAAGCCCGCGACGTTCTGTTGGGAGGAAACCGGAAGTAAGTGGAACGAATTACTCCCGGATGGACCGCGGTCCATCGCGACGTCTGTGCCGACCAGGCGGCCATCCGTCATTCGTTTAGATTTTCAAGGGGCAGATAAGTGAAAAAACCACTGCGGAAGGCCGTGCTGCCGGTTGCCGGTTTGGGAACGCGCTTCCTTCCCGCGACCAAGGCCACTGCAAAGGAAATGTTGCCGGTGGTCGACAAGCCGCTCATTCAATACGCCATCGAGGAAGCGCGCGCGGCCGGCATCGAGCAGTTCTGCATGGTGACAGGGCGCGGCAAGACGGCCCTGGTCGAGCACTTCGACATCGCCTTCGAACTCGAGCACACGCTGCGCGAGCGCAACAGGACCGAGGCGCTGGCAACGCTCGAAGCGACGTCCGTCGAACCCGGCTCTCTGGTCACCGTCCGGCAGCAGGTTCCGCACGGTCTTGGGCATGCGATCTGGTGCGCGCGCGCATTCGTAGGCGACGATCCGTTCGCTATCATCCTGCCGGATGATCTTGTTCTCGCGGACAAGCCTTGCCTCGCTCAGCTTGCCGATGCGTACCTGGAAACCGGCGGCAACGTCGTTGCGGTCACCGAAGTCCCGCGCGAGCACACCAACCGCTACGGGATATTGAAGGTTGGCAAGACCGAAGGCCGATTGGTTGAAGTGACCGGCCTCGTCGAGAAGCCTGCGCCGGAAAATGCTCCTTCCAATTTGTCGATCATTGGCCGGTACGTGCTTTTGCCCGAAGTGATCACGGAGCTTGCGCGCATGGAGCGTGGCGCCGGCAACGAAGTCCAGCTGACCGATGGAATGGCCCGGCTCATTGGCAAGCAGCCGTTCCACGGCCTGCTCTACGAAGGCCGCAGATTCGATTGCGGCGACAAGATAGGCTTTCTTGAAGCTCAAATCGCATACGCATTGAAGCGACCCGACCTTGCCCCTGCTGTCCAATCCTTTCTCAAGACCTATGTTCGTTAAGCATTCAAACGGAACAAAATATGACGGATTTCAGACACGATTTTGATCCCACGATCTTGCGGGAATACGATATCCGTGGCCGGGTCGGCGAAACGCTTCATGCCGCGGACGCCTTCGCGATAGGCCGCTGTTTTGCGACCATCGTGCGCCGCGGCGGCGGCAGCACCGTCGCGGTCGGCTACGATGGCCGACTGTCTAGCCCCGAACTCGAAGCGGCTCTGGTCGGCGGTCTCACAGCGAGCGGCACCGAGGTCGTCCGCATCGGCTGCGGGCCCACCCCGATGCTCTATTTCACGGCAACCACGCTGCCGGCCGATGGCGCGATCATGGTGACGGGAAGCCACAACCCGCCCGACTACAACGGTTTCAAGATGATGATGGGCCGCAAGCCGTTCTTCGGTGCGCAGATCCAAACGCTCGGCCGCATGGCCGCCGATGGGGATATTGTTCCGCAATCCATAGGAATAGAGCGTAGCCTCGATATTGCGGAGGCGTACATCGCGCGTCTCTGCCAGGATTGGGACGGCGGCGAACGGGCCCTGACGGTCGTCTGGGACAACGGCAACGGCGCGGCCGGAGCGGTTCTGCAATGCCTCGTCAAACGGCTGCCCGGCCGCCATGTCCTGCTGAATGAGACGATCGACGGGCGCTTTCCCGCTCACCATCCCGACCCGACTGTCCCGAAGAATCTGGAACAGCTGATCGCGACGGTAGCGGCGGAGAAGGCGGACCTGGGCATCGCGTTCGACGGCGATGCCGACCGGATCGGCGTGGTGGACAATGCCGGTCACATCCTGCCGGGCGATCAGATTCTTGTCGTGCTGGCGCGCGACGTGCTCCAGTCCCGCCCTGGCGCTACGATCATCGCCGACGTCAAGGCGAGCCAGGTCCTGTTCGATCAGGTTGTGGCAGCCGGTGGCGAGCCGCTGATGTGGAAGACCGGCCACAGCCTCATCAAAGCCAAGATGGCCGAAACCGGCAGCCCGCTTGCCGGCGAGATGTCGGGGCACATCTTCTTCGCCGACAAATGGTACGGCTTCGACGACGCCCTGTACGCCGCGGTCCGCTTCCTCGGCATCGTGTCCCGGATGGATGGCAAGCTGTCCGCGGTCCGCGAAGCGCTTCCCCATGTCGTAAATACGCCGGAACTCCGCTTCGACTGCGATGACCGCCGCAAGTTTTCCGTCATCGCCGAGGTCGCGGAACGCCTCCGTCGGCAGGATGCCGCCGTCATCGACACCGACGGCGTTCGGGTGAAGACCGAGGACGGATGGTGGCTGCTGCGGGCGTCGAACACCCAGGCGGTGCTGGTCGCGCGTGCGGAGGCTTCGTCCGAGGAGGGGCTGCACAAGCTGAAGCAGGCGCTCATCGAGCAGCTCGAGGCTTCCGGCCTCACCGCTCCGGATTTCTCCGGTAACGCCGCCGGGCATTGAAAATCGATCGCTCGTCCGCGATCATTCGGCTGGCGCCGGCGTGCCGATTGGCCGCCGGCGTCCGCGCGTCAGACGTTCCAGCGCGAGATACACGACCGGGGTCGTGTAAAGCGTAAGCATCTGCGAGACGATCAGGCCCCCGACGATCGAGATTCCGAGGGGGCGACGCAATTCCGCCCCGGTCCCAAACGCCAATGCGAGCGGCAGAGCTCCCAGCAATGCCGCGAGCGTGGTCATGATGATCGGACGGAATCGCACCACGCAGGCGGTGCGTATCGCGTCATACGGTGTCATGCCATGTCTCCGCTCGGCCTCCAGCGCGAAGTCGACCAGCATGATCGCATTCTTTTTCACGATGCCCATCAGAAGGATGATGCCGATCAGGCCCATGATCGACAGCTCGGTGCCAGTCACAAGCAGCGCAAGCAGCGCTCCCAGTCCCGCCGACGGCAGCGTGGACAGGATGGTCAGCGGCTGGATCAGGCTTTCGTAGAGTACACCTAGAACGATATAGATCGCGATCAGCGCTGCACTGATCAGCAGCGGCTGCGTCGCCAGCGACTTCTGGAGAAACTGCGCGTTGCCGGCAAATTCAATCCGCACGTCGGCCGGCATCCGAAGCCTGTCCGCTGCCTCCCGCACCGCCGCGGTGGCTTCGCTCAGCGCGACGCCCGGTGCCAGATTGAAGCTCAAGGTCGCCGCCGGATACTGCCCCTGATGATGGACGGCGAGCGGGGCCGTGCCTCGCACGAACCGGGCCACGGCGGAAAGCGGCACCTGCGCACCTGAGGCACTGCCGACATACAGCCTGTCCAGCAGGCTAGGGTCCCGCTGCAGGGCAGGATCGAACTCGATCACCGCCTTGTATTGATTGCGTTGCGTGTAGATGGTCGAAATCTGCCGCTGCGAATACGCGTTGTTCAACGCATCGTCGATCGCTGACACGCTTACGCCCAGCCGCGCGGCGGCGTCGCGGTCGATCTCGACATTGAGCTGCGGACCCGCCCTGTCCTGATCGTTCGCGACATCGGTGATGCCCGGCGTCGCGGAGAGCGCTTCCTGCAACGCGGAGCTCCAGTAGCGCAATTCCGCAAGATCGGGCGTCACCATCGCGACCTGGAACTGCGATCCGCCCTGACGCCCGCCAGCGCGGAGATCCTGAGCCGAATAGAGAAATGTCTGGATGCCGCCAAGTTTCCCGAGCTTGCCGCGCAGCCGCGCGATGACCGCCTCAGAGGAAACGCCGCGTTCGCGCAGAGGCTTGAGGCTGACGGTGAGCTGTCCCCGGTTGAGGGAACTCCACCCGCTCGTGACGCCCACCGTGGACCCCACGCTGTCCACCGCCGGATCGGCTAGCAGGATATCGACCACTTTCTGCTGCCGCTCCTCCATCGCGCGGAAGGACACGTCGGGGGATGCCAGGGTCGAGCCGATCAGAAGGCCGGTATCCTGTACCGGCAGAAATCCCTTCGGCACCACGGCATACAGCCGGACTGTCAACGCGATCGTGGCGACGGTGAGGAGCAGCATGAAGGTGCGTTGCCGGAGCCCCCAGTCGAGGCTGCGCGCGTACGCACGTTCCACCGCGAGAAGAGAGCGCCCAACGGCGCGGTCGATGCGGCCCCATACGCCGTCAGGCGCCGAGAGCATCGCCTTGGTCATGAAACGCCCGCAGATCATGGGCGTTAGCGTGAGCGAAACCACGGCGGAGACCGCGATCGCCATGGTCAGCGTCATTGCGAATTCGTGGAACAGACGTCCCAGAATGCCACCCATGAAGATCAGCGGGATGAACACCGCCACCAGCGACACGCTGATCGAGAACACCGTGAAGCCGATCTGCCGGGCGCCGGCTTCGGCCGCCTCGCGCGGCGGCAGCCCATCCTCCATATGGCGGAAGATGTTCTCGATCATCACGATCGCATCGTCGACGACGAAGCCGACGGAAATCGTCAGCGCCATCAGCGAGAAGTTATCGAGCGTGTAGCCCATGAACCACATGCCGGCGAGCGTGCCGCAGAGCGAGAGCGGAATCGTCACCGCCGCGGCGACGGTCGGCATCAGGCGCCGCATGAAGATCATGATGACGAGAAGCACCAGGGCGATCGTCGCCAGAAGCGTGTATTGCACGTCGTCCACGCTGGCCCGGATCGTGGCCGTGCGGTCCACGATCACGTTGACCTTCAATTCAGCCGGCATCCACGCCATCAGCTGCGGCAGCAGGGCCCGGATCGCATCGACGGTTTCGATCACGTTGGCGCCCGGCGTCTTGCTGATCGTCAGCAGGATCGCCGGGTGCTTTCCCGCCCAGGCCGCAAGGCGCGAATTCGCCACGTCGTTGATCACGGTCGCGATGTCGCCCAGCCGCACCACGTTGCCGTTCGCCGCCTTCACCACGATGCCGGCGTAATCCTCGGCCTGCGAAATCTGTCCGTTGATGCCGATGCTTTCCGCATGCGTCGCCGACTGGAACCCGCCGGTCGGCTGCAGCACATTCGCGTTGCGGATCGCGGTGTAGACGTCCTGGGTCGAGATTCCCGCCGACAGAAGGCGCTGCGGATCGAGTTGCACGCGCACTGCCGGCTTCTCGGCGCCGCTCACCTGAACCTGCGACACCCCCTCCACCTGCGACAGGCGCTGCGCCAGGATCGTATCGGCGGCATCGTAGATTTTCGCCGTGCTCAGCGTGTCCGACGACAGTTGAAGCGTCATGATCGGCGCGTCGGCGGGATTGAACTTCCGGTAGTAGGGGCGCGTGGGCAGATCGGAGGGCAGATCGGTCGCCGCCGCATTGATTGCCGCCTGCACGTCATGTGCCGCGCCGTCGATGTCTCGGTCGATATCGAACTGTACCACGATCGAGGTCGCGCCGATCGAACTGGTCGAGGTGATCTCCGTCACGCCGGAAATCTCCCCCAGTCTCCGCTCCAGCGGCGCAGCGATTGAGTTGGCCATGGTCTCCGGATCGGCGCCCGGCCGGGCGGCGAATACGACGATGGTCGGTATGTCGACGCTCGGCAGCGCCGCCACCGGCAGGAACCCGTAGGCGACCAATCCCGACAACAGCAACCCTATGGAGAGCAGCATCGTTGCGACCGGCCGGGCGATGAAGGCGGAGGAGAAGCCCATCCCCTATAACGCCGGTGCCGGGCTCGGGCCTGCGAGCCAGCGGCGGATGCGCTCGAACGCCAGGTAGATCGCGGGCGTCGTGTAGAGCGTCAGCACCTGGCTCAGCAGCAATCCGCCGATGATCGTGATGCCGAGTGGCGTGCGAAGTTCCGCTCCGGCCCCGTGTTCGATCACCAGGGGCAGGGCGCCCAACAGCGCCGCCATCGTCGTCATCATGATCGGACGGAACCGCAGAAGGCAGGCCTCCTCAATCGCCGCCGCGGCGGACATGCCGCGGTCGCGCTCCGCCTCAAGCGCGAAGTCGATCATCATGATCGCGTTCTTCTTGACGATGCCCATCAGCAGCACGATGCCGACCAGCGCGACGAGCGACAGATCGTAGCCGGTCAGCATCAGGGCCAGCAGGGCGCCGACACCGGCCGATGGAAGGGTCGACAGGATCGTCAGCGGGTGGATCCAGCTCTCGTACAGCACGCCCAGCACGATGTAGATCACCACGATTGCCGCCAGGATCAGCCAGGGCTCGGCGGACAGCGAACGCTGGAATTCGGCCGCATCCCCCGCATAGCTGCCCGTGATCGTCGCGGGCAGGCCGATCGCTTTCTCGGCCCGCGTCATTGCCGCCACCGCATCCCCCAGCGAGGCGCCGTGCGCGAGGTTGAAACTGAGCGTCACGGACGGAAACTGCGCCTGATGGCTGATCACCAGGGGAACCGTCGTCCGCTCGAATGTCGCGATCCCCGCCAGCGGTACCTGCGCATTGTTGGCGCCGGGAACCCGGAGAAGTTTCAGGCTGTCCGGATTCGCCTGCCAGGACGGATCGGCTTCCAGAACGACGCGATACTGATTGGCCTGACCGAAGATGGTCGATACCTGCCGCTGCCCGAAGGCGTCGTACAGCGTGTCCGCGATCGCCTGCATCGACACGCCGAGCCGCATCGCCGCCGCGCGGTCGACGGTGATCATTGTGCGGAAGCCGTTGTCCTGCTGGTCGCTCGCGACGTCGGCGAATTCCGGCATGGTCCGCAACTGGGCAAGCAGCTTGGGCGCCCAGGCAGCAAGCTCGTCGGGATCGGTGTCGATGAGGGTGTACTGGAACTGCGTCCGGCTGATCCGGGTGCCGATCTGGATGTCCTGCACGGGTTGGAAGAATGCCGTGATGCCGGGAACGCCATGAATGGCCGCCTGCAGCCGCGCGATGACCGTGTTGATGGAATCGCGTTGTCCGACCGGCTTCAGCGCGATGGTCAGCCGCCCCACGTTCGGCGTGGCGTTGATCGGCCCAGCGCCGATGAACGAAACCAAGCCGGTCACGGCCGGGTCCTTGCTGACGATCTCCGCAACCTGCGTCTGAAGCCCGGCCAGCCGCGGGATGGACACGCTCTCGGCGGCCTGCGTGACGGCGACGATGACGCCCGTATCCTGCTGTGGCAGGAAGCCCTTCGGGACGAGGATGTACAATCCGATCGTCCCCGCCAGCGTCGCCGCTGCGACGGCAAGAACCGCCCCCTGCCGCCTCAGGCTCCAGTGCAATGTCCTGCGGTAGCCCGCAAGCAGCCGGTTGAATGCCGCCTCGGTGGCGCGCGAAACCAGGCCTTGCCTCTCGGCGGCGGCTGGCTTCAGCAGCTGCCCGCACATCATCGGCGTCAGCGTCAGCGACACGATCGCGGACATCACCACCGCGATCGACAGCGTCATCGAGAATTCCTTGAAGAGCTTCCCAACCACGCCCGTCATGAAGAGCAAGGGAATGAACACCGCGATCAACGAGACCGTGAGCGAGACGATCGTGAACCCGATCTGCCGCGCGCCGCGGTAGGCAGCGGTCAGCGGCGGCTCGCCGTCCTCGATGTAGCGCATGACGTTCTCGATCATCACGATGGCATCGTCCACGACGAAGCCGGTAGCGACGGTCAGTGCCATCAGCGAGAGATTGTCCAGGCCGTATCCCAGCAGCGCCATGACGCCGAAGGTGCCGATCAGGGAAAGCGGCAAGGCAACGGTCGGCACGAATGTTGCGCGGAGCGATCGCAGGAAGACGAAGATGACGCCGACGACGAGTGCGGCGGACAGCACGAGCGTGATCTGCACGTCGCGCACCGAAGCGCGGATCGTCTCGGTGCGGTCGGTCACGATCACCAGCGTGATGCCGGCCGGCATGGCGCGCTTCAGGGCGGGAAGCGCCGCTTTCAGCCGCTCGACCGTCTCCACGATGTTCGCGCCCGGCTGGCGCTGCACGTCCAGCACGGCCGAGGGATGGCTGACATGGTCACGGTCGATATACCAGGCGGCGACGCGGTCGTTCTCGATCCCGGGAATCACGCTGCCCACGGCGGACAGCCGTACGGGGGCCCCATTCCGCCAGGCGATGATGAGGTCGCGATAGGCATCCGCCGATACCAGCTGATCGTTCGCTCCGATGGAAAATGCCTGCCGTGCCCCGTCGAATCCGCCTTTGGGTCCGTTCTGGTTGGCGGCCGAGATGGCGGTTCTTACATCCTCCATCGACAGTCCATAGGCTGCGAGCCGCGCTGGATCGATCCGGACACGCACGGCCGGCCGAAGGCCGCCTTGAACGGTTACCCTGCCCACCCCGTCGATCTCGCTCAACTTCGGCTGCAGGAGTGTGTCCGCGGCATCGCTCATGCGATCGACCGGTACCGAATCCGAGATCAGCGCCAGCGTCAGGATCGGCGCATCGGCGGGGTTCACTTTCGCATAGGTGGGCGGGTAGGGCAGGTTGGCCGGAAGCGTGCCGGCGGCGGCGTTGATCGCGGCCTGCACATCCTGCGCCGCGCTGTCGATGTTCCTGTTCAGATCGAATTGCAGCGTGACCTGGCTGGTTCCCTCCGAACTTTGCGAGGTCATTGCGATCAGGCCCGGCATCTGACCGAACTGCCGTTCGAGCGATGCCGTGATCAGCGTGGCCACCGTGTCGGGCGCCGCGCCCGGCAGTTGGGTCGTGACCTGAATTGTCGGGAAGTCCACCTGGGGTAGGGCAGAGACCGGCAGCGCCCGATAGCCGAGGACACCCGCGAGCAAGAGCGCCAAGGCAAGCAGCCACGTACCGACAGGCCGCGCGATGAAGGGGGCGGATATGTTCACCCGTTCGGCCGGCGATGACGCTGCTGATCGGCGGCGCCTGGTGCACTCGTCCGCATTGTGCCGGCCGCACCGGCGGATGCGGCCGCGACGGGCGGAACCACCGTGACTTGCGCTCCATCGGTCAGCCGCGATGCGCCGTCGATCACGACGCTATCGCCCGCCTTGAGTCCCTCGGTGATGATCGAGCCGTTCTCGTCCTCATGCCCGACGGAAACCTGCCGCCGCGCGACGGTATCGTCCGGGCGAACGACATAGACATAGCTGCCGCGCGGTCCCCGCTGGATTGCGGCAGACGGCACCACGACTGCATCCTTCGCCACATCGACGCGCAGGCGCACCCCGACGAAGCCGCCAGGCCACAGCGTGTTGTCCGGGTTTGGGAATGTCGCCTTCAGCTTGATCGTGCCGGTGGATTGATCGACCTGGTTGTCCAGCACCGACAGCGTGCCCTTGTCGAGCAGGCCGCGCGGCGAAGAAGCGGCGCCTTGCGGGTAGGCCAGCACCTCAGGCGCACCGTCGCGCATCGCCTTGGCGACGGCGGGAAGGGTCTGCTGCGGCAGCGTGAAGACGACGGAAATCGGATGCATCTGCGTCAAGACGACCAGTCCGGTCGCGTCCGACGCATGGACGATGTTTCCGACATCGACCTGACGGATGCCGGTCAGGCCGTCGATTGGCGAGGTGATCGTCGTATAGCTCAGCTGCGTCCGTGCGTTGTCGATCTGCGCCTGGTCCTGCGCCACCAGGGCTTCGTCCTGCGCCACGGTCGCCTTCGCGGTGTCGGCAAGCTGCGCCGACGTGTACGCATTCGCCGCCAGTTTCTGATAGCGGATCAGATCGAGCCGAGCATTCGCGAGTTGCGCCTCGTCCTGCTGCTTCTTTGCGACCGCCTGATCGTACGCTGCCTTGTAGGTCCGGGAGTCGATGGTCGCGAGAACGTCGCCGGCCTTGACCGCCTGCCCCTCCTTGAAGTTCACCGACGTCAGCGGCCCATCGACCATCGGCTTCACCGTCACGGTGTTGTACGCCTGAACGGTGCCGAGGGCGTCCAGATAGATCGGAACGTCCTTTTGCGTGGCAGGTGCAACGACCACCGGCACCGGCGGCGTGCGTGCGGCGGTCCGCCCCGCATCCTCCCGTTTCGGCCAGAACCAGACGATGTAGACGATGCCCGCGATCGCCGCCGCGCACAGCAGCACCGACACGATAGTCCGCGCCCGGTTCTTCGGCCGGACGGGCGCCCGCTCCGTGGGCGGCGATGCGCGTGTCAGGCCGTCCATGCCTCAACCCTCGTCCAGAACCGTGTCCGACCGGCATATGGGCATGCGGGGATGGCCATGAAGCCCGTCATTCGATGTTGCTTCCCACCGGAAGCGCGACGCCGCCACGGACCATGTCGGGGGTCAGGCCCGGGAACTGATCCAGGATCGTGCCGTCCGGCTGCGTCCAGCCGCCGCCCAGCGCCTTGTACAGGTTGAGCAAGGCAAGGAACCTTGCAAGCCGGACCTGCACCAGCACGTCCTGATCGGAAAACAGTGTTGTCTGCGCCTGCAGGACCGTGGTGATGTCGACCGTGCCGGCGCCAAGCTGCGCGCGCGCGATGTCCGCCGCGGTCTGGGCCGTCCGGACCGCCTCTCGCTGCAACTCCTCCTGGTGGGTCAGATAGGCGTAGGCGGTCAGCGCGTCCTCCACATCGGTGAACGCCTGGACGACCGACTTCCGGTAGTCCGCCAACAGCTCGTCATAGCGCGCCTTGGCTTGCTCCAGGTTCCCCTGCAGCGTGCCGCCATCGAAGATCGGCGCCGTCAATCCAGCCGCCAGGCTCGCAACGCCTGCGCCAGGGTTGAACAGCGTGTTCAGCGCCGCGTTCTGGAGCCCCCCGCTGCCGGTGAGTTGAACCGAAGGAAAGAAGGCCGCCCGCGCTGCTTTGATATTGGCGTTCGCGGCAACCAGCTGCGCCTCGGCGGCGGCAACGTCGGGGCGCCGGGCCAGCAGTTCCGAGGGTATCCCTGCCCGGACAGGGGGCGCGTCCAGCCGGTTCAACGTCCCCGGCTCGATGGTGACGCTCTCCGGCGGTCGCCCGATCAGGATTCCAAGCCCGATGAGTTGCTGCTCCATCTGGTTGCGCAGGTTCGGAATGTTGGCCCGCTGGCCGGCCACCAAAGCCTCCTGCTGCGCGACGTCCAGCGCGCTTGCCGTGCCGGCCGCGAGACGCGCGCGGATCACCTGCAGGGTCTGCTCCGCCGCGGCCAGGTTGTTCTGGGCCACCGTAAGGCGGTCGCTGTACGCAAGCGCCGTGAACCACGTGCTTGCCACGGTCGTTACAATTGTCAGAGTTACGGTTTGTTCATCGAAGCGGCTGAACACCGCGCTCGCGGCGGCCGCTTGGCGGACAGCAAGATTTTTCTGCCAGAAATCCACCTCGTAAGCGGCATCTGCCCCGAGCGTATAGGTCCGGACGTCCGACGTCCTGTTGCTCACGAAGGACCCGGTGCTGCTGCTGCGCGATACGCTCGTCGAGATCTGCTGCCATTGCGCCGTCCCCGTACCGCTCACTGTCGGCAGGAGGGCGGCACCCGCGATGCGCACCTGAGCGTCGGCCTGACGGACTCTGGCGATCGCCGCGGCGATATCGAAGTTGTTGGCGCGCGCCTGTTCGATCAGGCTATCGAGTTCGCGCGACCCGAACCCACGCCACCAATCCGCCGACGGCCATGCCGCGCTGTCCGACATCGGCGGCGCCTTGAACGCCGCCGGCATGTCGACTTCAGGATGATGATAGGCCGGACCCAGATTGCATCCGCACAGCAGCGACGTCGCCAGCGCCACGGCGAGCAGGCCGCGCGGCGTGGCATGGGTCGTTCGTCTCGTCGTGGCCGGATACGATGGGAGAAGGCGCACACACGGCGGCGGCATTGCGCGGGTCGTCATCCGCTTCGGCAAAGGCGGCTCCAGTGCCAGCTACGTGTTACGCCGGTATGTCGCGTTCTCACGGCAAGTCACGGTGGCTCGCTGGGTTTGTCGCGCCACAGGCCGTTGGCGTGCAAGGGGAATGGCACAACGGTGCTGGACCTGCTGGGCGAAGTAGCGCCATGGGCAAGCGGGCGCCGGGCCGGACCACCAAAATACTGAGGCCCCGGTCCTGCCCGGCGACACAATCTTGCGTGCAGAGCGTCGATATGCAAATCAACCGCTCGACTGGCGAGCGTCACAACCAATTTCAACAGGGAGACGTCCGGGGGTGAGCGACATCATCCTGGCGACGAGCGGCTTGACCCGGGAGTTCGGCGGCTTCGTCGCGGTGAACGACGTGGCGCTGCGCGTGGAGCGCGGGACGATCCACGCCCTTATCGGGCCGAACGGCGCCGGCAAGACCACCTGCTTCAACCTCTTGACCAAGTTCCTGCCGCCCACGCGCGGCCGGATCGAGTTCAAGGGCCGCGACATCACCCGCCTGAGCCCGGCCGAGGTCGCGCGACTCGGCCTCGTCCGCAGTTTCCAGATTTCCGCGGTTTTTCCCCATCTGAGCGCCATCGAGAACGTCCGGCTTGCCTTGCAGCGCAGCCGGGGGGCCTCGTTCGACTTCTGGCGGTCCGAAACGGTCCTGTCGGTCTACGACGAACGGGCCCGCTCACTGCTCGACGACGTGGGGTTGTCGGACTATGTGGACACCCAAGCGGGACTTTTGTCCTATGGACGGAAGCGCGCGCTCGAGATCGCTACCACGCTGGCGCTCGAGCCGGAGATGATGCTGCTCGACGAGCCGACCGCCGGCATGGCGCACGAGGACGTCGATCGCGTGGTCAACTTGATCCGGCGCATCCGGGAGGGCCGGACCATCCTGATGGTCGAGCACAATCTGTCGGTGGTGGAAGGTCTCTGCGACACCATCACGGTCCTGACCCGCGGGCGCATCCTGGCCGAGGGAGACTACGCCACGGTGTCGAAGAATCCCGAGGTGATTTCCGCCTACCTGGGGTCCGCCGATGCTTGAAGTGAAAGGGCTCAATGCCTGGTATGGCGAGAGCCATATCCTGCACGGCGTCGATTTCGAGGTGCGTGACGGCGAAGTGGTCACGTTGCTCGGACGCAACGGCGCCGGCAAGACGACGACCATGAAGTCGATCATGGGCCTCGTGCCGCGGCGCGAGGGCAGCGTCCGCTACAACGGCACCGAGACGGTCGGGCTCGCCCCGAACTTCATCGCCAAGGCCGGCATCGCCTTCTGCCCCGAGGAGCGGGGCATCTTCGGGTCGCTCTCGGTTTCCGAAAATCTCATGCTGCCGCCAATCGTGGCGCCAGGTGGCCTCAGCGTCGATGAAATCTATACCCTCTTCCCGAATTTGCGGGAGCGCGCCGGAACCTCCCAGGGCACCAAGTTGTCGGGCGGCGAACAGCAGATGCTGGCGATCGGCAGGATCTTGCGCACCGGCGCGAAGATGCTCCTGCTCGATGAGCCGACCGAGGGGCTCGCTCCTGTCATCGTCCAGCAGATCGGCCGCACCATCCGGGAGATCAAGGCACGCGGCTTCACGGTTCTCCTGGTGGAGCAGAACTTCCGGTTCGCCGCCACGGTGGCCGACCGCCACTACGTCATGGAGCATGGCCGTATCATCGACATGATCCCGAACGCGCAGCTGGAAGCCAATATGGACAAGCTGCACGACTACCTGGGTGTCTAGCCGACTTCCCTTCAAACGTATCGATCCAACCGAGGCGCGATGTTCACGATACTCGGCATCCCTGGACCACTGCTGTTTGGCCAGCTGCTGCTAGGCGTCATTAATGGCGCCTTCTACGCCATGCTGTCGCTCGGTCTCGCGGTCATTTTCGGCATGTTGAACATCATCAACTTCGCGCATGGCGCGTTGTTCATGATGGGCGCCTTCGTTTCCTGGATGCTGCTGAACTATCTCGGGATCGGCTACTTCCCCTCGCTGATCCTCTCGCCCCTTATTGTCGGCGTCTTCGGTCTGGTCCTCGAAAAGACCATCATCAGCCGGCTTTACAAGCTCGATCACGTCTACGGCTTGTTGCTGACCTTCGGTCTGGCGCTGGTGATCGAAGGGCTATTCCGCAATGCCTATGGCAGTTCCGGCATGCCCTATCGGATCCCTGATGCTCTCCAGGGCGCGACCAATCTCGGTTTCATGTTCCTCCCGAACTACCGTGGTTGGGTCGTTCTGGTCGCCATCGTCGTATGCCTTGCGACCTGGGCGATCATCGAGAAGACATTTCTTGGCGCCCGCCTTCGCGCCGCGACAGAAAACGCGCCGCTGGTCCAGGCATTCGGCGTGGATGTCCCACGGCTGATCACGCTCACCTATGCCGGCGGCATTGCGCTCGCGGCGTTCGCCGGCGTTCTGGCTGCACCGATCTACTCGGTGAATCCGAACATGGGTTCCAGTTTCATCAATACGGTGTTCGCCGTCGTCGTGATCGGCGGGATGGGCTCCATCATGGGCTCCATCGTGACCGGGTTCGGGTTGGGTGTCATCGAAGGCCTCACGAAGGTCTTCTATCCACAGGCTTCGGCCACCGTGATCTTCCTGGTCATGGTCATCGTGCTGCTCGCAATGCCTCGCGGCTTGTTCGGAAAGGCAGTCTGAGATGACCGGCTTTTCGCGCGTCCAGATGATCGGCGTCGCCCTGATGGTGGCGCTCATCGTCCTGGCGCCATCGGTGCTCTACCCGGTCTTCCTGATGAAGGTTCTCTGCTTCGCGCTATTCGCCTGCGCCTTCAATCTTCTGATCGGCTATGTCGGGCTGCTCTCGTTCGGCCACGCGGCGTTCTTCGGGATGGGCAGCTACGTCTCCGCCTGGACCATCAAGCATTGGGGGATCACGGCCGAGGTCGCGATCCTTCTCGGCGGCGCGACCGGCGCGGCGCTCGGCCTGGTGCTCGGCTGGCTCGCGATTCGTCGCCAGGGTCTGTACTTCGCGATGATCACGCTGGCCCTGGCCCAGATGGTCTACTTCTTCTGCCTCCAGGCGCCGTTCACCGGCGGGGAGGACGGCATTCAGCAGGTGCCCCGTGGCAAGCTGTTCGGGATCGTGCCGCTCGAATCCGACATGACCATCTATTGGCTGGTCGCCTTCGTGTTTCTGGCAGGTTTCCTGCTGATCCACCGCATCGTGCATTCCCCTTTCGGCCAGGTCCTCAAGGCGATCCGCGAGAACGAACCGCGCGCCACGTCGCTCGGCTACCGCACGAACGACTACAAGCTGATCGCCTTTGTGCTTTCCAGCATGCTGGCGGGTATTGCGGGCGGCACGAAGGCGCTCGTCTTCGGCATCGCGACGCTGACCGATGTGCACTACTCGATGTCCGGCGAAGTCGTGCTGATGACGCTGCTCGGCGGCCTCGGGACGATCTTCGGACCGGTCATGGGGGCGCTCGTGGTGACTGCGATGGAGAACTACCTGGCGCAGTTCGGCGCATGGGTCACCGTCACCCAGGGCGTCATCTTCATGGTCTGCGTGCTGGCCTTCCGGCGTGGCATCATCGGAGAGATCGGAGCCAAATTGAAGGTCACGCTGTAGCGCCTTTCCCTTGCCTGCATGGCGCGGGCCTGCCGTCGCGTGCGCTTGGGATGCCTGTGGTAGCATGGGCGGATGACGCTCGACCGGCCTAAGCCATCGGGGCGCTTCTCCCCCGACCGGCTGTTCTTGCCCGATTCGGTCGCCGTGATCGGCGCCGGAACCGAGGCGGGTCTCCGCGTGATGGCCAATCTCATGGCCGCCGATTTCAAGGGGGCAATCCTTCCCGTCGAGGCCGGCAGCAAGGCCGTTCGCGGAATTCTAGCCTATCCTGATTCGCGATCCCTGCCGATCGCGCCCGACCTCGCGGTCGTCGCCGGTTCCGTCGCCTCCCTGTCCGCCACACTTTCCGATCTCGTCTCGCGGGGCTGCTTTGCGGCGGTATTGACCGGAATCGCCCCCGATCTCGGGCGCGAGGATCTTCCGCAAGGGCTGCGGGTTCTTGGACCGGGCTCCTTCGGCATCGCCATACCCCGTATAGGACTGAACGCCACCCAATCCCACCGGCCGGTGGTCGCAGGCCGTCTCGCGCTCGTCTCCCAGTCAGCCTCGCTGTGCCGCACCGTGCTGGACTGGTCGGAGCCCAACGGCGTCGGCTTCAGCCACATCGTCGGGATCGGCGGCAACCTCGATATCGGCTTCGGCATGGTGCTGGACTGGCTGTCCCGAGATCCCGGAACGGGCACCATCCTCCTCGACATCAGGCAGATCAGGGACCGGCGCGCATTCCTCTCCGCTGCGCGCGCCGCGGCGCGCCTGCGTCCGGTCGTCGCGATCCGTGCGGGCGGCCTGCTGCTGGACCCCACCGGCGCCGCCGATCTCGCGTTCGAGGCCGCGTTGCGGCGTGCGGGCATCCTGTTCGTCTCCCGCATCGACGACATGCTGGCCGCGGCGGAAACCCTCGCGCGCTCCAAGCCGGTGCGTCACGAGGCAATCGCGATCGTGACGAATGCCGTGGGCCCGGGCCGGTTCGCCGCTGACGCGGCGATCGCGGACGGACTTTCGCTCGTCGCCTTCACCTCGGAGACGGAAGCCCGGCTTCGCGCGAAGTTGCCTGATTTCCCGGAACGCGCCGGCGGTCTCGTCCATGTCGCTCCGGATCGTCCCGCCCTTTTCGCGGAGGTTGCCGCCCTACTCGCGGAAGCGCCCGAGGTCGGGGGCGTGCTGATGGTTCACGCTCCGGTCGGGCCCGCGGATGAGGCCACGATCGAGGCTCTCGCGGCTGCGGGTCGCGGATTTCGGGTTCCTCTTTTGGCGGCCGTGCTGGGAGAAAGCACGGCACGTCCGCTGCGCCAGAGGCTTGCCGAGGCGGGATTGCCGGTCTTCGCGTCGCCCGAACAGGCTGCGCGGGGCTTTCGCCATCTCGTCCAGAACCGCCGCAACCGCGCGGCGGCGGCGGAGCTGCCGCCCAGCACCGTTCTCAGCGTCGCGCCCGATCGCGCGGACGTGCGCCGCCAGATCGATCATGCCCGCGCCTGCGATCAGACCGAATTGAGCGAGGAAGTCGCGCTGTCGGTGCTGAGTGGATACGGGGTTCCGATCGTGCCGGCGCGCGGCGCAATGTCCGCCGGCGATGCTGCCGACGCAGCCGTCATGCTCGGCTTCCCCGTGGTTCTGAAGCTGCGGAGAGAGAAGGGCCGTTTGCCCGGACAGCGGGCAGGCATCGTGCTCGACGTGTCGACTGCCGACGAAGCACGCCGCGTCGCGGATGCGCTCCTGCGCCGCGCAGCCGCCGGCCATTCGCGTCTCTCCCCGCTGATCGTTCAGCGCCGCGTCGGACGCGCGCGCGAGTTGCGGATCCGGGTTTGGATTGACCCGATGTTCGGGCCGGTGATCGGCTTCGGACTCGGCGGATCGGCGGGCGCCGATGTCGGCGATATGGCCGCCGATTTGCCGCCTCTCAATCTCCCGCTGGCGCAGGGCCTCATCGCGCGCTCCAGGGCGGCAATGGCTTTGGCCGGCCGGCCGGAACAGCCCGCTGCCAACCTTCAGGCGGTCGCTGAATGTCTTGTTCGCGTCAGCCAGCTGATCGTCGATTTCCCCGAAATCGCATCGATGGAAATCAACCCGATCTTTGCCGATGGCGACGGCGTCCTGGTCGCCGACGTGGCAATCGCGCTGCATCCTTTCGGAACGCCGGCGCCGCCGCTTGCGATCTCGCCCTATCCGATGGAACTCATTGAGCGATGGAATTCCAAGGGCGAGACGATTACCGTCCGCCCTATTCGCCCCGAAGATGCAGAAGAGCACGGTGCTTTCTTCCGCAGGCTTTCGCCGGAGGATGTGCGCTTCCGATTCTTCTCCTCAGTCCGCGCCCTCTCGCCGGAGCAGGTCGCCCGTCTCACGCAGGTCGATTACGACCGGGAAATGGCCTTCATCGCGCAGCGCGAGTCTACAGGGGAGACGATCGGCGTCGCACGGCTTGTCGTCGATCTCGCGCGGCGGTCGGGGGAATTCGCGGTCATCGTGCAGCCCGACATGAAGGGCAGGGGGCTGGCCAGCCATCTGATGCACCGCGCCCTGGACTGGGGCCGCTCGCGCGGCCTCGTCGAAGTCGTGGGCCAGGTTTTGGCGGACAACGCCCCGATGCTGTCGTTCGTCCGGCATCTCGGGTTCACCATCCGCCGGCTTCCCGAAGAACCCGATGTCGTGGAGGCGCGGTACGTGTTCGAACCCGGCGCCATGTGACGCATGCGCGGCCTGTTCAGCGTCCGAGCTTTTCCGCCAAAGCTTTGATCTCCGCGTGCAGCGCGTGCATCTCCTGTGCGGCCGTGCTGCGTGCCGAGGCCTCCGTCACCCCAAGCCCTTCCGCGAACGCCGCCGCGAACGCGGTTCTGTTGCCAAGAGCTTGCCGGAGCATCGGCAAACCCTGCCGCGCAATGTCGGATTCGACGGCATCGCGGAGCCGCGATGCGCTTGGCGCACGGTTGAGTATGAGTATTGCCTGACGCTTCTCCGCCTCCGCCAGATGCAACGTGCCCTCCGCGGCCCAGATGTCCGGATGACTTGGCTGAACCGGTACCAGCACCAGATCGGCGGCGCGTATGGCAAGCCGTGCATCGGTGTCGATCTGCGGCGGACTGTCGATCAGAACGACGGCATGGTCGGCGCGCAGCCGGTCCAGCGCCGCGGGAATGCGCCAGCCCGCGACATCCGATAGCGTGATCGACCGCGCGGGCGCGGCGCGCGCCGCGCGGATTGCATGCCAGCGAGCGAGGCTGCGCTGAGGATCTATGTCGATCAGGGCAACTCGTCCGCTGGCCGCGAAGGCCGCGGCAAGGTTCGCCGCCAGCGTGGTCTTCCCCGCACCGCCCTTCTGCTGTGCAACTGCGATGACAAGCGTCACGTGCCGAGCCTCCTCGGTCCCGAGATGGGCTGATACCGCGGCTGCACGAGTCGCGGGTCCGGTCGCGTAGCCGCCGGGACCGCGCCGCCTCGATGCACCGTGGCAAGCACTTGCGGTCGGTGCCAGACTGTAGCCATGCGTGTCGTTCAGGACGACGTGCCCGGGCTTCGCGGCCGGACGGAACTTCTGACTCCCGCCGAAACCGCGACCGCGGACGCGCTCGCGGCAGCCTCAGGCGTGCCGGGCGGCGACCTGATGGAAAATGCCGGCCGCGCGGTGGCGCGTGCCATCATCGCGCGGCTGCGTCCGCAATCGACATTGATCGCGTGCGGCCCGGGCAACAACGGCGGCGACGGCTACGTCGTTGCGCGCCATCTGCAGAATGCCGGCTGGTCCGTCTCGATCGCGGCCCTGGCGCCCAGCCGCGACGGTACGGATGCCGCGCGAGCCGCCCGCCGATGGTCGGGGCCGATGGAGACGTTCGCGCCGGCCTCGGCGGCGCGGGCCGGGCTTGTCGTCGACGCGGTGTTCGGCGCCGGCCTGACACGTGACGTTGATGGCGCCGCCCGGGACCTGCTGCTGGCCGCCCGCAAGATCGTCGCGATCGACGTCCCGTCAGGGCTGGATGGGGAGACCGGTCAGGTGCGCGGCTTCGCGCCGCGGACAGACCTGACCGTCACGTTCTTCCGCCTTAAACCGGGGCACCTTCTGATGCCGGGCCGTGCGTTGTGCGGCGAACTCGTGCTTGCCGATATCGGGCTCCCCGTTTCCGTCCTCGACCGGATCGCGCCGCGCCTATGGGTCAATCATCCGTCGCGCTGGGCATTGCCTGAACCGGCCGAAGGGGGACACAAGTTCGACCGCGGGATTGTCACACTTGTTGGCGGCGCGGTCATGACTGGCGCGACGCGGCTGGCGGCGCAGGCGGCACGGCGGGTGGGGGCCGGATTGGTGACGATCGCGGCTTGCGGCGGAAGCGCTTCCGTCTACCGCTCCGGCGATGCCGGCGCGATCGTCACCGAGGAGACGGTCGCGACATTGCTTGCGGACAAGCGGCGGAAGGTCTGGGTATGCGGCCCCGGACTCGGCCTTGCCGCTGCACGGGCCACGCTACCCGATCTTCTGGCTGCGGGCCGAAGCGTCGTTGTGGATGCCGACGGCCTCTCCTGTTTCGCTGGCGCGCCGGACGCGCTCGCTGGCGCGGCTGTCCTCACGCCCCATGCAGCGGAATTCGAGCGGGTGTTCGGGCCGATCGGCAACGACCGGGTCGCCGCCGCGCGTCGGGCGGCGCGCCGGACCGGCGCGGTGGTGCTGTTGAAGGGCGCCGACACGGTGATCGCGGCGCCGGATGGGCGGGCCACGATCAACGCCTCTGCGCCGCCATGGCTGGCCACGGCCGGCGCAGGCGACGTTCTGGCGGGCCTGATAGCCGGCCTCCTGGCGCAGGGCCTGCCTGCGGAGGCGGCGGCGTGCGCGGCAGCCTGGCTGCATGGGCGCGCTGCTGCGATGGCGGGGATCGGCATGGTCGCCGAGGATCTGCCCCCGCTGATCGGTGCCGCGCGACAGGATGCGGCCACGATCTCCCGGACGGCGAAGGGAAGCGGATAGCCGTCTCTACGCCTGGGTGAACTGTTCATAGTGCGCCCGCCTGCCGGCGCGGAACAGGAAATCGACCAGGCCGGCGGCGTTCGGGATCGCTGGGAGCGCGGTTACCTGGGTGAGCTGCCAGACCTCTCCGACCGCATCGATTGCCCCGGCCAGCAGTGGATCCGTCCCCGTCACAATCATCACCGGCAGGGCGCGGTCATATCCTGCGACTGCCTTCATCACGTTGCAGCCATCCTGTCCTGCGCCCTCCGCCTCGCAGACCACGGCCATCGGACGGAGCGTCGGCAGCACCGTTCCAAGATCGGCATAGGTCGATATCGGATGCACCGCGATATCGAAGAACTCGCAGACCATGCCGAATTCCTGCGAGACGATCCCGCCGTCCTCGACCACCGCCACCACCGGACGCCGGGCGTCCAGCGACCGCCGCTTCGCGCCGCGCCGCTCCGGCATTGCCGCCTCGACGGTTTCCGAAAATTGCCCCGCGGCCTTGTTGCGCGTCCGATAATGCATGGCATGCCCCTCATCGATGCCGCAGCGATCGGTTGCCCGGGCGGGCCTGACACCGCAGCGGCTGCCATCACTTTCGCTTGGGGAACTTGTTGGAGGGAACCGGCCGCAGCGTTAGTTCTGCGTTAGCTACCGCGAGAAAACCGTTAGGAACCGTCAATTTCGGGGGTTGTTAAGCGCGCCGAAGCTTGACGGACCATTCGCACCGGCCTGAGACCAACTTCCCTTCGATCGTTTCACCGCCCGGGGGGTTGCTCGCCGGGGCGCCGCTGAAGGAGATCGAGAGCGCGGGTTGCGACCCCAGCGTCCGTGTCATCGAACCCGTCATTTTCCCGTCATCGTTGACCTGTCCCTTGATGACGGTGGTTCCCTGAAACGGGTCGAAGGAGAATTCCCCGCCGCCAATTGTCGCGAGGCCGGTTGTGGTGGACCCGCATCCCTGCGTCAGCGGCGTGACGGGACCCGCCCACCGGCCGCGCAGACCCGCCAAGGTTACGACCGTTCCGGACTGCATCATATCCGCAGCTTGGCCGGCACATGCGGAAAGAGCGACGAGACCTGCCAATAGGATCGATTGCCGGAACAATGAAAAAATCCCTTGCCCACATGCCCCAGTTTCGGGTAGATTTTCGCATATGATGGCCCACCGGTTCGACGGGGCCAACCTTGGTGTCCGCCGGGTATGTCCGGATCGCGCGGACGATCAAGCGATGCCCCAGCCTTCCGGGGCACTCCGGTCGCTGGGCCTCGCAAGCGGACTCTGATCCTTATCTACTTAAGTGATCTCCGATTTTTAATGTGGCGGCAGGATGATCGGTGCCGCTCCTAAAATGGCGGATCGGCCGCGCCATGCCGGTGTGACGCGTCCGATTTTCCGTCTAGGCGCCATTTACCCTGTCCAGCCCCTTCAGCAGCCGATTTTCGGTCCGGACCGATTTGGCGGACTGGGCTGCGCGTGCCCTCGCCCCGGCGGGACAGGGGCCTATGGCGCATCACCTGCTGTTGCTCAGGGAACTCGATGCCGTCGCGAAAGGGCGGGTCGACAGGCTGATGGTTCTCATGCCTCCGGGCTCGGCGAAGTCGACCTACACCTCGGTGGTCTTTCCCGCGTGGTGGCTGACGATACATCCGCGCAGCTCGATCATCGCCGCCTCGCATACGGCGGACCTCGCTGAGCATTTCAGCCGCCTCGCGAGGGACTTGGTCAACGAACAGGGAAACGACATCGGCCTGACGGTCCTCACGGGCGACCGTTCGAGAGAGAGGTGGCAGACCTCTTTCGGAGGCCGCTATGCGGCAGTGGGATTGCGTGGCGCCGTCACCGGCCGCCGCGCCGATCTGATCCTGATCGACGATCCGATCAAATCGCAGCACGAGGCCGACAGCGCCCATATCCGCAACCAGACCTGGGACTGGTTCCGCTTCGACCTCATCACGCGCCTCACGCCGAGGGGCCGTATCGTCCTGATCATGACGCGGTGGCACGAAGAAGATCTGGGAGGCCGTCTCCTTGGTCAGTCCGATGCCGACTGGCGCGTACTGCGCCTTCCCGCCCTTGCGGAAGAAGAGGATCCGCTCGGGCGCTCGGTCGGAACGGCGCTCTGGCCCGAATGGGAAGACTCGACGGCGCTGCTGCGCAGACGCCTCGCGGTAGGAGAAAGGGCCTGGTGGGCCCTCTATCAGCAGTCGCCAAGACCGCTCGAAGGATCGCTCTTCAAGGTCGCCGTGATCGACATCATCGAATCAGCACCGACAGTCGAGCCGCTATCAGCAGTGCGGGCATGGGACTTTGCGGCCACGACAAAGACTGAAGACAACGATCCTGACTGGACGGTGGGATTGAAGCTCCATCGCACCAACGATGGCCACTTCATCGTTCTCGATGTGATTCGCGTGCGCGCCTCTCCATATAAAGTCGAGCAGCTGTTGCTCGATACGGCGAGGACGGATGGCAGAGACGTCCTGATCTCCCTGCCGCAGGACCCCGGCTCGGCCGGCAAGTCCGTCGCATCGCAGTTTGTCCGGAAACTTGCGGGCCATCACGCCGAAGCGACCCTCGAAACAGGCGAGAAATCGCTGCGTGCGTCAGCAGTCGCAGCGCAGGTTGAAGCCGGGAACGTGTCCATCGTCCGGGCGGCCTGGAATGCACACTTCCTCGAGGAGCTGCGGGAGTTTCCGCATGGCCGGAAGGACGACCAGGTCGATGCCTTGTCGCGTGCGTTTTGGCGTCTCCTGCGTGCACGCACCGAGTCACGCTACGTGGCGACGAATCTGCTGACTCGCTGACCAAACACCGGATCGGCGTCGACACGTCGGCGTTCCATCCGCCTGCGGGACAAACAATGTTCGAGACGATCTGCGACCTCATCCCTCGCGATAGCGACTATTCGCCGCGGACGCGTGCGCTCGACATCCTCAAGCGCATTCTCGACGGCACGCTTTACGATGTGCTCCCGTATCAGTTCCACGAAGAGCGCGGGGCGGGAGGAGAGTATGTCCCCCTCCGGCGGCGGCGGCCTTCGGTGCGCTATGCGCTCTGCCGTGTCGTGGTCGAGGACAGCGTCTCGCTCTTGTTCAGCGAGGGCCACTTCCCGACGATCGATTGCGCCGATCAGGTCACCCGCGGGGCGCTGGCCGACATCGTGCGGGAGGCGCGCCTCAACCAGGTCATGACGGACGCCGCGATACGCGGTTCCGTGGGCTCCGTCGCGCTGCTGATGAGGGTTTTGCGCGGCAGAATATTCGTCAGCGTTCTCGACACCACCTACCTGACGCCGTCATGGCATCCGGATCAGCCCGACACACTCGCCTCGGTGACGGAGCGGTACAAGGTGTCCGGCGATGTGCTCGTTGCGTCCGGCTACGAGGACATTGCAGATCGGTCCGTCGACTACTGGTTTACCCGGACCTGGAATGCGAAGTCGGAGACCTGGTTCATTCCGGTCCCCGTCGGCGAGCCGCGAGATCCGGTTGTCGACAATGCCAGAAGCGTCGAACACAAGCTGGGCTTTGTTCCCATCGTCTGGATACGGAATCTGCCTGGTCCATCCTCGTCGGGCAGTGCGGACGACGGCGCCTGCACCTTCCGTGCGGCGATCGAAACGCAGATCGAGATCGACTACCAGCTCAGCCAGGCCGGCCGCGGGCTGAAATACAGCAGCGATCCCACTCTCCTGATACGCGAACCGGCAACTAGCGATACCGAAATCGTCAAAGGCGCTGGAAATGCCCTCGTGGTCAGCGAAAAAGGCGATGCCAAACTCCTCGAAATCGGCGGGACCGCCTCCGCCGCCGTCATTGAGTACGTCCGCACCCTGCGAGAGTTCGCACTTGAGAGCGTGCACGGCAACCGCAGCAACGCCGACCGGCTTTCCGCCGCGCAGTCGGGACGAGCGCTGGAACTACTGAACCAGGGACTGATCTGGCTCGCCGACAATCTCCGCATCAGTTACGGCGAATGCGCGCTGTTGGAGCTTGCCCGGATGATACTTGACGCATCGGCTGTCTACCCGCTCGTCGTCATGGGCCGGCCAGCCCCTGTGCTGCAGCGCGATGAACGACTCACCCTGAAATGGCCACGTTGGTATCCGCCCTCGGCGGATGACCGGCAGAAGGATGCGCAGACGCTCTCGACGCTCGCGCAGTCCGGCCAGATTAGCAGGGAGACCGCCGTGAAGTCGATCGCCGATACCTACGATATCGCCGACGTCCCGGCCGAGATCGCCCGCATCGACTCAGAGATGAACCATAGCGGAGGCCAGTGATGACCAATCAAACCGATACGCCTCCCGACGATCAGGCCGTCGCCGTGACGGAGCTTCGGCAGCGTGCGGAGATGCTCGAAAGGCAGATCGTGGACCTGCAGAAGCACGCGGAGGGACGCTTGATCCGATCCGAACTCAAGGCCGAGGCTCTGCGCGCCGGCATGGTCGATCTCGACGGGATCAAGCTGATCGAGACACCGGACCTCCGCATCAATGACCGGGGCGAGATCGAAGGTGGCGCATCTCTGATGCAGGAGCTGAAGAAGGCGAAGCCCTGGCTGTTCTCCCTTCCGGTGCCGTCATCGTCGAGTCCGTCAAATGCGCCGCCAGCACAGGCGCCGCGCCAGAAGGCCGCGATGGAGATGACCGACGCTGAATACCGTGCGGCCAGGGCCGCACTCATCAAGCGGTAGTCCCTCGCCAACACGAAATTTCCCGACATCTGAAGAGAAGGAATCGGAGCTTCCATGCCTATTCAGAATTTTCCCGCGGTCCTTCAGCCGATCATCCAGCAGGGCTTTCTGGAGCGTGAGTTCCAGCAGGCGTTGCGCTCGCGGCTGGGATATCGCGCGTGCGCGGACCGTGAGGCGATTTCGGTCGGGATCGGCGAGACGCTCACCAAGACCCGCGCCGGCCTGAAGCCTGCGGTTACCACTCCGCTCGCGCCGGCATCCAACACGAACCTGGACAACGGCCTCACCCCGACCAGTTGGGGCGTGGAGCAGTACACGATCTCGATCAATCACTACGCGGCAACCACCGATCTCAACATGGTGACCAGCCGCGTCGGCATTGCCAGCCAGTTTCTCCAGAATGCCTATGTGAACGGCGAGCAAGCTGCGCGCAGTCTGGACGAACTGGCGCGCAATGCATTGTTCAACGCCTATTTCGGCGGCAATACCCGCGTCCGGACCACATTGGGGTCCGCTGGTCCCACGATCTCGGTCGATGACATCCGCGGTTTCCAGTTCCCCTTCCTCAACGGCGTCCAGACCCCGGTCAGCGCCTCGAACGCGCTCACCGTCGTGGTCGGGGCGAATACCTATACGCTCATTGCGGCCGTGGCGGACGCAACCAACGTATCGACGACGCCGAACGGCATCTCGGGTCAGCTCACGTTCAGCGGCAATGTCTCCGTCTCCGATGGCACGGCCGGCAACGCCTTGGTGGCGTCGACCGCGTCGGTGATCGTCCGCCCATCGCAGCGGGCCAGCACGGCCGCGCTCGCGGCTGGAGATACGCTGACGATGGGCTGCCTTCTAGATGCCGTGTCGAAGCTTCGCATGAATGCCGTGCCGGAAATCGACGGCGTCTATAACTGCTATCTAGATCCCGTGTCGGCTCGCCAGTTGTTTGCGGACCCCGACTTCAAGCAGCTCTTCCAGGGGGCGACGTCCGACAACCATGTGTTCAGCCAGGGCATGGTCAACGGCTTCCTCGGCCTGCGTTTCGTTCCCACGACAGAGGCCTATGTGCAGCCGCATCCCAGCCTGACCGGGCTGATGGTGCGTCGTCCGATCATCTGCGGGCAGGGCGCGCTGATCGAAGGCGACTTCGCAGGCATGGCTGCCGCCGACGTGGCACCGGCGGACTCGATCGTCTCCATTGTCGACGATGTGGCGATGGTCACGCGCGAGCCGATCGACCGGCTGCAGCAGATCATTGCCCAGTCCTGGTACTGGATCGGCGGGTTCTGCGCACCGTCCGATACCACGACCAATCCCGCCACCGTGCCGACCGCGACGAATGCCGCCTTCAAGCGGGCGGTGATGGTCGAGCACATCGGCTGACGCGGACGTTTTCTCCCCTCGCTTCAGTTACAGCAAGGTGATCTTCAATGGCGACGGGCTCAATCATGCCGTTCGCGCCGACCGGAACGGTCTCGTTGGCGGCGGGTGCGACATCGTCGAATGTCGTGCTCGCCGGCGGCGGAGACTCGGTCGTAGTGACCAACACCTCGGCGGCGCTCGCCTACGTGCGCTTCGGATCGGATCCCGGCGTAACAGCCTCGGCCGCGGACATGCCGGTGCTTGCCAACAGCCGCGTGATGCTCAGTGCCAACAGCCTGATCACGTACGCCGCTGCGATCCTTTCGTCGGGGTCCGGGGCCGTGCTCTTCAGCCGTGGAAGCGGTTCCTATCTCTGATGGCATTCCTCGATTCCGAAAAGGCGGATATCCGCAGATTTTGCGGCTATCCCGCCTACGGTGCGTCGCCGCAGGGATTTCAGGGGTGGCGCTTCTACCAGGCCTTCGGATTGCTCGAATACCGGATGAACAATCTCTCCCCGGACGAGGAAGCCGTCGTCCGGCGCTATCTCGCCAATCTCGGCGTGCTCGAAGCCGCAATCCCGATGGCGGCGCAGAATCTGGATACCGACCAGGCTGCGGTGTGGACGCACAATCGCGAGGAGGTGGCGCACCGCACGTCGCTCTTCGACGATTGGCGCCGACGGCTATGTGCGTTCTTCGGCCTTCCGGCCGGACCGGGTCTCGCGTCCGGCGGGCTTACCTTGGTGGTGTGAATGTCGATCGCGCGCGTGCAGGATCGCATCCACTGGGGGCTGAACGTCGCAGCACGCGCGGTTGGCGCGATGACGGATGCCTATCGGCCGTCTACGGCGGACTTCCCTGTCTCGTCTGTCAATCGCTTTCTCCGCCTCAATGCGGCGTTCGTGCCCATGGATGGTAGACTGTCGCGTCCGAATGCCTATGGAGCCGCGCTTTGGCAGGGGCTATTCGACGCGGCGTATACCCGCGTCGGCGACTATCTCGTGCAGGAGGCGGGGACCTGGTTCGTTGCCGCGCAGCAGAGCCTGTTGCCGGTTCTCTGCGTGCAGACAAATCGCACGCTCTCGGTCATCCGTCCGGCGGTCCCGGACAGCGCTGGCATAAACACATATAGCGGCGTCACGTCCGGTACGAATGCGCCCATACTGACGGGATGGCCCGCCAGCGTGCTCGGCGTTGGCGCGGCGGGCCCCCCGAGCGCGGAGCTTCCGACCGACAGTTCCACACCAAACTGGACCGTGTTGCTGCCTGCATACGCAGACACTGTCCTTCTGCCGAACGACATGCTGCAGGACGACCTTGGCCGCAACGCTGTGATCTCAGCGGCTGAACTCACCGACCTTGGCTGGCGCATCGTGGCGAAGCAGGCGACCACGTAATGGCGGATCAGGCGGACGTCGAGGCGGCGCTTGTCACGCTTGTGGCCACGTCGCTTTATCCGAGCGGTACCGGGCAACCCAGCGTACCCGGACCTCTGTGCCGGATTTACAGGGGCTGGCCAAAGTCGTCAGGTCTGAATACGGACCTTGCCGCGGGACGGGTGAACGTCACGATCTTTCCAGCCGGCGGCGTGGTGCGGAACACCACGCGCTATATGCCGAACTGGGCCGCCCAGCCGGTGGAACCGGAGCTGCAGGCGCGCCTGTCAGGCAAGACGGTCAGCTTTTCCGGCGCTGCAGCCAGCGGACAGCTGGCCGGCATCCTGATCGACGGCACTGCCTATGTCTATCGGACGACCGCGTCCGACACTCCGGCCTCCGTGGCCGCGAACCTTGCCGCTGCCGCACGCCAGAACGGGATCGTCAACCTCGCCGGTGCGTCGATCACATTCCCGGGAGCCGGTGAAGTGCTCGTCCGCGTCGTCGCCGACGGCGTCGGGGCCATGGAGGTCCGTAGGCAGGTGCAGGACTTCCGTGTCGTCTGTTGGTGCCCGACCCCTCTCTTGCGCGACAGGGTCGCGCAGGTTGTCGATACGTCCCTTGCGGGCATCACATTCGTCCCGCTGCCCGACGGAACATCGGCACGCCTGACGTTCGCCGGCACGTCGGTCCTTGACCAGTCGCAAAACGCCAATCTGTACCGCCGGGACCTCGTCTACTCGGCCGAATATCCGACTACGTCCTCGGGTACCCAGCCCGCGATGCTGTTCGGCGACCTGACGCTCGGCGGCACCGAATACATCAACTGATCGGAGCAACGATGAAATTCCAGCTTGTCGTGGTGAGGCCGTTCGACGGCCTCGCCAAGGGTGACGTCGTGACCGACGAAGAGCGGATCTCGGCCATCCTGCGCGGGGAACATGCGCAGGATGTGGTTCGGGTGACTGTGCCATCTCGTTGAGGATCTGATCCATGCCGGTTGTACAGCAGGGTACCATCAACACCACTGCGCTCATCGTTCCCGATCTGTACGTCCAGATCGTCGCGCCTCAGAATCTGGTCCTCAACGGCGTGCCCACCGACATCGTCGGTGTGGTGGGAAGCGCTCCCTGGGGACCGATCGGGCATCCCGTCATCGTTGCGACGATGTCGGACTACGCCGTCACATTCGGCGCCGTGATTCCGCGCAAATACGACATGGGAACCCAGATAGCGACGGCCATCCAGCAGGGTGCGCAGAACTTCCGATGCGTCAGAGTGACGGACGGGACCGATGTCGCGGCGCAGGCGAGCGTCCCATCGGCCGCATTCACGTTCACCGCGCTCTACACCGGCACGTTGGGCAATCAGATCGTCCTGACGCTGTCGCCTGGCTCGGCAGTAGGTGCATGGACGTTGACTGTCGCGCTGCCTGGCGTTGCGCCGGAGGTCTACAGCAACATCTCTGGCACCGGCGCCTCGTTCTGGTCGTCCCTGGCATCTGCGGTCAACCAGGGCCTCGGTCCTCAGCGCGGTCCCTCGCAACTCGTGGTCGCGACACCGAATGGCACGACCGCGCCTCCGGCGGCTTTCGCCATCACGCTTGGATCCGGCGCTCCGGGAACGGACGGCGCCGCCAACGTGACGGCGATGACCCTTGTGGGAAGCGACATCACGCCGCGCAAGGGCATGTATGCGCTTCGCGGCCAGGGGTGCGGCATCGCACTGCTCGCCGATGCCGACGATGCCACTCAGTATACCACCCAAGCTTCGTTCGGCATGCAGGAAGGCGTCTATATGATGCTGACGGGCCCTGCTGGCGACACGATCACGAATGCCGTCGCCATCAAGCAGCAGGTGGGCCTGAACGCCTATTCCGCGAAGCTCCTGTTCGGTGACTGGCTCTGGTGGTCCGATCAGGTGAATGGCACGATCAGGCTTGTATCTCCCCAGGGCTTCGTCGCCGGCCGGCTTGCGAATCTCTCGCCGGCAGAGTCGAGCCTGAACAAGCCGCTATACGGGGTTGTGGGCAGCCAGAAGTCCGGCCTGCCGGGCAGCGGACAGAACACCAGCTACTCGGCGGCCGAGCTGAGCCAGATCTTTTCCGGCGGGATCGATGTCATCGCCAACCCGCAGCCGGGCGGCAGCTATTGGGGCGTGCGCGGAGGCTACAACTCCTCCTCCAACCAGGCGGTCGATGGCGACAACTACACGCGGCTGACTAACTACATCGCCGCGACCCTTGCCGCTGGCATGGGGCAGTATGTGGGCCAACTCATCAATGCCGGCCTGTTCCAGCGTGTCCGGGCGACTCAGCTCAGTTTCCTGCAGAACATGTTCAATCAAGGGCTGCTGGGCAGCACCGACGGAAGCCTGCCATTCAGTGTCGTCTGCGATGCATCGAACAATCCATCCTCGCGGACATCGCTTGGTTACGTGCAGTGCGACGTTCAGATCCAGTACCAGGCAATCAATGAGAAGTTCATCGTGAACGTCGAGGGCGGACAGACGGTGCAGGTATCGCGACAGACGTTGCCGACTGGTCAGGTGTCGTAGGGAGTCGGGCAAATGGCTCTGAATGTGTTTTCCATCGGCCGGGATACCCAGGTCGTCGTCATCGTGTCGGGAAACCGGATCGACCTCGAACATGTGACTGGCTTCGAGGCGCGCCAGCTCACTTCCTCGGTGCGCGTCAGCCGGCTGGACGGCAATCAGATGGGCGCCGAATTGCCGAAAGGGTGGGAAGGTCAGTTCGAGGTGGAGCGCGGCAATACCGCCGTAGACGACTTGATCGCCAATGCCGAACAAGCCTTCTACAACGGGGAGCAGCCGGCGCTCGGGACTCTCTACCAGTACGTCACCGAGCCCGACGGATCGACCACCACATTCCAATTCGACAGCGTCGTGTTCAAACTGCCGAACGCCGGCCAGTGGAAGGGCGATGCAAGCGTCAAGCAGCGGCTCGAGTTCTTCTCCGCTCGCCGCTGGCGCGTGTCCTGATGCCGGCGGACGGGGGCAGCAGGCAGGCGGCGGCTTCATCCGCCCAGGACGCCGAGCAGACGGTGGAGACCGCGCATGGGATGAAGATCTCGTTCCGGCGGCTCAGCGTCCTCGACAAACTGCGGCTCTTCAAGGCTGCAGGACCAACCCTGAGCCAGAATGAACCATGGTTGGGTCTTGCCGTTCTTGCCTATTCCGTGACGTCGATCGACGGCATTCCGGTTCCGACCCCTTGCAACGAGGCCCAAATCGAATCCTTGGTCGGACGGCTGGGTGAGGCGGGCATTGCCGAGGTGGCGCGCGCGTTCCGAAACAGCCCTGTGCCATCGGTACAGGAAGCCGTGGCCAACGCGGGAAACTGAGCAGGCACCCCGACCTGATCGACTGCCTTTATCTGGTCAGGAACGGGGTGCCCTTCGACGTCGCGTTCAACCTCCCCGACGACGAGCGTCTGGCGTTCGTCGTTGTCCTCGGTACCTTGGCGGGCCGGATCTTCGACTGGACGACGCTCCGGTGGGAGAGCCAAGAGTGAGTGCAGTCAGGGGGCTGCGTGAAGCCATTGCCCGCTTGGATCGGCTTGCCGTTCCCGACGCGCTCGCCGCGCAGACCGCCGAAGCCGCCGCGGCCGTCGAGCGGAATGTCATCGAGAGTCTCTCTCACCCTCCCGGATCGGAACATGAAACTCCCTGGCTGGAGAACGGATCCCTGCGGAACTCAGTCGGCTATGACGCACAGGGCACCGATGCAGTGATCGGATCCTCCAGTGATGTTGCGGTCTATCAGGAACTCGGCACGCCGAACATTCCACCGCGTCCTTTCCTCGGGAGCGCTGCTGCGACGATGGCCGGCGATCTCGTGACGACAATGGCCGCGAATCTTGCGCGCTGGCTGGCGGAACGTTGAGATGATTGATGCCTATACGATCGGTATTTCCATCGCGCTGGATGACGGCGTGTCCGAAGGGATCGCGCAGATCCGGCGCGAACTCGTGGCACTCGATGCAGCGACCAAGAGCACCATCAGCCAGATCGACCTGCTCCGCCAGGTTGCTGCAACCGTCACGATCCCGCCGGTCGTCCACGTTGCGCAGCCTCAGGCGGCGGCGATAGCGCCGCCTGGGCATCCCGCGATGCCGGACCTACGGCCCGTGCCGGAGCATGATCACGATGCGGCTGGTCCCGTCGCTCCATCGGAGCAGACGGGCATCGGATCTCAAGCTGCGCCAGCGGGCGATGCCAGACACGCTGCTCAAGAGGCGGGTAGGCTGGACGCGCGGAAGCAATCCGCGCCGATCCTTGAAAGCCCGGCTCTCGCTTCCGAAGCCCCGCGCATGACCGGCGGCGCCGATAGCCCGGGGATCGTGACGGCGTCTCCGTCTACTCCGGCCGCCGCTCCGATCCCTGCTGCCAACCACACTCCCTCCACGGCCGATGTTCCGCTACAGGATCCTGCACCGGAGCGCGTCTCCACGCATGCGGCTCCGCTCGAACCGGAGCGGCGGACTGCTCCCATTCAAGGAGCCGATCTTGCTGGGCGTGAGCCGAGTTCGCCGCCGGCAAGGTTGAATGATGCGCGGGCGGGGCAGTCCACCTCGTCATCCACGCTCCCGGCCCAGCTGCCGCCAATCGCTCCTGATGCCCGTCCGATTGCGGCCAGTCCGGCCGTCCGTCCGTCTCCGCCGCCAATCAATGCGGTGCCATCGGCTCCTTCGGCGCCGGCAGCGGCGGTTATGCCACCCCTCGCGCGCGCCACTGCTCCGGTGGAGCCGCCGCGCCGCCATCCGGTGACGGAGCCGGCCGGACAGGCGAGCGCCAGATCGCTGCCGGGAGATGTTGCGCCGACATCGCCGTCGGCGGCGGCCGGCTCGTTCCACGGGGAAATCCTCCTCGACGGTCTCGCACTTGGCCGCTGGATAACGCGCTATCTGGAGCGCCAGGTGGGCCGTCCGCCGGCCGGACAGACCGGCTTCGATACCCGTATGTCACCCACTTGGGCCGGCGCGCCGGCAGACAACTGATGCCAACATCCGACACGTCCAAGAGCGCCCTCCGGTTGAGTGGAAGGCTCGTTTTCGCAGGCGCGGCGAGCTCGGTTGATGATGCCGGCCAGCCCATGGTGAGAATCCCGGTGAGGATCAGAGTGCCGTCCGAAGACTCCGCCTCGGAAGAGAGCATGGCGATGCGCGAGGACCGGCATGGGTAGTCCAATCCTTCTCCTCGGGCCGGTCCTGTTTCAGGACTTCGAGGTGCCGGAGAAAATCAATTTCGGCGGGTGCCAACGCCTCGCGGTCCACAAGATGCCCGGCGGCACACGCGTCGTGGATGTGCTGGGGCGGGACGATGCGAGCATCCGCTTCTCCGGCATCTTCTCAGGGACGGATGCGACGTTGCGCGCCCGCCTCGTCGACGACCTTCGCGCGTCGGGTCTCGTGGTTCCTCTGACCTGGGACGTCTTCTTCTACACGGTGATCGTCAGCCAGTTCACCGCCGACTACTCCGCAAGCACGTGGATCCCGTATTCGATCACGGCCACCGTCCTGCGCGACGAGGCCGGAGCCTTAATTCAGTCGGCGACGGATCTGGGAGTGACCCTGTTGGCCGACGCGTCGAGCGCGGTGGGCCTGGCCTCGCCCGCCGGTGTAGATCTCTCCAGCATGCAATCCGCTCTGTCGGATTCTGCGGCAAGCACGCGCGGAACGGCATCGTATGGCGTGGCACAGTCGGCCGTCATGAATGCGCAGTCGACTCTGGGCAGCGCAGCCAGCACTGCAGCAGTCGATCTGCCGATGACCGCCCTGACGTCCCCGGGTCCGGCGTCTGCCGGCATCGAGGCACTCTTCACCGCCGTTGGCGCAGCAGGAAATCTGGGCCAGTTGTCCGCTGCGCAGGGATATGTCGGGCGGATTTCGTCCAATCTCGCGAATGCAGGGACCTAGCCATGCTCATTCTCAGCGTCGCCGGGGGCAATCTGTTCGAGATCGCAGCGCGACAGCTGGGCGATGCCACCCAGTGGATCCGCATCGCACAGCTGAACGGCCTCAGCGATCCGATGCTGTCGGGCGTGGTCACTCTGGTTATCCCCGATGTCAACCTCGCCGCGGGCGGCGGCGTCGCCAGTCAGTAGCAGACTTCGGCCAGCTCCCGTCTCTTCACCTCGCCTTGAACAGGAACCATAGGTGTTCGAACAGCTATGGCGGTCGCCGCGCGTAAAGCTGCTGGCGAACGGCAACCAGGTGTCTGGCTGCATCGATGCACAAGTCACGTCGACCAGCCATTATGGCGCCGATCGCTTCCGCGCCACCGTCGCTCTCGGGGCGGATCTGGTGGCGACACCTGAGTATTGGGCGTCGGAATCCAACATTCTTGTCGACGTGCAATTCAGCACCGATGGCGGACTTAGCTATGTCAGCCTCGTTCAGGGCCTCGTGGACGTGGTGTCGATCGATCTTCCGGCCGGGCTCGTCTACCTCGAAGGGCGGGACCTGACTTCGGGTCTGATCGAAACACGGACCCAGGAAACCTTCGCCAATCGCACATCAAGCGAAATCGCCAGCATCCTTGCGGAACGTCATAGTCTGACGCCTGTGGTCGCGGACACCTCCACGCCTGTTGGCCGCTACTACCAGGATGAGCACGATCACATAACGCTCAATCAGTTCACCCGTTCCATGACCGAATGGGACCTGATCACTTTCCTCGCCGCCAAGGAAGACTACGACGTCTATGTGAGCGGAAACAGTCTCCACTTTCAGCCATTCTCGGAGCCATCGGTTGCGTCTGCAGTCCTCTCATCGTCCGATTTCGAGGATCTCCGGCTCGAGCGTGCTCTCACCTTGGCCCGGGACATCACGGTGACCGTGAAAAGCTGGAACACGAGACAGCAAACCGCATTCGTGCAAACCGCGCGGTCGTCCCCGGGTGGCGGCAGCTTCTCGGCCGGGCCGTCGCAGAACTACGTTTATGTCCGGCCTAATCTTACGATGTCCGACGCGCTGACGATCGCGCAGAGGAAGCTGGCTGAGCTGTCCAGCCATGAGCGGGTCATCGAGGGGACAATGCCGGGCGAGCTCTCGCTCGACCGCCGTTCGAGCTTCCGTCTCTCGGGGACCGGAACCGATTTCGACCAGCTGTATTTCATGGATTCGATCGACCGGCATCTGTCTTTGGACCACGGATTCGTCCAGCATATCCGCGCAAAGAACTCCTCTCCGCGGTCACAGGCCACGGCCCCTTCCGACGATGTCGGTTCCGTCACGGGATAAGAGAAATGGAGCGCTTCATCAACGCAATGAAGGCGCACGCGGCACGCCTCGATCAGACGCAGGCGCAGCCACGCTTTGGGATCGTCAGCTCGGTCTCCCCCGATGACTCGACGGTCCGCGTGCTCTTGCAGCCGGAAGGTGTACTTACCGGTTGGCTGCCCGTGCTGTCCCAATGGGTCGGCGCAGGATGGGGAATGAGTTGCCCGCCATCGCCGGGCGACCAGGTGCTTGTCCTGGCGCAGGAGGGCGACGCCGACAACGGCGTCGTCATCGGCCGGATGTACAGCGCCCTCGCCAAAGCGCCTTCGGCGCAGGCCGGCGAGTTTTGGCTGGTCCATCAGTCCGGGAGCGCGCTGAAGATGCTTTCCGACGGCACCGTGCAAATCTCCGGCGATCTGCACGTCGCGGGGGATGTCTATGATCAGCATGGCTCGCTCTCGATGCTGCGCGGACATTACAATCAGCATGTCCACGAGGACTCCCGCGGGGGAACGACATCCACACCGAACCTGCAGGATTAAAGATGTACGACCTTTGGCAGCAATGGGGCAGTGACCTTGCGGTCGGTGCCACCGGCGACCTTGCGACAACGGACGGTTCGCCCGCTGGGGAGCAACGGGTGTTGCGGCGCCTGATGACGAATCCGGGGGACTATATCTGGCATTTGCCGTATGGCGCGGGGTTGGCGCAGTTCGTCGGGCAGCAGGTCGATCCGCTGCAGATCACGGCGGTGATCAGAAGCCAGATCTTCAAGGAAAGTGTGGTGGCGCGCAGCCCCGAGCCGGCGATCACGGTTCGGCTCGAAACGGCGGACGGTTCCGTCTACGCACAGATTCGCTACACCGACGCGCTCTCGAACACGACGCGTCTTCTGACGCTTTCAACCGGAGGGTGACGGATGCAGCTCTCGTTGCAGAACTTCGGCACCCTTGTCCAGAACATGGCAGCCGCTGTCCAGTCCTCGGCGGCGCAGCTTGTGGACATGAGTGTCGGTTCCGTGCTTCGCGCCCTGCTCGAAGCCAATGCTTCGGTCGGCCTCTGGATGCAGTGGCTGATCCTTCAGGTCCTGCAGACCACGCGGGCGTCGACGAGCGTTGGACCGGATCTTGATAGCTGGATGGCGGACTTTGCGCTTCTTCGGCTGCCGGCAGTGACCGCCACGGGCGTCGTCACCTTCAGCCGGTATACGCCGGTCGGCACGGCTTTCGTACCTGTGGGCGCGCTGGTGCGGACCTCGGATGGCTCGCAGACATACGCGGTCAGCGCGGATGCAAGCAATCCGGCGTGGAGTCCGACGCAATCGGGATATGTCGTTCCGGCAAATGCATCTTCGGCCGACCTGCCGGTGGTTGCCCAGGTGCCGGGGGCGGCCGGCAATGTGCAGGCAAACACGGTTACCCTTCTGGCTTCGGCCATTCCGGGAATCGACTATGTCAGCAACAGCGGCCCTTTCGCGAACGGTCTCGATGCGGAGTCCGACAGTGCGTTCCGTGCACGGTTTCAGAACTACATCAACAGCCGATCGCGGGCGACCAAGCTGGCGGTCGGGTACGCGATCAGCAACATCCAGCAGGGCCTCCTCTACACGATCCTGGAGAATCAGGACGCCAGCGGCAACGCTCATCCGGGAAACTTCGTCGTCACCGTGGATGACGGGACAGGCCATCCGTCGGCATCGCTCCTGAGCACGGTCCAAACCGCAGTCGATGCAGTCCGCCCCGTCGGGTCTACATTCGCGGTGCAGGCGCCGGCGATCTCGACCGTCAATGTATCGATGACGCTCACCGTCGCGGCGCCGGCGACCACTGCGCAGTTCTCCGGTGCCGTCGCGCAGGCCGTCGCTTCCTTCGTCGATGCGCTTCCGATCGGAGCGCCGTTGCCACTGAGTCGCGTGAGCCAGGTCGCCTATGGCGTATCGGCGTCGATCCTGAACGTGTCGCAGGTCGCATTGAACGGCGCCGCGGCCGACATCACGCCGCCGGCGAATGGGGTCGTGAAGGTCGGCACCGTGGCGGTCGACTGAGATGACGGGTGACCAATCCGATATCGTTTACCGGCTGAAGGCTGTCCTCCCCGCTGGCTGGTTTGCCGACGAGACGCCGATCCTCGACGGATTGCTGTCTGGCTTTGGATGGGCTTGGTCGTGGGCTTATTCCTTATGGTCGTATACGCGGCAGCAGACACGCATCGCCACAGCGTCTGACGTCTGGCTTGACATCATCGCGAACGACTTCTTCGGAAGCATGCTGACGCGGCGCGTCGGGCAGGACGACGACGCATTCCGGCTGATCATCCAGACGAACCTGTTGCGGGAGCATGGGACGCGCCAGGCGGTGGAGGGGGCGCTGTTCGATCTGACAGGCCGTACGCCGGTCATCTTCGAGCCCAGCCGCACCTCCGATACGGGGGGCTATGCGACGTATGGCCTGGTATACGGCGCGGTGGGTGGGTGGGGCAGCCTGGCCCTGCCGTTCCAGTGCTTCGTGACTGCCTATCGCCCTTCGGACAGCGGCATCGCCCTGGTCGGGGGATGGAGGAGCCCGGTCGGCGCATACGGTTCGGGGGCGATCGAGTACGCGAGCCTCGCGATGGTCCAGGGCCAAGTCACCGATGCCGACATCACCGCGGCGATCGCTAACGTCCTGCCAGTCGCGGCAATCGCCTGGACGAGGATCAGCAGCTGATCCGAAGGGCCTGAACGCCGGCTTCCACCGCGCGGATCACTCGCGCGTTCTTCTCATTTCCCGCATCTGAGGAACCATGGACAGGAACATCGTCTATCCCGGCAGCATTCCTCTCGACTCCGATCTGCTCAGCGCCAACAGGAATGCAATGGTGGCGATCGGCTACCTTGCACAGATGATCCTAGGCACCAGCACAGTCGTCGATGGGCTTGCCTGCGTTCCGACGGTTCCCGCCTCGCCGAGCGTGTCGGTCGGCCCGGGCAGCATCACCCAGCTCACAGTGCTCGATACGCTCGCTTACGGGTCGTTGCCTGCGGACAGCGTAAGTCCGCTCGTGAAGATGGGGATCAACCTGTCCCCGACGCTCTTCACCGTCTCGCCCCCGACTACGTCCGGCCAGTCGGCCAATTTTCTGATCCAGGCGGCGCTGCAGGAGGCCGACACCGCTCCTGTCGTGCTGCCGTACTACAACGCCTCCAACCCCGCGCAGCCGTACACCGGTCCCACCAACTCGGGGGCTGCGCAGAACACGCTGCGCACTCAGCGCGTGCAGTTGCAGATGAAAGCAGGTGCCGCAGCCACCACTGGAAGCCAGGTGACGCCGCCGGTCGATAGCGGCTGGACGGGCCTGTTTGTCGTGACCGTATCCTATGGCCAGACGGCCATCACGGCGACCTCCATCACCACCTATCCGGGGGCGCCGTTCCTGAACTGGAAGTTGCCGGTCCTGCGGCCTGGCTTTGCTTCCGGCGTGCAGGCGATCAACGCCTCGGGCACCTTCACCGTTCCGGCAGGAGTCACGCAGTTGGAGGTGGAGGTGTGGGGGGCCGGCAGCGGGTCCTATGCGTCCACCTCGTCGATGGCAAGCGGCGGCGGCTCGGGCGGCGGTTACGCCCGCAAGCGGATCGTCGGCCTCAACCCCGGCCAGACCATCGCGGTCACGGTGGGTGCAGGCGGCACCGCCGGCGGCGCGACCCAGGCGCCGGGCGCCGGCGGAACCTCCAGCTTCGGCAACTATGTGTCGGCCACCGGCGGCGGCCCCAATCCGCTGGCGACGCTCGCCTCGCCATGGCTTGGGGCGTCGGCGCAGGGCCTGGGTGTCGGCGGGGATCTGAACCTCCCCGGAAGCACGGGCGGCAACGGAATGTCCAATCTGGGAGGATCGGGCGGCGGCGCCGCACAAGGGGGCGGAACCACATTCGTCGCCACCGCCTACGCATCGCCCGGACAATTCCCGGGAGGCGGCGCGTCTGGCGCGGGAACCGGGCAGGCAGGCACAACCGCGCAGCCCGGAGCCGCCGGGGCCGCCGGCCTGGTCATGGTGCGCTGGTAGGCGCGTTTCCGCGCCCAGCCGACCGCCGGCAACCGCGACCCGCCAATTCGGGATTCCCCGCAACTCCTGAAGGCGGCGCGCTTCGACTGCCAGAACCCACCCGCTTCGCCGGCCTCACCGACCTCGCAGACGTTTAGGACACCTCCATGCCAACGCAGGCCACGCATGTCTGGAAGCCCAGCAGCGCCCGCACGGTCGTGCTGGATAGTTTCATCCCCGTTCCGCGCGGCGCGATCGCGGCGGCGCCACCGCCGCTGAACTGGCCGACCAAGGATCCCGCCGACATCCTCGACTATCAGTTCGACATTTCGCCCGCGCTCGTCGGCAACGACGGTGATTCAATCCTGACGTTGGATGCATCCGTCAGCCCCTCCAATCCGGGCGATCTCGCCATCCAGGGAATGACGGCGGATGGCGCCGTCGCGATCTTCTGGCTCTCGGGCGGGCAGGCCGGAACCGTCTATACCGTGACGATCATGATCGGCACGGTAAACGGCCGATCGATACAACGAAGCATCCTGGTCCCCGTGCTGCTGCTGTCCTCGCCGTCGGCGCCAGTGACCGCGATCGAAACCGATACGGGTCTCGTCATCACCGACCAGAACGGAAATCCCGTTCTCGCGAACTGACGACCGATGCATAAGTTCAGGAGTTAGTTGGCGAATGCCGACGATTGACGAGCTGGCGCCCGCGACCGCGGCGTCCGATACCGATGAATTCCTCGCCAGCCAGAATGGCGTTACGCGAAGGGTTACTCGTGCGCAGGTGGTGTCCGGTCTCCAGCCCGCGCTAGCCGTGCCCAGCAATTCTGTGCTGGGCCGCGAGTCCGCCGGTATGGGTATCCCCGAACCGCTGCAGATCGGCAGCAACCTCGTTCTGAACGGTGGCACCATCTCGGCGGTGATCGACTACGCCGTGTCGGCACTGCCGATAGGAACGGAACCGCAACAGTCCGATCTCGTAGCGATGGGGCAGAGGGGCGAGAACACCGCTATCTCGTATGCGCAGTTCCTGAGTGCATTGCCCAACGTGCCGGGCCTGGACGTCTCTCAGATGAACGTCACGCCGACAGGCGCGAGTACTCCCGACACCTTGGCCGATCTCATCGCGGGCGCGCTTCCTCTCGCTGGCGGAACCATGCGCGGCGCGCTGGCGCTCGCTGCCGATCCGTCGGTGCCTCTGCAGGCGGCCACCAAGCAATACGTCGATGCGAGCGCGAGCCAGTCGCTGCCGATCGCTGGTGGCGTCATGAATGGAGCCTTGACTCTCTCCGGAGATCCCCAGGCATCGTTGCAGGCAGCGACGAAACACTATGTGGATACGGGCCTTGCGGCTGCGTTGCCGTTGGCCGGCGGCGTCATGGCGGGTCCTCTCAGCCTCGCGTCCGATCCGGTTACCCTGTCACAGGCGGCCACCAAGCACTACGTCGATGGACAGACGGCAACCGCGCTGCCGATCGGGGGCGGCACGCTCACCGGTCCGCTCATGTTGAGCGCAGATCCCTCGACTGCGTCGCAGGCTGCCACCAAGCACTATGTCGACCTGCGGTCCGCCGCGGCGCTGCCGGCCTCCGGCGGAACCATGACCGGCCCCTTGACCTTGGCCGCGGATCCGATCGCGCCGCTTCAGGCGGCGACGAAGCAATACGCCGATGCGGCGACCGCGGGCGCGCTGCCGGTCAGCGGCGGCACGCTCACGGGAATGCTGACGCTTGCGGGACCGCCGACCTCGGCCCTGCATGCGGCGACGAAGCAGTATGTCGATGGGCAGTCTTCCACCGCGCTGCCGAAGACCGGCGGAACCATGACCGGTGCCCTCGTCATGGGGGCGAACACGCTCAGCGGATCCGCTGTTTCCTTCACCGGCGGGACGATCGACGGCGTTGCCCTTGGCGCGACGAGTCCGTCCACGATCAAGGGCACGACGGGAACCTTCACCGGAACGCTTTCGATCGCCAGCACGATCAATCTCGGTACCGCGGTGCCGGGTGGCGCCAATACCGTGATCCAGACGGCGAACGGCTCGAACATCGTCCTGAATCCGCAGGGAAGCGGCCAGGTCGCGATCAATGCGAACGCGACCGCCTACTCGCTCGGCTTCTCGCAACCGCGCACCTGGAGCGGCGGGCTGGAGCAGGGCCTTCTGACGTTCAATTCGACCTGGAGCGGAACGAACAGTTCGGCCAACCCGACCGCACTCTTCGGATTCTTCCAGGCCGGCGTCAGCGTGGCATCAAGCGGCGGATCCGACATCTACGGTATCTATTCCGCGCTGAACAGCAACGCGACGACCACCAAGGGAAACATTGTCGGCATAAACTCCGAGGTTTCGATTTCCTCCCCGACTGCGAACGGTAGCGCGAAGCCAGGCGCTACCTACAGCGCGGGGAACTTCCAGGTCGACTTCCTCTCGAACGACAATGGCTCGCCGGGCACGCCCGTCGGTCTCGCGACCGCGATGAGCGTCGTCATGCATTGGGGGCCGGGCGCGACCAACACCGGCGGCGGCTCCAGCATCGAAGTCGATATTTTCGCCGAGAGCGGGTCGAGCCTGCAGGACAAAATCGGCGTGCTGATCGCCAACCTGATCGGCGATGCCGTGCTGGGCAGCCGCGACAACTACGCGCTGTGCTTCGACGGCGGCGGCGGCACGGTTGGCTGGCCCGCACTGATCGGGGTCGGGCGGAAGGGCGGCAAGAATCCGCTGTCATCCAATGGCTGGGTCATGGCCTTCACCGGCACCGGCGGCACCGGCCCCGTCGCCGGGGCCGGCGGGCTGGACTTCACGAACTTCACGCCGACCACCGCTTACATCCGTGGCAACGGATTTCAGATCGATCC
>JAFEFJ010000019.1 GCA_018240635.1 Pseudomonadota bacterium | reverse complement strand
GCGAACACTCGGCCGATCTCCTCGCCGGAGACCGGCGCGTTCGCCCCGGTACCGATCCACGACCGCACCACGTCGCCCAGGCCCGCGGCTTCGAACTGCGACACGATCCCCGCGAGTCCGCCGCCATTCGACTGCAGCACCTGCTGCAGGATGCCCGCCAGCGGCGAGCCTCCGGACTGCCCGTCCTGCTTACCCCCGAGCACGCTGCCCAGGATCTGCCCGAGAATACCACTCATCGACCGTCTCCCGCTGTCGCGCGTTCCGTTCGGAAAAGGCGTGCACGACGCCGCCTGCATAAGAAAGAAAGCGGCCCTTCCGGCAGCCGCCGGGCGAAGCCCCCAACGCATCGCATAGCGGTCCGGACCGGTCCACAACGAAATCTCGGCATCGTGCGAAATGTCACGGCAAGCCCTTGGAAGCGGCACATTTCAAGCCTTCCTCCAGGGAAGATTTCCCACTAAAGCATAGCGTTGCTCTCCTGCCGTCGGCATCCGAAGGGGCTGAAATGACAACATGGCGCAAGATCGCGGTTCTGGCCGCGATGCTCACGGTTCCGCTGTTCGCCAACGCCCAGTCCGCATCGCCGGCGCCCAGCACCATGGCCTCCCCCAGTGCGTCCGCAGGGACGTCGGCCGGCGCCGCCACGGTGACCGCGACGTGCAAAGACGGCACCAGCTTCAGCGGCACGACGCTGCGCGGAGCCTGCCGCGGCCGCGGCGGCGTGGCGAAAGCCGCCTCCGACACCGCCGCCGCGCCGGCCACGCGCAGTGCCGCGGCGACCGCCCCCGCCAGCAGCGCGCCGGCGTCCGCGCCGTCGTCATCGTCCGCCCCCGCCAAGAAGAAGCCGCCGCAGCCTTCCGCGACGGCCAAGCCGGGCGGCGGGCCGGGTCTCGTTTGGACCAATCCAGACAGCAAAATCTATCACTGCTACGGCAGCCGCTGGTACGGCCGCACCAAGCAGGGCGACTACATGACGGAGGCGGCGGCGAAGTCGGCGGGCTTCCACGCAGCACAAAACAAGGCCTGCGCCTCGGGCTCCTGAACGTTCGGCCAGGGCGGTGGGCAAGGGGGCGGCCCGCCGCCGAGTCGTGGCTACCCGGCGTTGCGGGGCGCGCCTGTCCAGACCTCGTTGTAGAGCGCAACGATCTCCGCGGCGTCCGGCACGCGCGGATTGTTGGCCGGGCTGCCCGAGGCCAGCGCCTGCTCGGCCATCAGCGACAGCTTCGCCTTCCAGTCCGCCTCGCTGATCCCGAACTCGGCGGGCGTCGGAACGCCCAGCTCGCGGTTCAGCGCCTCAAGCCCCGCCACCAGCCGCGCCACTGCCCGGTCGTCGGGATCGTCCGCCGCCGCAAGCCCGCTCTGCCGCGCCGCCACCGCGTAGCGGTCCGGCGCTGCCGGCACCGAGAATCGCGTCACCGCCGGCAGCAGCATCGCGTTGGACAGCCCATGCGGCACGTGGAAATGGGCACCGATCGGGCGCGACATGCCATGCACCAGCGCGACCGAACTGTTCGAGAACGCCAGCCCCGCCTGCGTCGCGCCCAGCATCATCGCCTCGCGCGCCGCGGCATTGCGCGGTTCGCGAAAGGCAGTCCGAAGGTTCTCGCCGATCAGCCGCATTGCGGCCAGCGCCAGCGCGTCGGAGAACGGATTGGCCCGCCGCGAGACATAGGCCTCCAGCGCATGCGTCAGGCTATCGACCCCTGTGTCGGCGGTGGTGCGCGGGGGGACGCTGTAGGTCAGCTCGTAATCCACCAGCGCGGCCAGCGGCAGGCAGCCCAGGCCCGCGATCAGCATCTTCTCGTCGGCGTGCGCATCGGTGATCACGGTAAAGCGCGTGCACTCGCTGCCAGTCCCCGCCGTCGTCGGGATCGCGATCACCGGAAGCCGCGCCGTGTCGGCCTGCACCGGCACCTTGTAATCGCGCATCTTGCCGCCGCCCGCGGCCAGCACCGCCATCGCCTTCGCGGTGTCGATCGGCGATCCGCCGCCGAACGCCACCAGGCAATCGAAATCGCCCGCCAGCAGCACCGCCACGCCAGCCTCCACGACCATGTCAGTCGGCTCAGGGATTGTGTCGCTGAAAACCGACGCGACGATGCCCGCCTGTTCCAGCGGGTCGAGGCAGCGCCGCACGAGCCCGGACGACGCCATGAACGGATCGGTCACCACCAAAGGGCGCGAAAGCCCGAACTTCGCGAGCAGCGACGCCACCTGCTTCACGCTGCCGCCGCCCACCTGCATCAGCCGTGGAGCTGCCAGGATCGCGTCCATCGGGGTTCCTCCCTTCCTCACCGGGTCCATGCCGCGGCATGCCCTACCCGCTACTACCCCGTGGCTCGCCGGGCAGGCAATCGCGGCCCTGTCGTGTTGCGGAGAGGTTGCGCCTTGGATAGCGTGCCCGGCTCATTCAAGAGACGAACGCCGCGGAACGGGCGCGGACGGTCGGGGAAAGGCATGGCCGACGGGGCCGAGGTCGTCATCCTGTTTGCCGATATCGCCGGAAGCACGCGCCTGTACGAGCGGCTCGGCGATGTGCGCGCGCGCAACACCGTCGCACGCTGCGTCGGCACCATGGCCGACATCGCCCAGCGGCACGCGGGCCGTGTCGTCAAAACCATCGGCGACGAGGCCATGTGCCTGTTCGACGACGCCGACCGCGCCACCGCCGCCGCCATCGAAATGCAGGACGCGATCACCGCCAACGGCATCGGCCTCGATCACGCGGTGGCAATCCGCGTCGGATTTCATCTCGGCCCCGTCATCACCGATGCCGCCGACGTGTTCGGCGATACCGTCAACGTCGCGGCCCACGCCAGCAAGCAGGCCAAGCCTGGACAGATCGTCATCACCGACGCAGCCCTCGCCGGCATCACGCCGAAATGGCGGCCGGAGACCCGTGCGGTCGGGCTGATGAACCTGAAGGGCAAGCAGGACCAGACGGAGTTGTTCGAAGTGGTCTGGCGCGCCGAGGACATGACGATGTTGCAGGTCATGCCAGGCGCCGCCGCGCAGCCGCGCGGCAGCCGCCTGGGCCTGCGCATCGGGCAGACGCGCGTCGAACTCGGCCCCAACCGCCCGCTGTTCACGCTCGGCCGCGACGAACGCAACGATGCGGTGGTCGCCGAAGCCACGGTATCCCGCCACCACGCCCGCGTGGAATTCCAGAACGGGCGCTTCCTGCTCACCGATCAGAGCGCGAACGGAACCTATGTCGTGCCCGACAGCGGCGAGCGCGTGTTCCTCCGCCGAGAAAGCGCCGTGCTGGAAGGCAAGGGCGTGCTCGGTCTCGGCGCGCCGCCCAGCGAGGGCTCGCTCGCCACGATCGGTTACGAGGCCGGCTGACCCGCCACCCTGCTACCGGAGCCTCGCAGCCCCGTCGCGCGTCAGGTGGGCAATCCGCCCCCCCGCGATCGTCGCGACGACGCTGGGCCCCTCGGGATCGACCAGCACCAGATCGGCCCGCCGTCCCGCGCTGATCGCGCCCCGGTCGCTGAGCCCCGCCGCCGCCGCGGGATTGGTCGAGATCAGCGCCCAGGCGCGCGTCAGGTCCAGCGTCCCGCGCTGCGCCAGGACGAAGGCCGCGCGCAACATCGCCGGGTAGAAATAATCGGACGACAGCACGTTGCATAAACCCGCCTCGGCCAGCACCGCCGCCGATGCCCAGCCCAGATGCGAGCCGCCGCGCACCACATTTGGACTGCCCATCACCACCCAGTCGCCGGCTGCGCGCGCGGACTCCGCGACCTCCTTCGCCATCGGGAATTCGCAAATGCGCGCGCCGCGCGCCCGGAACTCGTCCCGCATCGCCGTCGTCGCGTCGTCGTGGCTCGCGATCGGAATGCCCGCCTCGCGCGCGGCGGCGCCGATGCTGCGCAATCCTTCCGGCACGGACGGCGCAAAATCGGCGATGCGCGCCGCCAGCTTGCGGAATTCCTCGATGCTCACGCCCCCGCGCTCGCTGTACTTCGCCGCCGTTGCGGGATCGTCGCACCGGCGCAGGATCGCCGGCGTGTGGTCGTTGAATGCCAACAGATGCACGCTACCGTCCCGGATATCGGCCAGCGCGTCGGCGAGCGCATCGAGGTTGTAGGCCTCCCAGCGCAGATGCACCCGCATGTCGCAGGTCCAGGCGCGCGCCTTCAGCGCCGCCAGCAGCGCGCGCCATGTCCGCAGGCTGCGAAGCCCCGGCTCCCAGGACAGCGTGATGCCGTGAAACGCGGTGGTGATGCCGTTGGCGAGCAGCTGCGCCTCGGTGTCGGCCAAAGCCAGCGGGATCGGAAATTCGACGCCAGGCCGCGGCTGGATCTGCCGCTCGAAGGCATCGCCGTGAATGTCCACGATACCCGGCAGCACGAGCAGCCCCTCGGCATCGAATGCCATGCCGCCGCCGGCATCGCGGATTCCGGCGATCGCGCCATCCGCCAGGGAAAGGTCATCGCGCTGAAACGCGCCTTCGGGAAGCAGGATGTTCCCGCCGCGTATGACCAGGGTCTGCATGGAGCGATCTTTCTACGGTTCGAAAACGATCTGAACGCGGGGCGTCGGATAAAGCGCCGTCGCATACTCGACGATGGCGCCCTGCCGATCGACGTTGACGTTCTCGGTGGCAAGCAGCGGGCGAACGCGCGTCGTGCGCAGCAGGGTTGCCTCCTGCGGCGTGGGCAGCCGCGCGCTGACGCGCGTGACCTGCCGCAGGTAATCCGAGACACCGCAGGCGCGCAGCGCCTCGGTGATGGTCGCCTCGCTGCGCAGCGCGCTCAGCATGCCAGGCAGCTTGGCCGACGGAAACCAGTGGCAGGCGACGCAGACCGGCTGCCCGTCCGCCAGTCCCACCCGCTCCAGCAGCACCACCTTGGCGCCGGTACGGATGCCGAGCCCGGCGGCGACGGACGCCGGCGCTGCGGTCTCCTCCAGCCGGAGAACGTTGCCCGACGGCTCCTTGTTGTGCCGCCGGATCCATTCCGAGAAGCGCGTGCGCGCCTCGACCGCATACTCGATCACGTCCTCGGCGACGAACGACCCCCGCCCCTGCTCGACGCGAATAAGGCCGTCGCGCGACAGCGCCTCCAGCGCGCGCCGGACGGTGTGCCGGTTGACGCCGAAACCGCGCGCAAGCTGATCCTCGGTCGGCAGTTGCTGGCCTGGGGCGTAGGTGCCGTCGCTGATCCGCTGGTGCAGCGTGGTCGCAATCTGCCGCCACAGCGCGACCCCGTCCTGGCGGAGCACGGGCCGGGAACCCTGTCCCGCCGTCATCGCAATTTCATCCATGCCGCGCCCGGTCCGTGCATCTCTGGTATTGACGTTACATCGCCGCGGTTTTAGTTGTCCAGATGTCTATACATCGAACGACATGACCCAGCGCGCAGATATCTCCGGCGGCACCGCGGCGACGGCCGATGGCACGGCCAAACGCCGCCAATGGATGAGCGTTCTCGCCCGCGCCAGCGCGGACGAGATTTCCGCCCGTCTGGAGGGCTGCGGCACCCTGCCCGACTGCCAGATCCTGCGCGGTCCCGAAACCGGGCTGGTCATGGTGCGCGGGCGCGCAGGCGGCGGCGGCGCGCCGTTCAATCTCGGCGAGATGACGGTAACGCGCTGCACCCTGCGCACGCCGGAAGGGACGGTTGGACACGCCTATATCGCCGGGCGTGACAAGGACGCCGCCCGCCTCGCCGCCCTCGTGGACGCCCTCATGCAGGACTCCGCCAAGGCGAAGGTCCTCCAGGCTCGGGTCATCGCGCCGCTCGCCGCCGCCCAGCGCGCGCGCCGCGAGGCCATCGCCCGCAAGGCCGCCGCCACCAAAGTCCAGTTCTTCACCATGTCGAGCATGCGGACATGAGCGACGCCATCGCCATTCCGGGTTTCGCCGACCCCGTCGCCGACTCGCAGCGCGCTTTCCGCGCGGTGCTCGATGCCATGGCACGGCCCGGACGCATCGCGGACCTTGGCGAAGGTTTGCGCGCGCCCGCGCCGCTCGACCCGGCCACCGCTGCCGTCGCCCTCATGCTGGCCGACCAGGAAACGACGGTCGCGCTGGACGGCGCCCTGCGCGACGCCGCGCCGTGGCTCTCATTTCATGCCGGCGTCACGCTGGTGGACGATCCCACCCGCGCGCAATTCGTCATCGCCAGCATTTGCCCCGATCTCGGCTCGCTCGATGCCGGCACCGACGAGCAGCCCGAGACCTCCGCGACGCTGATCCTGCAGGTTCCAGGCTTCGGCGCGGGCCCCGGCTACCGCCTCTCCGGCCCCGGCCTGGAAAACCCGGCCATCCTGCACGTCCAGGGCCTTCCGGACGGGTTCGCCGCCGCGTGGCAGGCCAATCACGCGCGCTATCCGCGCGGCATCGACGTCATCCTCTGCGTGGGCAACCGCGTCGCCGCTCTGCCGCGCAGTGTCTCCGTGGAGCAACTCTGATGGCGTATGTCGCGGTCAAGGGCGGCGAGCGCGCGATCGACAACGCGCATGCATGGCTCGCGGAACAGCGCCGCGGCGATACCGGCGTTCCCGAGATCGCGCCGCGCCAGATCGCCGAACAACTCGGCCGCGCGGTCGATCGCGCCATGGCCGAAGGCGCGATCTACGACCGCGGCCTAGGCGCGCTCGCCGTCAAGCAGGCGCAGGGCGACCTGATCGAGGCGGCGTTCCTATTGCGCGCCTACCGCACCACGCTGCCGCGCTTCGCCTACTCGCTGCCGCTCGATACCGGCGCGATGCACGTCGCCCGCCGCATCTCCGCCACGTTCAAGGACCTTCCCGGCGGCCAAGTGTTGGGCCCGACCTACGATTACACCCACCGCCTGCTCGACTTCACGCTGGAGCAGGAAGCTTCGCCGCCCGCCGCCGCCGAGACGGAGACCGATCTCGCGCCCATGCCGCGCGTGCAGGACATACTCGCGCAGGAGGGCCTGATCGAGCCGGACGCGCTGCCCGGCGCCGACGATCCCGGCAAGCCTCCCGCCGACCTCACGCGCGAGCCGCTCTCCTTCCCTGCCGGGCGGGACGCGCGCCTGCAGGCGCTCGCCCGCGCCGACGAGGGCTTCGTCCTCGCGATGGGCTACTCGACGCAGCGCGGCTACGGCGGCTCGCATCCGTTCGCCGGCGAAATCCGCATGGGCGAGGTCGCCATCGAGATCGAGCCGCCTGAACTCGGCTTCGCCATCGACATCGGCGACATCACGCTGACCGAGTGTCAGATGGTCAACCAGTTCGCCGGATCGAAGACCGTGCCGCCGCAGTTCACCCGCGGCTATGGGCTGGCGTTCGGCCATTGCGAGCGAAAGGCGATGGCGATGGCGCTCGCTGACCGCGCGATGCGCGCCGCCGAACTCGGCGAGGATGTCACCGCGCCCGCGCAGAACATCGAATTCATGCTCTACCACTGCGACAACATCGAGGCGACCGGCTTCGTCGAGCACCTCAAGCTGCCGCACTACGTCGATTTCCAGAGCGAGCTTGAGAATGTCCGCCGGATGCGGGCCGAGCACGAAGCGGCCGCGCAGGCGACGCGCAAGGCGGCCGAGTGATGGAAGGTTACAACTTCGCCTATCTGGACGAGCAGACGAAGCGGATGATCCGCCGCGCCATCCTCAAGGCGGTCGCGGTCCCGGGCCATCAGGTGCCGTTCGGCTCGCGCGAGATGCCGCTGCCCTACGGATGGGGTACCGGCGGCATCCAGGTCACCGCCTCGATCCTCGGTGCGGACGACACGCTGAAGGTGATCGACCAGGGCGCGGACGACACCACCAACGCCGTGTCCATCCGACGCTTCTTCGCCCGCACCGCCGGCGTGCGCACCACCACCCGCACGGCGGAGGCAACCGTCATCCAGACCCGCCACCGCGTTCCCGAAACGCCGCTGCGCGAGGATCAGATCATCGTCTATCAGGTTCCGCAGCCGGAACCGCTGTCCCGGCTGGAGCCAAGCCGCGTGCAGACGAAGATCATGCACGCGCTGGGCGAATACGGGCTGATGCACGTGAAACTCTACGAGGACGTCGCCCGCTACGGCCAGGTCTCGATCAGCTACGACTACCCGGTGATGGTGAACGGGCGGCATCTGATGGCGCCGAGCCCCATTCCCGCCTTCGACAATCCGAAGCTCGACCGCATGCCCGCCCTGCAGCTCTTCGGCGCGGGACGGGAGAAGCGCATCTACGCCGTCCCGCCCTTCACCAGCGTCCGCTCGCTCGACTTCGACGACCATCCGTTCCGCGCGATCCGCGCGCCGCATGCCTGCGGCCTGTGCGGCGCGACCGACTGCTATCTCGACGAGGTAGTGGTGGACGACCGCGGCAAGCGGCTCTTCGTCTGCTCCGACACCGACCATTGCGCAACCCGGCGCGAGGCCGGCCATTCCGGCGCCGACAGCCTGCCGGAGGCCGCGGAATGATCGCGCCCGGCGCCCTGCTATCGGCGCGCGGCCTTGCGCTGTCCTTCGGCCGCATCGTGGCGCTGCGCGACGCCGCAATGGACATCTGGCCCGGCGAGGTGCTCGCGATCGTGGGCGAATCCGGCTCGGGCAAGACGACGCTGCTGAATGTCCTCTCCGGCAATGTCAGGCCTGACGGCGGCACGGTCGCCTACCGCAGCGGCAGCGGCGCGGTTGTCGATGTCCATGCCATGCCCGCTCCGGCGCTACGGGCCTTGCACCGTTCCGAGTGGGGATTCGTCCAGCAGGACCCGCGCCGGAACCTGCGGATGAACGTCTCCGCGGGCGGCAATGTCGGCGAGCGGCTGATGGCGCAGGGCGCGCGCCACTACGGCAACATCCGCGACGAGGCCGCACGCTGGCTAGAAACGGTGGAGATCGATGCATCGCGCATCGACGATCTGCCGCGCACTTTCTCGGGCGGCATGCTGCAACGCCTGCAGATCGCGCGCACGCTCGTGACGCGCCCGAGCCTAGTGTTCATGGACGAACCCACCGGCGGGCTCGACGTATCGGTGCAGGCGCGCCTGCTCGACCTCATCCGCTCCCTCGTCGCCCGCTTGCACATTGCCGTCGTGCTCGTCACGCACGACATCGCGGTGGCGCGCCTGCTCGCGGACCGCATCATGGTGATGCAGAACGGCAGCGTCATCGAAACGGGCCTGACCGACCAGGTGCTCGACGATCCGCACCATCCCTACACGCAGCTCCTCGTCAGCTCGGTATTGGCCGCATGAGCACCGTCGCCATCCAGGCGGAAGCGCTCGCCAAGGACTTCGTCCTTCATCTCCAGGGCGGGCTGCGCATCCCCGTGCTTTCGGAGATCGGCCTCTCGGTCCATGCCGGCGAATGCGTGGCCCTCGCCGGGCCGTCCGGCGCCGGTAAGTCCACCCTGATGCGCAGCCTCTACGGCAATTACCTTACCGATTCAGGAAGCATCCTGGTGCGCCATCGCGGCGCGATGGTCGACATCGCGGTGGCGGACCCCCGCACCGTGATCGCAGTGCGCCGCGAAACGCTCGGCTATGTCAGCCAGTTCCTCCGCGTCGTCCCGCGCGTCGCCGCCCGCGACGTGGTGGCCGAGGTTCTGATCGCGCGCGGCACGCCGGAAGCCGAGGCGCGCGGCCGGGCATCGGAACTGCTCCTGCGCCTGAACATCCCGTCCCGCCTGCACGGACTGCCGCCCGCGACCTTCTCGGGCGGCGAACAGCAGCGCGTGAACCTCGCGCGCGGCTTCATCGGCGGCCATCCGATCCTGCTGCTCGACGAGCCCACCGCCTCGCTCGATGTCGCCAACGCGAGCGTCGTCGCAGGGATGATCGAGGAAGCGAAGGCGCGCGGCACGGCCATCGTCGGCATATTTCACGATCTGGACATTCGCGACCGGGTGGCGGATCGGCTATTTCACGTCGCCCCCATTCAGGAAGCCGCATGACGGATACGATATTGACCAACGCACGCGTCGTGCTGCTCGACGCGGTGCTCGACGGCACCGTCGTGCTGCGTGACGGCGTGATCGCCAGCGTCGAGCCGGGCCGCTCCGTCGCGCCGGGCGCGCTCGACATGGACGGCGATTTCCTGATCCCGGGCGTCGTCGATGTGCATACCGACAATCTCGAGCGTCAGGTCCAGCCGCGCAGCAACGCCCGCTGGCCTTCCCGCTCGGCGATGCTCGCGCACGATGCGCAATGCGCGGGCGCGGGCGTCACCACCGTCCTCGATGCACTCTGCATCGGCGATCTTGGCTTCGACAAGGAACGCATCAAGACCTTCCAGGACGGCGTCGTCGATCTCGACGCGCTGGCCGATACGGGGCTGCTGAAGGCCGAGCATTTCCTGCATCTGCGCTGCGAGGTGCCCGCCCGCGACGTGCTCGATCTTTTCGATCCCGTCGCGGACCATCCGCGCGTCCGCATGATCAGCCTGATGGACCACAGCCCCGGCGTCGGCCAATACGCCGATCTCGATTTCTACCGCGCGCTCCGCCGCAAGGACGGCACGCCCGCCGACTACATCGAGCGCCGGATCAAGGAACTGCAGGACCAGCGCGCCCGCTACCGCGCGCCCAACCGCCGCGCGCTGCTCGATCGCCTGGCCGGCACCGGCGTCGCCATCGCGAGCCACGACGACCGCACCGAGGAAGAGATCGCCGAGAATGCCCGTGACGGCATCACGATCAGCGAATTCCCGGTGACGATGCTGGCGGCGAAGACGGCCAAGGCGCATGGCATGTCGGTCATCGCGGGCGCGCCGAACATCGTGCGCGGCGGATCGCATTCCGGGAACGTGGCGGCCGCCGATCTCGTGCGCGCCGGCGCAGTCGATGCCTTCGCCTCCGACTACGTGCCCGCGAGCCTCGTGGAAGCGGCGTTCCAGAGCGTCGGCGACATCGGCATCACGCTATCCGACTCGGTCGCGCTGATCTCCGACCGGCCGGCGCGGATGGCCGGGCTGCGCGACCGCGGCAGGATCGCGCCCGGCCTGCGCGCCGACATGGCGCGCATCCGCCTGCACGAAGGCATGCCCGTCGTGCGGCAGGTCTGGCGCGCCGGCGAACGGGTGGCCTGACCGCGGTGCAAGGCTCCGCCCGCGTCGCCGTCTACTACGTGCCCGCGCCCGACGATCCTCTCGCCGCGGCAGGGGCCGCATGGCTGGGGCGCGATGCCGACAGGAACGTCCCGCTGGCCCAGCCCGACGTGCCCGGCCTTGCGGAGCTGACCGCCGATCCGCGCCTCTATGGCTTCCACGCCACGCTGAAGCCGCCCATCCGCCTCGCCTCCGGCCGCGACTGGTTCGGCTTCGTCGCCGCGGTCCGCGCGCTCGCGGCCTCCATCGCTCCGTTCGATCTGCCGCCGCTGCACGTCGCGGACCTGCACGGCTTCCTCGCCCTGCGCGAGCGGGAATTCTGCGCGCCCCTGCAAGCGCTCTGCGACCGCTGCGTGGAGGAACTCGACCGGTTCCGCGCTCCCCCGTCCGAGGCGGAACTCGCCCGCAGGCGCAAGTCGGGCCTCAGCCCGCGCCAGGACGAGATGCTGCTCCGGTGGGGCTATCCCTACGTATTCGAGGAATGGTTCTTCCACATGACGCTGACGCGCCGCCTTTCCGTGGAGGAAAAGGCGACCGTCATGCCGGTAGCGGAAGCGTTCTTCGCCGACACGGTTGCTGTGCCCCGGCGGGTTGATGCGATCTGCCTGTTCACACAGGCGGGGCCGCAGGCGCCGTTCGTGATCGCGGAACGTCTTCCGCTGCGCGGCTGAGCGCAGCCAGGAAGCGCCGCGCGCCTTCCTCCAGCGTCCCGTCGTTGCTCACAATCTCCGCGTCGATTCCGGCCGGAAGCGGAACCGCGCGCGCAAGCCGGCCCGCGATCTCGTCCGCCGTCTCGCGTCCCCGCGATCGCAGCCGCTCCGCGAGCACCTCCGGCGGCGCCGTCACTTCGATCACCCGCACCGGATAACGCTGCGCCGCCTCTGCAATGACGGCGCGCGAGACGCTCGCAATCACCACACGCCCCTGCGCCAGATCCGCCTCGATATCCTCGGGAATGCCGTAGTCCAGCCCATGCGCGTGCCACGCCAGCGCAAAGCGCCGCCGCGCGAACTCGGCCGGCGAGACGGCTTCATGCTGCTCGCCGCCCGCATCGGCCGCGCGGGTGATCGCGCGGCGAATGAAGCGGAAGCGCGGGTCGTCCGCCAGCGCGGTCCGCGCGGCATCAAGCAACGTATCCTTCCCGGCGCCGCTCGGCCCGACCACCAGCACCAGCATCGACTTGCCTCCGTCCCGCCCCGCGCATCGGCGTTGACGGGTCGCACCCTGGCGCTAGCGTGAGCGCCCCGCAACGGGAGACATGCAATGTTCACGACCCGCCCGGAAATCGCCGGCACCTTCGGCGTTGTCGCCAGCACGCATTGGCTTGCGAGCCAAGTCGGCATGGCGGTGCTGGAGCGCGGCGGTAACGCCTTCGATGCAGCCACGGCCGCGGGCTTCGTCCTGCATGTCGCCGAGCCGCATCTGAACGGACCCGGCGGCGACGCCCCGATCATCGTCCACGACGCCAAGACAGGAACGCAGCACGTCATCTGCGGCCAGGGCGTCGCCCCGGAAGCCGCGAGCATCGACGCATTCAACGCGCTCGACATCGACTTCATCCCTGCGACCGGCCTGCTTCCGGCGATGGTGCCAGGCGCCTTCGATGCCTGGTGCCTCATGCTGCGCAACTGGGGCACCTGGGAACTGCCGGACATCCTGGAATACGCCATCGGCTACGCCGCGAATGGCGTGCCGATCGTGCCTCGCATCAGCGCCACCATCGAAAACGTCCGCCCGCTGTTCGAGGCGGAGTGGCACACCAGCGCCGCCGTCTTCCTGCCCGGCGGCAAGGTTCCTGCTCCTGGCAGCCTGTTCGCCCGTCCGGCGCTCGCGGAAACGTACGTCCGCCTCTGCCGCGAAGCCTCCGGCCCGACGCGCGAGGCGCGCATCGACGCCGTGCGCCGCGCCTGGTACGGCGGCTTCGTCGCCGATGCGGTGGACCGCTTCTGCCGCGGCCACGCCGTGATGGACACCACCGGCCGCCGCCATCACGGGCTTCTCACCGCCCAGGACCTCGCGACCTGGTCCGCCACGTTGGAGGCGCCGCTTGCCTACGGCTATCACGGCCACACCGTCCTGAAATGCGGCCCCTGGAGCCAGGGGCCAGCCTTCCTCCAGCAGCTCGCCCTGCTGCGCAGCATCGACATCGGCGCGATGGATCCGCTCGGTGCCGATTTCGTGCACATGGTTGTCGAAGCCGCAAAGCTCGCCTTCGCCGACCGCGAGGCCTATTACGGCGACCCCGATTTCGTCACCGTTCCGATGGATGAACTCCTGTCCGATGCCTATGCGGCGGAACGGCGCACGCTGATCGGCACGGAGGCCTCCCTTGCGCTGCGGCCCGGAGACATTCCGGACCATGGCGGGGAGGTCGATCACCACGCGTCGCACCGCGCGCACACGGCGCATGCCGGCTCCGGCGAACCGACCGTCTCCCGCCTCGGCGCGGTCGGCGGCGATACCTGCCACGTCGATGTGATCGACCGCGACGGCAACATGGTCAGCGCCACGCCCTCGGGCGGCTGGCTGCAATCCTCGCCGGTGATCCCGGAACTTGGCTTCTGCCTGGGCACGCGCGGTCAGATGTTCTGGCTCAAGCCCGGCCTGCCCAACAGCCTCGCACCCCGCAAGCGGCCGCGCACCACGCTGTCGCCCAGCTTCGCCTTGCGCGAGGGCAAGCCCTGGATGGCGTTCGGCACACCGGGCGGCGAACAGCAGGATCAATGGTCGCTCATCATGTTCCTGCGCATGGTCCATCACCGCATGAACATCCAGCAGGCGATCGACGCGCCGAGCTTCCACTCGGAGCATTGGCCGTCGAGCTTCTGGCCGCGCGCCGCCCGCCCTGGCCGCCTCGTGATCGAAGGGCGCTACGCGGACTCGGTGCTACAGGACCTGCTGGCGCGCGGACACCTCGCGGAAAAGGGCGAGGATTGGTCGGAAGGCCGGCTGTCCGCGGCCCGGCGCGAAGGCGAACTGATGCTCGCGGGCGCGAACCCGCGCGGCATGCAGGGTTACGCCGTCGGACGCTGAGCGCTACTTCCGCTTCGGCGCGGGCTTCGCCGCCCGTGGAGGGGCCGGGCGTTTCGCGGCGGCCTTGCGCTTCGGCGCAGGGGGCCGCTTCGCCTTCGCGCTGCTCGCGCGCAAGTCGGCAATGGTCGCGCGCGTCGTGATCTGATCGGGGTTCATCCGCAGCTCGATCACGGCAGGCTTGCCGCTTGCGACCGCACGGGCGAAGGCCGGTGCGAATTCCTCCGTCGCCGCCACGACTTCGCCATGCCCGCCGAACGCTTCGGCGAACTTCGCAAAATCCGGATTGGTGAGCGCGGTGCCCGAGACGCGGCCCGGATGCGCGCGTTCCTGGTGCATCCGGATGGTGCCGTACATCTGGTTGTTGAACACCAGCACGACCGGCGCGACGCCGTGATGGAAGGCAGTCGCAATCTCCTGCCCAGTCATCATGAAGCCGCCATCGCCCACGAATGAAACCACCATCCGGTCGGGGAAGGCGATCTTCGCGCCGATGGCGGCCGGCACGCTGTAGCCCATCGCCCCGTTGGTCGGGCCGATATAGCGCTGCCCGTCCTTGAAGTTCAGGAACCGCGTGGCCCAGCCGGCGAAGTTGCCGGCATCCGTCGTCAGGATCGCATTGTCCGAAAGCTGTTGCTCAAGCGCCCGCATCGCCGACGCGAGATTGAGCCGCCCCTCGTAATTCGGAACCGCGCGCTGCGCCTCGCGCAGCCCGCGGAGCTCCTCGGTCCAGGCGCCCCATCCGCCCCGCACCGGTTGCGGCGCCACCGCTGCAGCAAAGGCGTCGAGATCGGATTGGATGCCGAGCGCCACACGGAATACGCGCCCGATCTCCGCGGCGTCGCGGTGCACATGCACGATCGGCTGTGCGCCCGCGAGATCGAACAGCGTGTAGCCCTGCGAGACCGCATCGCCGAGCCGCGTGCCGATCGCCAGGATCAGGTCCGCATCGCGCACCTTCGCGAGCAGCGCCGGATCGGCGCCGACGCCCAGGTCGCCGACGAAGTTCGGCAGCGTTCCGTCGTACAGCGATTGCCGGCGGAACGCGACGGACGTGGGAATGTTGCTCGCCACCAGGAAGTCGCGGATCGCGGCCCGCCCCGGCTCGGACCAGCACGATCCACCCAGGATCGCCAGCGGCTTCCTTGCCTTTGCAAGCATCGCGCGCATCTCGGCGATCGCCGCCGGGTCGGGGAACGGAACCGATGCCTTCACGCGCGGCAGGTCGGGAACCTGCACGGTCTCGCGCTGCATCTCCTCCGACAGCGCGATCACCACAGGCCCCGGTCGTCCGGTCGTCGCCACGTCCATCGCATGCGCGACCAGTTCCGGGATGCGCTTGGCGCTGTCTATCTGCGTGACCCATTTCGCGATTGGGCCGAACATCCGCCGGTAATCGACTTCCTGGAAGCTTTCGCGGTCGGTGTCCTCGAACGGGATCTGCCCAACGAACAGCAGCATCGGCGTGCTGTCCTGCATCGCCACATGCACGCCAATCGCGCCGTGGCATGCACCGGGCCCACGCGTCACCATCGCCGCCGCGGGCCGCCCGGTCAGCTTGCCATACGCCTCGGCCATGTTCACCGCACCCGCCTCGAACCGGCAGGTGACCAGCTTCAGCTTGGCCCGCACGTCGTACAGGCCGTCGAGCGTATCGAGGAAGCTCTCCCCGGGCACCGAGAAAACGTGGTCGATGCCCTGCGCCACCAGCGCGTCCGCCAGGACCCGCCCGCCCATCCGTGGGACAAGACGCGCCTTGCGTGCTTGCGCCAGTTCCATCGCTCGCCTCCCCGTTCCGCAACGGCGGCGACTTTAGGCGCGAATGGAACATGCCGTCACGCCGCCCCACCCGTTTCCAGCCATCCGTGCTGTGCAAACCGACCGCGTCCATGCCATCGTCGGGGCTAGCGGCGGGAGAATGCGATGCGCGCGATCTTCGTGATGATCAAGTGCGAGATGGGCCAAGCCTACCGGGTCGCGCAGGAGGCCGCCGACCGGATTCCCGAGATGTCGGAACTCTATTCCACGTCCGGCCAATACGATCTGTTGGGCAAGTTCTACCTGGAACCCGGCCAGGACACCGGCCTGTTCGTGACGGAGCACATCCAGACGCTGCCCGGCGTCAAGGACACCTACACGCTCATCACCTTCAACGCCTTCTCCGCCGGGGCCGCCTGAGGCTCATCCCCGCACGGCGGTTTCCTGGCGCGGGCGCCGCGCGATCATGTCGATCTCGACCAAGGCGTCGCGCGCCAGTCCGGTGACGCCGACGCAGGTGCGCGCGGGCAGCCGTCCCGGCGGGAAATACGCGGAATAGACCGCGTTCATCGGGCCGTAGTCCTGCTGGAAGCGTGTCAGGAACACGCGCACGCTCACCACGTTCGCCAGCCCCAGCCCCACCCCGCGCAGCACCAGGATCAGGTTGTCCATCACGCGTCGCGTCTGCGCCTCGACGCCCTCGGGCAAGGGCGCCGCATCGTCGTCAGGGTGGGTCGGCATCTGGCCCGTCAGGAACACCCAGCCGTCGACCTCCGTCGCATGGCTGAACGGCGCGACCGGCGTGGGCGCCCCCTGGACCATATGGAAAAGCGCCTCGCTCATGCTCACCCCATCCCGTGCCCGGCACCGTCCGTGCCCGGCCGGGATTGTGCCGCAGCGCAGCGTGGCCGACCATCGCTGAAACGAGGGAATGACCGCATGGAGCCGTCAGCCGCGGCCGCGAGGATGGCCGACTTCGCCCACCGCCACGTCGCCGGGCGTCGCCTTTGGCGCGAGAGCGAATTTCCCGCCGATCTCTGGTCGCAGATGCGCGATGCCGGCCTGTTCGGCATCGGCCTGCCGGATGGCGGCTACGCGGCCATCGCCGCGGCCGATGGCGCGCTCGCCGAACATGGCGGCGCGCCGGGCGTGGCGAGCGTCTGGACCGGCCATCAGGTGGTGGCGCGCTACATGATCGGCGGCTTCGGCACGCCGGAGCAGAAGGCCGCCTGGATGCCGGGCCTCGCTTCGGGCGCCCTCACCGCCTGCGTCGCCATCTCGGAGGCCGGCGTCGGCGCGCATCCCAAGCACCTGTCCACCACCGCCACGCCCGTCTCCGGCGGCATGCGCCTGGACGGCGCCAAGACATGGGTCAGCAACGCCGCGCTCTCCGACCTCATCATCGTCTTCGCCATCAGCGGCATGGATGGCGAGCGCAAGAGGTACTCCGCCTTCGTCGTGCCGCGCGACGCCGAGGGAGTCCGGCTGCTGCCGGGGCGTGACATCGGCGCGCTCCGCCCGTCGCACCATGCCGAAATGAAGCTGGACGCCTGCGTGGTTCCGGCCGGCAGCCGTCTCGGACCGGCGGACGCCGCCTTCGAAACGATGGGGATCCCGTTCCGGGACGTGGAAGACGCGGTTGGCGCCTCCGGCATGGCGGGGACGCTGCGCCACCTGTTGGGGCTTCTCGCCGCGTCGACGCCCGCGGACCGAGCGGACGATGCTGCGCCGCGCCTCGGCGGTATCGCCGCCTCCGTCGCGGTCGCCGCGGATGCCGCCGCCGCCCTCGCCGCCGGGCTCGACGCGCAAACATGGCGGCCCGGCGCGCCGCCCGCCGTGCTGACGGGCGTGCGGCTTCTCTGCACCGACATACTCGCGGGTATGCAGGCCTATCGCTTGGATTTTGCACCCGGTGCGGACGATGCTATCGACATTCTCATGCGGGACGTCGCGCTGCTGCTGAACATTGCGAAAGGCCCGCGCATGATGAAACAAAGCCGGATCGGCATGGCCCTCCTGCGGCGGGCGCCAGTCGCGGAGCAACAGGGTCAATGACGGACAAGATCGCAACGAAGCTGCACTCGATCGACGCAGTCGAGCGCGGGCTTTCCAGTGTCGGCTATATCCCCAGCCGACAGATCTGCACCGCGGTCTATCTCGCGGAGCAGCTGCGCAAGCCCATCCTGGTCGAAGGTCCCGCGGGCGTCGGAAAGACGGAGCTTGCGCGCTCGCTCGCGCTGTTCCTCGGCCTGCCGCTGATCCGGATGCAGTGCTACGAGGGCCTGGACGAAGCCAAGGCGCTGTATGAGTGGAAATACGGCAAGCAGCTTCTCTACACCCAGATCCTGAAGGACAAAATCGGCCAGCTCTTCGGCGAAACGGACGGCCTCGATGCCGCGCTCGCGAAGCTGCACAGCTTCGGCGACATCTTCTTCTCGAAACAGTTCCTCGAACCCCGTCCGCTTCTGCGCGCGCTGGAGCAGCCGGAAGGCGCCGTGCTGCTGATCGACGAAATCGACAAGTCCGATCAGGAGTTCGAGGCGTTCCTGCTGGAGATCCTCGCCGATTACCAGGTGACGATCCCCGAGATCGGCGTGGTGCACGCCACCGTCCCGCCGGTCGTGCTGCTCACCTCCAACTCGATGCGCGACCTTGGCGACGCGCTCAAGCGCCGCTGCCTGCATCTGCATATCGGCTTTCCGGAACCGAAACTCGAAGCGCGCATCATCGAGACCCGCGTTCCAGGCATCGACGCGCGCCTGAACCGCCAGCTCGTCGGCTTCGTGCAGGCCCTGCGCGGGATGGAGCTGAAGAAGCTGCCGTCGGTCTCCGAGACCATCGACTGGGCGCGCGTCATGGTGCTGCTGCACGCCACCATCCTGGAACCGGCTCTGGTGCGCGACACGCTGAACGTCCTGCTGAAGTTCGAGAGCGACATCGAAGCGGCGGAACGCCAGTTGGAAAGCACGGTCTACAAGATCCGCCGCGAGGCGGGCGTGGATGCCTGAGGCCGCCCGCGCCGGCGCGGCCAGCGAACCGCTCCGCCGGTTCATCGAGGTCGCGCGCGGCGCCGGATTGCGCATCTCCGCCGCCGAGAGCATCGACGCCATGCGCGTCGCCGATGTGGTCGGATTCGGCGACCGGCAGGTGCTGCACGACTCCCTCTCGCTGGTGATGGCGAAATCGGCGGAGGAGAAGCGGATGTTCACCGACTGCTTCTCGCTCTATTTCCGCCGCGATGATTTCGCCGGCGCGGATGACGGCCCCTGCACGCCGGACGGCGACGCGATGCCCTCGTCCGGTGGTCAAGGGGGGGGCGGCGGAGGAGGCGGCGGACAGGGAGAAGGCGGCGGGGGAGGCGACGGTTCGCTTGCCGAGATGCTGCTCGACAACGACCGCGCCGGTCTGGCGCAGGCGATGGAAGCCGCAGGCGCCGCGAGCGGCCTCGCCAACATCGCCTTCTTCACGCAGACCAACCTCTACACGCGCCGCATCATGGAACGGATGGGGCTGCGCGCGCTGGAGGCAGAGATTTCCGCCATCCGCGCGCGCAACGAGGCGCCGGAGCAGGAGCGCGCCGACCGGCTGGAAGCAGGCCGCGAATTCCTGCGCGACCAGGTGCGGGACTTCGTGGAGCGGCACCTCGCGCTGTTCGCCCGCGGTACGACGGAGAAATTCCGCGAGGACATGCTGCGCAACGCGCGCCTCTCGAACCTCGAAAAGCGCGACTATGAACGGATGCGCGCGCTTGTCCGTGCGATGGCGAAGCGCCTTGCCGCCCGCTACGCCCGCAACCGCCGCAAGCGCAACCGCGGCCAGCTCGACGTACGGCGCACGATCCGGCGCAACATGGCCTGGGAAGGCATCCCCTTCGTCACCGTGTGGCGCCAGCGCACGATTGAGAAGCCGCGCGTCATGGTGCTCTGCGATGTCAGTGGTTCGGTCGCGGCGATGGCGCAGTTCCTGCTGATGTTCCTCTACGCGCTGAACGAGGCGCTGTCCGATATCCGCTCATTCGCCTTCTCCGGCAGCCTGATCGAGGTCAGCGACATCCTCGAACGCGACACGACGGAAGCCGCAATCGCCAAAATCATGGCGGCGGTGGGCCTCGGCTCGTCGAACTACGGCAACGCGCTGCTCGATTTCGAGCAAGGCTGGATGTCGAAGGTGGACAGCAAGACCACGGTCATCATTCTCGGCGACGGCCGCGGCAACCGCACCGATCCGCGGACCGATATCGTGGAACGGCTATCGGCGCGCAGCAAGAAACTCATCTGGCTGAATCCCGAGTACCGCTCGTCCTGGGGAACGGGAGATTCCGACATGCTGCGCTACCTGCCGTATTGCCATGTCGCGACGGTGTGCAACACGCTCCGTCACCTTGAAACGGTGGTGACCGATCTTCTGAAAGACTCCCGTTAGGGCCGCTGCATCGTGGCCGACGCCTCCCCTTCCCTGTCGCGCCGCCCGCCGCTTCTGCTGATCGTCGCGCTGACGGCATCGGGCACGATGGCGATGCAAATCCTGATCCCGTCGCTGCCGGCGATGGCGGCGGACCTGCGCATCTCGCCCGGCGACGCGCAGCTCACGATCACGCTTTATCTGACCGGCCTCGCCATCGGGCAGTTGATCCACGGCCCCCTGTCCGACCGGTTCGGACGCCGGCCGGTGCTTCTGGTGGCGCTAGCAGCCTACACGCTTGCAGGAGTCGCGGCGATCCTCGCGCAGAACATCGCGATGCTCATTCTTGCACGCATCGTGCAGGCGCTCAGGGGATGCGCCGGCCTCGTGCTCGGACGTGCCGTGATCCGCGACGTGCTGCCTGCCAAGGAAGCGGCGTCGCAGCTCGCGCTGGTCAATCTCGTGATGTCGCTGTCGCCCGCAGGCGCCCCCCTGATCGGCGGCTATCTGACGGTGTTGTTCGGCTGGCGCGCCATCTTCGTTCTGCTCGCCGCGGTCGGCGCCGCGACCCTGATTGCCGCATTGCTCGGCCTGCCCGAAACCGCGCCGCCGCGCCAGGGCGGCCCGGGTGGCTTCGCGGCGATGCTGGAAACCTATCCCCGCTTGCTCGGATCGGCGCGTTTCCGCGGCTACACCATCGCCGGCGCCGCCTCCACCACGGCATTCTACGCCTTCATGGCGGCATCGCCGTTCATCTTCGTGGACGTGCTACACCGCCCAACCGAGGAAGTCGGCCTGTATTACCTGGTGCTGATGTTCGGCATCACGTTCGGCAGCTTCGCGGCCAGCCGGCTCGTGCTGCGCTTCCCCTCCGACCGGCTGCTGCGCGCGGCGATCAGCGTCGCGGGGCTCGGCGCAGTCGGGTTCTTCGCAATCACCGTCGCGGGCCTGCTCAGCGTGCCGGGCGTGCTGGCGAGCATGTTCGTCTTCATGCTCGGCGCGGGCCTCGCGAGCCCGCTCGCACTCACCTCCGCCATCTCCACGCAGCCTGGAATGGTCGGCGCGGCTTCGGGCCTCTACGGCTGCAACCAGATGGGCTACGGGGCGCTCCGCACGCTCGTCGTCAGCCTGTGGCACCATAATGCGGCGCTCCCCGCCGCGCTCGTGCTGCTGGCGTCGGCCGTGCTCGCGCAGGTCGCCCTGCACGCCGCCGCCCGCCCGCGCCGCAAACAACCGCCTGGAGACGCAACGCCATGACCGAAGCGCGCAGCATTCCGTTGGATACCGACAAGATGATCGGCCGCATCGAAGGGCCGGTCGGCTGGATGGTGTTCAACAACCCCGAGCGCCGGAACGCCGTCTCGCTGGAAATGTGGGAGGGCATGGCGGCGATCCTCGAAGCGTTCGAGGCCGATCCGGCGGTGCGGGTGATCGCCCTCAAAGGCGCCGGCGACAAGGCCTTCGTCTCCGGCGCCGACATCTCGCAGTTTGAGAAGCAGCGCTCCTCGCCCGAGACGATCGCGCAATACGATGCGGTCGCCGGCCTCGCGCAGCGGCGCCTGGCGGAAAGCGCCAAGCCAACGCTCGCGATGATCCAGGGCTACTGCATCGGCGGCGGACTAGGCATCGCCGTCACCTGCGACCTCCGTATCGCCGCCGAGGGCTCGCGCTTCGGCGTGCCGGCCGCACGGCTCGGCCTGGGCTACGGCGCCGACGGCGTGAAAAAACTTCTCGACCTCGTGGGCCCCGCGAACACGCGGGAGATCTTCTACACGGCACGCCATTTCAGCGCCGAGGAAGCGCTCGGCATGGGCCTGGTGAACCGGGTCGTTCCCGCGGACGACCTCGCCGCCTATGTCGGTGACTACTGCGCCCGCATCGCCGAGAACGCGCCTCTCACCCTGCGCGCGCTCAAGCGGACGGTGACGGAATTGCAGCGGACCTCGCCCGCCGCCGACCGCGCTCTTTGCGACAAGCTGGTGGCCGACTGCTTCGCGAGCCAGGACTACATGGAGGGCCGCCGCGCCTTCATGGAGAAGCGCCGCCCCGTCTTCCGCGGGGTCTGACACCCGCCTCCGCCTCTTGCGGCGAACCGCCCCGGCTGGCAGGAACCCCCTCCTCTGGCCCGGACCGTCTATGCGCTCTGCCCAATTCGCCCAAGCCTTGGCCCGGCTCGACCGCACGGCGGCGATCGCCCTGCTGCTCACGCCGGCGATGCTCCTGCACGCCCACGCCTTCGCCGAGGCGACAATGGGCGTCACCTCGGTCTGCTTCCTGGCCCGCTGCGCCGTCGCGCGGGACTGGGGCTGGCTGCGCTCGCTCTGGGTGCGCATCGGCCTCGCCTGGTGGGCCTGGGTGATCGTCTGCTCGCTGCCGGTCCCCGCGCTCGGCCTCGGACCGGGCGGCAGCCGCTCGCTCGTGCAGGCCGTCGTAATGGGGCGCTTCCTGATCTTCGCCGCCGCGCTGGAGAACGTGGCGCTGAACGCCGCCTGGGCGCGCCGGTGGCTGCAGGGCATCATCGTCGCCAGTGCGGCCTACATCGCCGTCCATTCGCTGTTCCAGGCGGCCACCGGCTACAATTTCTACGGCAAGCCGCGCGGCGGCGACGGCGAACTGACAGGACCGTTCGGCAAGCCGCGCGCCGGGCCGCCCGCCTCGCGCATCGTCTTTCCGGCGGTCGTTCCGTTCGTCGCTAAGCTGCTGAACCGTCCGGGCCTCGCGAGCACGATCGGCGGCTACGCGCTGCTGCTGTTCAGCGTCGGCGTCATCGTTCTGATCGGCCAGCGCATGCCGCTGCTGCTGACGCTGCTCGGCCTCGTGATCACCGCCCTGCTGCTGCCGCAGCTTCGGCGGGTCGTCATCGTCGCCTGCGCGGCGGGCGTGCTGCTCGTCGGCGCAACTGTCGTTGTCTCGCCGCCGACCTATCACCGCCTGGTGCTGAAGTTCTCCGACCAGATGGACCACTTCGCCACCAGCCAGTACGGCCAGTTGTTCGCGCGCGCGCTGGAAATCGGCCGCCAGCATCCCGTGTTCGGTCGCGGCTTCGACGGGTTCCGCTCGGGCTGCCCCCTGCCCCGCTACTTCCGACCCACGCTCGACGGGCGCCAACCGGACGGCGGCGGGGCAGCCATCTGCGCCCAGCACCCGCACAATTTCAGCATGGAGGCCTACACGAACGGCGGCCTGCCGGGGCTGGCGCTCTATTCGGCGCTGTCGCTCGCCTGGCTCTTTGCCGTCGGTCGCGGCCTATGGCGCAGGCCCGACCCGCTCGGCGTCGGCCTGTTCGCTTCGGTCTTCGTGCAGATCTGGCCTATCGCCTCGACCAGCGGGTTCACCTCCATGCCGATGGGCGGATGGTTCTTCTTGCTGCTCGGCTGGGGCCTTGCCGAAGCGCGCCAGCGGGCGTCCGCACCGCCATGATCGAGCCCTCCCCGCGGCTCGCCGTGATTCAGCCTTTGCCGGGCATCGGCGACATGGTCTGGCACCTGCCGCATATCCGCGCCATCGCCGAAGCGGCGCGCCATCCCGTCACGCTCATCGCCAAGCCGCGCTCCGCCGCGAAGGAGATCTTCGCCGCCGAGCACACGATTGCGGACGTGTTCTGGATGGACCGCAACCCGGACCGGCGGCGCGGCGCGCATGACGGGCCGTTGGGGCTCATGAAACTGATCGCCGCGATGCGCGAGCGCCGGTTCGAGACAGTGGTGATCCTGCACCACAGCCGCACGCTCGCCTTCGCCGCAATGGCGGCGGGCGTGCCACGGCGCCACGGCTACGGCTACCGCTGGCAGCGCCCCTTCCTGAACCGGCCGCCCTATCTGCCGCAGAGCGCCCTACCGCTGCATCCCTATGATCAGGCGACGGCGTGGCTGAAGGTTGCCGGCATTCCGCAGATCCAGGCCGAACCGCGCCTGCCCGTGGCGGACCAGGCGCGCCGCGCCATCGCCGGGCGCCTCGGCAGCCGGGCGACATCGCTCGTGGCAATCGGCATCGGCACGTCGGAGCCCTACAAGCAATGGGGCGCCGAGCGCTTCGCCGCCTTCATCCGCAGGCTCCTAGCCGCCGGTTGGGAGAACGCGGTGCTGATCGGCGGCCCCTCCGAGGCCGCGCTCGCCGCGGAGATCGCGGAGCGGCTTGCGGACCATGCGGGGCACGTCGTTCCCGCCCTCGGGTGGACGCTCGCCGAAATCGCGGCGCTGTTCGAGGTTTCCGGCTTCTACGCCGGCAACGATACCGGCGTTATGAACATGGCCGCAGCCGTCGGCATCCGAACCTACGCGCTGTTCGGCGCGACCCCGCCCTTCCATCACGCCAGCGCCATCGTGCCGGTCACGCCGCCGGACGGAAGGATCGACAAGACGAACGGGATGGCGCGGATCGGCGTCGAGGACCTGGTCGGGGCAATTACAGTGGACCGGGGCGGGCTTGGCCCGACAGGCCAAGCCGGCTCGCGACAGCACGCAGGATAGCGGCGTGGACCCCCGCCTCGCTCCCGTCGGCGTCGATCACGACGCATCGATCGGGATCCCCCGCGGCAATCGCGCGGAAACCCTGCTTGACGCGGGCATGGAACGTCGCGCCCTCGCTCTCGTAGCGATCCGCAGCCGCGCCTCCGCGCGCGCCTAGCCTCGCGCCCGCGACGGCATCGGAGACATCCAGCACCAGCGTCAGGTCGGGGCGCAGCCCGATCAGCCCGGTCAGCGCCAGGATCATTCCCTTGTCCGCGCCCTGCGCGTAGCCCTGATAGGCCATCGTGGAATCTGCGAAGCGGTCGCAGACCACCCAGGTACCGGACATCAGCGCCGGGCGGATCGCCCGTTCAACATGCTCCGCCCGCGCGGCGAAATGGAGCAGGGTCTCGGCGGGTGGGGACCACGCGGTCTCGCCGGACAGCAGAAGGCCGCGCAGCACCTCCGCCCCCGGCGTCCCGCCCGGCTCCCGCGTCGTCAGCACGCGCAGCCCGGCGCCGCGCAGCGCATCCGCGAGCAGCCGCGCCTGCGTCGACTTTCCGGCGCCCTCGCCGCCCTCAAGGGTGATGAAGCGCGCGGTCCGCGCCGGGAGCGCTCCGGTCAACTTCCGGTCACGTAATGGGTCAGCACCGCGATCGCGCGTCCCGGCAAGCCGAGCTTCGGCACGTCCGCGCCGGCCAGCAGCGGCACTTCCATCGCCGGCACCCCCTGCCCTGACACCGTCAGCTTCCCGAGCGTATCGCCCCGCGCGATCGGCGCCTTCACCGGCGCGTCGTAGGTTACCTTGATCGAGGCATCGCGCCGCCATTGCCTCGGCATCGTCACCACAAGGTCGCGCCCGCCGACCAGCGGCACGGTGGGACTGGTGCCGAGCCAGACGGGAACGTGCTCCACCACGTCGCCCGCGGTGAACAGCGTCACGTCCTCGAACTCGCGGAAGGCCCATTCCAGCAGGCGGTCGCCCTCCTCCGCGCGCTCTCGCATCGTGCTCATCCCGTTCAGCACCATGACGATGCGGCGCGAGCCGCGCATCGCGCTGGCGACCAGACCGTAACCACCCTCCTCCGTATGGCCGGTCTTCATCCCGTCCGCCAAGCCCTTCTGGACCAGCGGATTCCGGTTTTCCTGCTCTATTCCGTTGTATTTGAAAGTCTTCTCCGAATCGTAATGGTAATATTCGGGAAAGTCCCGGATGATACGCCTTGCAAGCGTCGCGATGTCGCGGGCGCTCATGCGGTGCTCCGGATCGGGCCACCCGGTCGGATTCTTGAAGTAGGAATTCGTGAGGCCAAGCTCCTTGGCCTTGATGTTCATCTGCTCCACGAAAGCCTCGACAGATCCCGATATTCCTTCGGCGAGGACAAGGCAGGCATCGTTGCCGGACTGCACGATCATGCCTCGGATCAGGTCCTCGACACGGACCCTCGTCCCGACCTGCACGAACATCTTGGAGCCGCCCATCCTCCAGGCACGCTCGCTCACCGGCAATTCGTCGTCGAGCTTCAGCTTTCCCTTCTTGAGCTGCTCGTAGACCAGGTAGGCGGTCATCAGCTTGGTCATCGACGACGGCACCATCGGCTGGTCCGCGTCCTTGTCGAGAAGAGTCGCGCCGGTGTTGTAGTCGACGATGATCGCCCAGAGCGCGGTCGTATCCACCGGCCCGATCGGCGTGGTCGCGGGGCTGCCGGTCGGCACCTCGGCCACCTTGCCTTTTGCGCCGCGTCCAAGCGCGGCTCCGCCATGTGACGGTTGGGACTTGCGCTGCGCGAAGGCGGGCGCCCCCGCGCCGAGGAAGGTCAGGCCGATCAGGGCTGCGCGACGTGAAACCATGCGACTCGCTCCCCTATTGGGCGATGATCCGGGCATCCGTTACCCCCGCGCCGATGACCTGGTCCAGCGCCGCGTCAGCCTCGGCAATCGTTGCCAACGGGCCGATACGCACCCGGTAGCTGCGGGTCCGTCCGTTGCGGATTTCCTCGATCCGCGCGCCCGCGCCGCCGACCTTCGCGCGCTGAAGCCTGGCGTATTCGTAGCGGCTGAACGTGCCGAGCTGGATCCATAGCTGGGGCAGTCCGACAGCCTCGCGCGTACGTGTTTCCGGAAGGCGCAGCGGCACTTCCGGTCCCGTCTCCAGGGCCGGTGCCGCCGCCCGGACCGGGGATGCCGCGACGCCGCCCGAGGATTGCCGCACGCCCGGGGGCGGCGGCAGATCGTCGGCCTGCACGCTGCCGACCGGCGCGCTTTTCAGCGCGAGTTGCGGCGCCGGGCTGCCGCCGAGTTGATCGACCGCCCGATGGCTCGGTCCCGGCAGCACGGTCACCCGCACCGGCGCCACGCCGCTGGGCGGGAATTCAAGCAGTTGCGCCACGCGCGGAGTCACCTCGATCAGCCGGTGCGGACTGTCGGGGCCCCGATCGTTCACCCGGACCTCAACGGCAAGCCCGTTGTTCAGATTGGTCACGCGCACGATGGCCGGCAGTTGCAGGGTCTGATGCGCCGCCGCCATCGCGTTCGGATCGTATGTCTCGCCATCGGCGGTGAGCCGCGGCGGCCCATCGGGATAGACGGTCGCGATCCCGGTCTGCTGCGAGTCGAAGGTCTCATGCGGATAATGCCAGACGCCGCCCGCCAGATAGGCGTCGCCGAGCACGTAGTGGGGCTTCGCAGGCGGAACCGCCGGCTGGCAGGCGCCCAGCACCGTCAGCGCCGCAAGGACGGCAAGCCGCTTCACGCCACGACCGAGTCACCGATCAGGCCGACCGCAATGGCGTAGAAGTCAGACGGGTTGTAGCGCCGGATCGCCGCGAAGTTCGGATAGGCGAAGAACGCCTCGCCCTGCGCGCCGTCGGGAAGCAGGACCGCGGCCTGAAGGCTGCTGGACGGCAGCGCCCTGCCGTCGAACCGCCGCACGCCCATGCGCGCCCACTCCGAGACGGCACGCGGCCTGTCGCGTCCGGCCAAGGAGGCATCGAAGCCCGGCGGCACGGTGATCTGCTCGCCCCAGCCCGATCCGACGCGCCATCCCGACCGCGCCAGATAGTTGGCGATCGAGCCGAGCGTATCCGCCTTGCTGGTCCAGATGTCGCGCCGGCCATGCCCCTCGAAATCGACCGCGTAGCGCAGGTAGGAGCTGGGCATGAACTGCGGCTGCCCCATCGCGCCGGCATAGCTACCCGTCATCCTGCCCGGCGCGATGTCGCCAGAATCGAGGATGCGCAGCGCCGCCATCAGTTCCCCGCGGAAGAAGGCGGCGCGCCGCCCTTCCCAGGAAAGCGTCGCCAGAGCCTCAACCACGTTGAAATCGCCCATCTTCTGGCCGAAGCTCGACTCCAGCCCCCAGATGCCGACGATCACCGGGCCATCGACGCCGTAGCGGCTCACCACGGCCCGGATCAGCGCGGCGTTCTGCTGCCAAGCGGCCCGCCCTGTCACCGCCCGCTGGTCGGTCACCACCAGCGCGCGGTACTGCGCCCAGGTCATGGTGAACTCTGGCTGATGCCGGTAGCGCTCAAGCACCTTCTGGTTCGGCTGCAAGCCGTTGAGCGCCCGGTTGAGCGTGGTGGCGGAAATACCCGCGTTGCGTGCCTCGGCCCGGACGCCGTTCAGGAACCTCTGGAAACTGTCGGCACCCCAGGCGGGGCTCGCGAGCGCGGCGGGAAGCGAAAGCGGCAGAGCCAGGGAAATCGTGCGGCGTGTCAACATGAGCGCGGTGTGCCACGGAGCGTGTTGCCGCGGCAATCGACCGCCGATTACCGATGCGTCATGACGGGCCTCCGGCGCCGCACCGCCGCTTGGCGGCCTTGCTGGCCGGGAGACTGTCGCGCAAGACTGCGCGCAAGCCCGCGGCATGTCGGGGCGACGTACCCGGGAGGCTTCCAAGAATGAACATCACCGAGCAACTCGCCGCATTCACCGCCGGAATTTCGCTCGGCGATCTCCCGCCCGAGGTGACACACCGCGCGAGGCTTTTGGTTCTCGACCTGGTGGGAAATATCGTGCGGGCTCGGCACGATGCTGAAAGCACACCGGCCTTCCTGGCGACCGTGCGGGCGGTGGGAATGGCGGCCGGTAATTCGGGGGTGTTCGGCGACAGCGCGCGCTATACGCCCGCGGGCGCCGCGTTCCTCAACGGCGCGCTCGCGCACTCGCTCGATTTCGACGACACCCATGCCGCCGCGTCGCTGCACCCCGGCGCCCCGGTCATCCCCGCAACGCTCGCCGCGGGCGAAATGGCTGGCGCGAGCGGCGCGACGGTGCTCGCCGCCATTATCGCGGGATACGAGATCACCTGCCGCATCGCCCTCGCGCTGCCCGCGGGCGAACATTACGACCGCGGCTTCCATCCCACCGCCACCTGCGGGGCTTTCGGCGCGGCGTGCGCAGCAGCGCGCGTGTTCGGCCTCGACGCAGGACAAGTTGCGGGTGCGCTCGGCACAGTGCTCAGCCAGGCGGCAGGCAGCCTGCAATTCCTGGCCAACGGCGCCTGGACCAAGCGCTTCCAGGTTGGGTGGGCCGCCAGCAACGGCCTCGTCGCCGCGACGCTGGTGCGCGAGGGCTTCCGCGGCGCATCCGAGGCGCTCGAAGGCCGGCACGGCTTCATGCGCGCCTATGCGCCGAACCCGACGCCGGAGCGTGCCGTCCGCGACCTTGGGACCACGTTCGAACTGATGCACACGGCGGTGAAGCCATATCCCTCGTGCCGCTACGGCCATGCCGGCATCGACGCGGCGCTGGCACTTCGGTCCGAGCACGGGCTGCGTCCGGAGGAAATCGAGGGCGTGACCCTCGGGCTGCCGCGTTCCGG
>JAFEFJ010000199.1 GCA_018240635.1 Pseudomonadota bacterium | reverse complement strand
GCGCGGCGGCCGGCGAGAAGCGCGCGCAGGCGGCGCTCGACCGGCACGCGAGCCGGCTGGCGCGCGGGCTGGCGCAGGTGGTGAACCTGCTCGATCCCGACGCCATCGTGCTGGGCGGCGGGCTGTCGAACATGACGCACCTGTACGACGAGGTGCCGAAGCTGATGAAACGCGGCGTGTTCAGCGACTTCGTCTCGACCCCGGTGCTGCGCGCGCGCCACGGCGACAGTTCCGGCGTGCGCGGCGCGGCGTGGCTGTGGCCCGCGTCGGGGTGAGCGCGCCCCCGTGAGCGCGCGCACGTGAGCGCCCTGTGTCGCGACTGCGCGACGGCGCTGCCCGATGCGGCGGCGGCCTGCACGGTCTGCGGCGGGATGCGCATCGTGCGGCATCCGGACCTGTTCGCGCTGACCATCGCGCATATCGACTGCGACGCCTTCTACGCGAGCGTGGAGAAGCGCGACCGGCCGGAACTGGCCGCGAAGCCCGTCATCGTGGGGGGCGGCACGCGCGGCGTGGTGACGGCGGCGTGCTACGTCGCGCGGCTCTATGGCGTGCGCAGCGCGATGCCGATGTTCAAGGCGCTGAAGGCCTGCCCCGACGCGGTGGTGATCCGCCCCGACTTCGAGAAATACGGCGCCGTGGCGCGGCAGATCCGCGCGCTGATGGGCACGCTGACGCCGCTGGTGCAGCCGCTGTCGATCGACGAGGCGGTGCTGGACATGGCGGGCACCGAGGCGCTGCACGGCGCGCCGCCCGCCTCGGTGCTGGCGCGCTTCGCGCTGCGCGTGGAGCGCGAGGCGGGCGTGACCGTCTCGATCGGGCTGGCGCCCAACCGGCTCTTGGCGAAGATCGCGGCGGGGCGCGACAAGCCGCGCGGCTTCGCCGTGATCGGCGCGTCGGAGGCGGCGGCGCTGCTGGCGCCGCAGCCGGTGCGGCTGCTGCCCGGCATCGGCCCGGCGCTGGAGCGGCGGCTGTCGGGCCTGGGCATCACGCGGCTCGGGCATCTGCAGGCGCTGCCCGACGCGGAGGCGCGGCGGCGGCTGGGCGACGAGGGGCCGGCGCTGGCACGGCGCGCGCGCGGCGAGGATGCGCGCCCGGTCGATCCGGCGCGCGAGACCAAGTCGGTCAGCGCGGAGACGACCTTCGCCGCCGATCTCTCGCGGCTGGACGAGCTTGAGCCGCATCTGTGGCGGCTGACCGAAAAGCTGGCGCGCCGGCTGAAGGGCAGCGGGCTGGCGGCGGGCGGCGTGGTGCTGAAGCTGAAGACCGCCGATTTCCGCACGCGCACGCGATCCGCGCGGCTGCATGGCGCGACGGTGCTGCCCGACCGGCTATTCGTGGCGGCGCAGGCGCTGCTGGCGCGCGAGGCGGGAAGTGCGAAGTTCCGCCTGATCGGCATCGGCGCGCAGCCCATCGTGCCGGGCGCGGAGGCGGACGCGGGGGATCTGGCAGACCCGGAGACACCGCGGCTGGCGGCCGCGCAGAGTGCGATCGACGCGCTGCGCGCGCGGTTCGGGCAATCGGCGATAGCGCGCGGGCGGTCGCTGCGGTAGGGCGACCGCCTCAATCCTCCGACGGCAGGTAGCTGCCGTCGGCGTCGTGCGTCTCATTGCCTGAGAGCGCGGGGTAGAAGACGCAGACCACGCGCAGGTCGCCCTTCAGCGCGCGGACGATGTGGGCGTCGTGCTTGTCGAGCGCATAGACCGTGCCGGGCGACAGCTTGTGGATCTTGCCGGTGGCGATCTCCTCCACCTCGCCCTCGCCTTCGATGCAGTAGTTCGTTTCAAAATGATGCTTGTACTGCATCCGCATCTCGGTGCCCTCGGTCACCACCGTGTCGTGCACCGAGCAGCCGACGCCGTCGCGCTTGAGGATGATGCGGCGGCTTTTCCAGCCGGGGCCGCGCACGTCGCGATCGGTTCCGACGATGTCCTGCAGCGACCGCACGATCATGACGCATCCTCCCGGCTTGACGGACCGCCGCGAGGCTAGAGGCGGGCGCCGCCTTCGACAACCGCATTTGCCCCGTCCCGCGAACCGGTACAGGCTTGCCGCAACGGCGCAGCAAGCGCCGAGAACGAACGGAGGAAACCCGATGCGCCCATTGACCCGCCGCGCCTTCGGCGCCCTGCCGCTGGCGCTCGCCGCGCCCGCATTGCTGCGCGGACGTTCCGCACGCGCCGCGGACATGCCGGGCGTGACGGCAACCGAGATCAAGATCGGGAACACCATGCCGTACAGCGGACCCGCGTCCGCCTACGGCAATATCGGCCGCGCCGAGACGGCGTATTTCAAGATGATCAACGACCAGGGCGGCATCAACGGCCGCAAGGTCACGTACCTGTCCTACGACGACGGCTACAGCCCGCCCAAGACGGTGGAGCAGATTCGCAGGCTGGTCGAGCAGGACGGCGTCTCGTTCGTCTTCAACCCGCTCGGCACCCCAACCAACACCGCCGTGCAGCGCTACCTGAACCAGAAGAAGGTGCCGACGATCTACGTCTCGACCGGCGCCGACAAGTTCGCCAACCCGAAGGAGTTCCCCTACACGCTGCCCTGGGCGCCGAGCTACCGGACGGAGGCGCAGATCTACGCGCGCTACATCCAGAAGACAAAGCCCGACGCGAAGATCGCGATCCTGTATCAGAACGACGATTTCGGTAAGGACTACCTGCAGGGCGCGAAGGACGTGTACGGCGAGAAGTTCGACACGCTGGTGGTGAAGACCGCGTCCTACGAGGTGACGGACCCCACGGTCGACTCGCAGCTGGTGTCGCTGAAATCCTCCGGCGCGAACGTGCTGATCTCGGCCACCACGCCGAAATTCGCGGCGATGGTGGTGCGCAGGACCTACGAGATGGAGTGGACGTCGGCGCTGCGGATCATGTCGAACGTCTCGGCGTCCGTCGCCGCGGTGATGGTGCCGGCGGGCGTGGAGAAGGGCGTTGGGTTCATCACCGCCGGCTATCTGAAGGACCCGACCGACCCGACCTGGAAGGACGACGCGGGGATGAACCAGTGGCGCGGCTTCATGAAGCGGTACATGCCGGAAGGCGATCTTGCTGATGCCGGCTACGTGTTCGGCTATGGCGTCACCTATACCCTGGTCCATGCATTGAAGCAGTGCGGCAACGATCTCACTCGCGACAACATCCTGCGCCAATGCTACAGCCTGCAGGACTTCAAGGTTCCGGTGCTGCTGCCCGGCATCGTCGTGAGCGGCAGCGCGGACAACTACCACCTGATGCAGGCGATGCATCTGCAGAAGTGGAACGGCAAGAGCTGGGAACTGTTCGGCGACATCATCCACGCCTAGCATCGCGAGACACCAAACGGAGACACCGGAACGCATGAAGCGGCTGAAGCACGAGCCGGAGGCGGTGGCGGCGAAATACGACATCTCGCCGAAGCGGGTGGCGAAGCTGCTCGCCCGCCACCGGGTGGAGGAAGGCAAGGGCTTCCGCCTGAAGGACCACGATCCCGGCGACACCGGCGGTCAGTCCATGGACAAGGACGAGGCGCACGCGCTGCTGATGGGCGGCGTGGAGGCGCTGTCGGAGCACCAGGAGAAGCTGTACGCGCAGGACCAGTGGGCGCTGCTGTGCGTGCTGCAGGCGATGGACGCTGCCGGCAAGGACGGCACGATCAAGCACGTGATGTCGGGCGTGAACCCGCAGGGCGTGCAGGTGACATCCTTCAAGGCGCCGGGGCCGGAGGCGCTGGACCACGACTTCCTGTGGCGGTCGAACCGCGCGCTGCCGGAACGCGGGCGCATCGGCATCTTCAACCGCAGCTACTACGAGGAAGTGCTGGTGGTGCGCGTCCACCCGGAGATCCTGCACAAGCAGGACCTGCCGAAGAAGCTGATCACCAAGCACATCTGGAAGGAGCGGCTGGAGGCGATCGCCGCCTACGAGCAGTTCCTGGCGCGGCAGGGCATCGTGATCCTGAAATTCTTCCTGCATCTGTCGAAGGACGAGCAGAAGCGCCGCTTCCTCTCCCGCCTCGACGAGAAGGAGAAGAACTGGAAGTTCAGCGTCAACGACATCAAGGAGCGCGCCTTCTGGGACGCCTACCAGGAGGCGTACGAGGACGCGATCCGCGCCACCGCCGCGCCGCACGCGCCGTGGTACGTCGTGCCCGCCGACAACAAGTGGTATTCGCGCCTGGTGGTGGTCGCCGCGATGAACCACGCGCTGCGCGGGCTCGATCTCAAATTCCCGGAAGTCACCGCCGAGCAGCACGAGGCGCTGGAGGCGGCGCGCAAGCAGCTTGAGGCCGAGGCCTGAGATGCGCGCCGTCTGGTACGACCGCCACGGGCCGCCGCACGAGGTGCTAACGCTGGGCGAGATGCCGGCGCCGGATGCGGGACCGGGCGAGGTGCGCGTGCGGCTGGAAGCCTCGGGCGTCAATCCGGCGGACTGCTACCGGCGGCAGGGGCCGGGGCCGATGGAGTATCCGCGCGTCGTCACGCACAGCGACGGGGCGGGCGTGGTGGACCGCGTCGGGCCGGGCGCGCCGGCCGCGCTGCTGGGCCGGCGCGTGTGGCTCTACAACGGCCAGCGCAACGGGCGCTGGATGGGAACGGCCGCGGAATACATCGCGCTCGACGCCGACCTGGTGACGCCGCTGCCCGACCATGTGGGCTTCGCCGAGGGCGCGACGCTGGGCATTCCCTGCATGACCGCGCATCGCTGCCTGTTCATGGCGGGGCCGGTGCAGGGCCGCACCGTGCTCGTGACGGGCGGCGCAGGCGCGGTGGGGCTGTATGCGGTGCAGCTTGCGGCCTGGGCGGGTGCCAAGGTGATCGCGACCGTGAGTTCCGACGAGAAGGCCGCGCGGGCGCGCGCGGCGGGGGCCGCGCATGTGGTGAACTACCGGACCGAGGACGTGGCGGCCGCGGTGCTGGCGGCGACCGGCGGCGCGGGCGCCGATCATGTCGTGGAGGTCGATTTCGGCGGCAATCTTGCGGCGACGCTGGCCGCGGTGAAGCCGGGCGGCAGCATCGCCGTCTATGCGACGAACGGCGACCGCACGCCGCGCCTGCCGGTGCGCGAGTTCATGCAGAAGAACGTCGCAGTGCATTTCATGATCCTGCCCACCAGCCCGCATCCGGCGCGCAAGCGGGCGCAGCAGGACATCCTGGCCTGGACATCGAGTGGGAAGCGCATCCTTCCGGTGGCGGCGCGGTTCCCGCTCGCCCGCACGGCGGAGGCGCACGCGGCCGTGGAGGCGGGGACGAAGGCGGGGACGGTGGTGGTGGAGCCGCGGGCCTGACGCCGGCGCCCTGCGGCAGCCGGGCCGACTACAGCAGGTCCGCCACCGCCGCGCGGTAGGCGGTGATTGCGGCGAGGTGATCCTCGAAGCGCGTGCCCGCGATCCGCTTGTGGTGCTCGCTGATGAAACTGGTATGGGCGGTCACGTGCGTGACGCCGGCCTGCTTCCAAAAGGTAATTTCCTTCCGCCAGTCGTCCGGGGTGCCGACGCCGGGGGAGACCCAGACCTCGAATCCCATCGCGGCGGGATCGCGTCCGGCCTCGCGGGTGAGCCTGCGCACCTTCTCGAACGCCGCGAGCGCCTCGTCTCCCGGCGGATAGGCGAGCGGCATGAACCCGTCGCCGTATTTGGCGGTGCGGCGGAACGTGGCCTCGGCATGGCCGCCAAACCAGAGCGGGACGCGGCCCCGCGTCGGGCGCGGATTGATCCCGGCATCGGGGACGCGGTGGAACTCGCCGGTGAAATCGACGGCCGGTTCGGCCCACAGCGCGAGCATCACCCGCACCTGCTCCTCCGACCGCTTGCCGCGATTGGCGAAATTCTCGCCCAGGCCGACGAACTCCACCTCGTTCCAGCCGACGCCGACGCCGAGGCGGAAGCGGCCATCGCAGAGCTGGTCGAGGCAGGCGGCCTGCTTGGCGACCAGCACCGCCTGCCGCTGCGCGAGGATCAGCACGCCGGCGGCGAAGCCGATCGCCTTGGTGCAGCCGGCCAGGAAGCTGCACATCACGAACGGGTCGTGATAGGCGGCGGCGTTGGTGCCGATCCGCCGCGCGCCCGGCGACGCGGTGAGCGCGTTGGCGCCCAGCACGTGATCCGGCGCCTGGAGGTAGTCGTAGCCGAGACCTTCGGCCGCCTGGGCGTAGTCGCGGATCGGCCCGGAGCCGGCGCCGATGTCGGAGACCGGCATCGACGCCCCGAGCTGCACCGGCTTGGCCTCTACTCGACCACTTCCTTCTCGGCGTCCGCGCCGCCCTCGTCGTCGCCTTCCGGCTTGGGCAGGGCGGGCACGGCGGCTTCGATGATCTCGAAGTCGAGCTTGCCGTCCTTCAGCGTGACCTTCACCGCGCCGCCCTTGACGAGCTTGCCGAACAGCAGCTCCTCGGCGAGCGGCTTCTTGATGTTCTCCTGGATCACGCGGGCGAGCGGGCGGGCGCCGTACAGGCGGTCGTAGCCACGCTCGGCGAGCCATTCCTTCGCCGCCGAGGACAGCTCGATCGTCACGTTGCGGTCGGCGAGTTGCGCTTCGAGCTGCATGACGAACTTCTCGACCACGCGGCCCACGATTTCGGGCGTGAGGCCGGCGAAGGCGATCACCGCGTCGAGACGGTTGCGGAATTCGGGCGTGAACAGCCGCTTGATCGCCTCGCTGTCCTCGCCCTCGCGCGCTTCGCGGGCGAAGCCGATGGCTTCCTTCGCCATGTCCGAGGCGCCGGCGTTCGTCGTCATGATGAGGATGATGTTGCGGAAATCGACCGTCTTGCCGTTGTGGTCGGTCAGTTTCCCGTGGTCCATCACCTGCAGCAGGATGTTGAACAGGTCCGGGTGGGCCTTCTCGATCTCGTCGAGCAGCAGGACCGCGTGCGGGTGCTGGTCGATCGCGTCGGTGAGCAGGCCGCCCTGGTCGAAGCCCACGTAGCCCGGCGGCGCGCCGATCAGGCGCGAGACCGAGTGCCGCTCCATGTACTCGGACATGTCGAAGCGGATCAGCTCGATGCCGAGCGTGGAGGCGAGCTGGCGCGCGACCTCGGTCTTGCCGACGCCGGTGGGGCCGCTGAAGAGATAGTTGCCGATGGGCTTTTCGGCGTCGCGCAGCCCGGCGCGGGACAGCTTGATCGCGGCGGCGAGCGCCTCGATCGCGTTGTCCTGGCCGAACACCATCGCCTTCAGGTCGCGTTCGAGGTTGCGCAGCGTCTCCTTGTCGTCGGCGGAGACGCTCTTGGGAGGAATGCGCGCGATCTTGGCGACGATCTCCTCCACGTCGCGCAGCGTGACGGTCTTGCGGCGCTTGTTCTCGGGCAACAGCATCCGGCTCGCGCCAACCTCGTCGATCACGTCGATCGCCTTGTCGGGCAGCTTGCGGTCGTGGATGTACTTGGCCGAGAGATCGACCGCCGCGCGGATCGCCTCGTCGGTGTAGCGCACCTTGTGGTGCTTCTCGTAGTTGGTCTTGAGGCCGCGCAGGATCTTCACCGCGTCTTCGAGCGAGGGCTCGTTGACGTCGATCTTCTGGAAGCGGCGGACCAGCGCGCGGTCCTTCTCGAAGTAGTTGCGGAATTCCTTGTAGGTGGTGCTGCCGATGCAGCGCAGCGTGCCCGAGGCGAGCGCGGGCTTCAGCAGGTTCGACGCATCCATCGCGCCGCCCGAGGTGGCGCCGGCGCCGATCACGGTGTGGATCTCGTCGATGAACAGGATCGCGCCGGGCTGGTTCTCAAGCTCCGACACGACGGCCTTCAGCCGCTCCTCGAAATCGCCGCGGTAGCGCGTGCCGGCGATCAGCGCGCCCATGTCGAGCGCGTAGATCGTGGACTTCGCCAGC
>JAFEFJ010000198.1 GCA_018240635.1 Pseudomonadota bacterium | reverse complement strand
ATCCAGCAGCGGCTGGCCAAGGTCGTGCAGGACGACCCCGACACCGCCGGCTACGTCTCGGCGATCGGCGCCGGCCTGGGCGGCCAGACCGGCAACAACGGCCGCATGTTCATCACGCTGAAGCCGTGGGACGAGCGGACCGGCGGCAGCGCGCAGGACTACATCGCGCGGCTGCGGCCGAAGCTCGCGAAGGTGGAGGGCGGGCGGCTGTTCCTGCAGGCGGCGCAGGACATCCGCGTCGGCGGACGCCTGTCCAAGACCGAGTACCAATACACCTTGCAGGACGCCAACCTGGCGGAGCTGTACGACTGGTCGCCGAAGATCCTGGCCAAGCTGCAATCGCTGCCGATGCTGCGCGACGTGACGACGGACCAGCAGATGTCGGGCACCACGGCGACACTGACCATCGACCGCGACGCGGCGGCGCGCTTCGGCATCACGCCGCAGCAGATCGACGACACGCTGAACGACGCATTCGGCCAGCGCCAGGTGACCCAATACTTCTCGCAGGTGAGTTCGTATCACCTGATCCTTGAGGTGATGCCGGATCAGCTTGGCGAACTTGAGACGCTGAACAAGCTCTATGTGAAATCCAGCACCGGCCAGGCGGTGCCGCTATCGACCTTCGTGAAGCTCGACACCAAGCCGGTGCAGCCGCTGGCGGTGAGCCATCAGAGCCAGTTCCCGGCGGTGACGATCTCCTTCAACCTCGCGCAGGGCGCGTCGATCAGCCAGGCGGTGCAGGCGATCAACGCGGCGATGGCGACGATGGGCGTGCCCGACACCGTGCAGGGCAGCTTCCAGGGCACGGCCGCGGCGTTCCAATCCTCGCTCAGCAGCCAGCCCTATCTGATCGCGGCGGCGCTGATCACCGTCTACATCATCCTGGGCATTCTGTACGAAAGCTACATCCTGCCGCTGACGATCCTGTCCACCCTGCCCTCGGCCGGCGTGGGCGCGCTGCTGATCCTGATGATCGCGCACTACGACCTGTCGGTGATCGCGCTGATCGGCGTGATCCTGCTGATCGGCATCGTGAAGAAGAACGGCATCATGATGGTGGACTTCGCCATCACCGCCGAGCGGCGCGACGGGCTGGCGCCGCTGGAGGCGATCCGGCAGGCCTGCCTGCTGCGCTACCGGCCGATCCTGATGACGACGATGGCCGCGCTGCTGACCGGACTGCCGCTGATGCTGGGCAACGGCGCGGGATCGGAGCTGCGCAAGCCGCTGGGCTACGCGATGGTGGGCGGCCTGATCCTGAGTCAGATCCTGACGCTGTATACGACGCCGGTGATCTATCTGTATCTGGACCGCCTGCAGCGCCGCCTGTCGCGCAAGCGCAGCCGGATGCCGACGCTGGCGGAGAAGATGGGGACCGCGTCGCCGGGGGATTGATCGGGGCGACTGATCCGGGGGGATCGAGGGCGGGGCGGGACGTTAAACGCGGATGTAGTGGTACCCCTGCTCCTGCAGTTCCGTGATCCGCACCACGCCGGCCGGCACGTCCGTCGCCTCCGGCACCTCGGGGATCTGCTCCACCGTCTTGTGCTCCCGCATCGCCGCGCCCTTGCGGCTGTTCTGGCAAGCCGAGAACACGACGAAGGGATATTTCTTCTTCGTCTCCGCGATCGCTTCCTTCACCGGCGAGGTGTCGGCGCGCAGCATCGTGTAGCCGGGACCGTTCGCAACCAGTTCGATGGCGACGGTCTGGCCCCGCTCGTCATATTCGCTCGCCGCCGCGGCGATGTTGAACAGCGCCACCTGCATCAGCGCCGGATCGCCGCTGCCGACATGGAAGACGATCTTGTGGCTGGCCGCCGGCTGTGCGCGCGCGGCACCGATGCCGGCGGCGGCGAGCAGGAAGCCTCCAGTCGACGCCCAGAGGGAACGACGCTGCATCGGACGATCCTCCCGTTGTTGCGCATCCGGTTTGGAATGTAGCGCAATCCGGCGTCATCCGCCAGATCGGCGACGCCGACGCGGCAGGCCCCGCCATCCCATCTGGCCTCGCCCCGCGGTCTCCCGCAGACTGGCGGACGGACAGGCGGGGGAGACCGACATGGACGTGTCACTGAACGGGCGCAGCGCGGTCATCACCGGGGGCAGCAAGGGGCTCGGGCTCGCGATGGCGCTGCGCTTCGCGGAAAGCGGCGCCGATGTCGCGATCCTGGCGCGCCGGCCGGACGTGCTGGAGGAAGCGAAGGAGGGCATCGCGCGCGTCGCCAAGGGCCGCAGGGTCGCGGCCATCGCCTGCGACGTGTCGAAGGCCGAGCAGGTCGAGGCCGGCTACCGGCAGGCGATGGAGGCGCTGGGCAAGATCGACATCGTGGTGAACAACGCCGGCACCTCGCGCACCGGACCGTTCACCTCGATCACCGACGCGGTCTGGCAGGAGGATTTCGACCTCAAGCTGTTCGCGGCGATCCGCCTCACGCGGCTCGCCTGGCCGCAGATGATCGAGCGCGGCTGGGGGCGGGTGATCAACGTGCTGAACATCGGCGCCAAGGCGCCGCGCGCGGGTGGCGCGCCGACGGCGGTGACGCGGGCGGCGGGGATGGCGCTGACCAAGATCCTGGCCGGCGAGGGTGCGAAGCACAACGTGCTGGTGAACGCCCTGCTGGTGGGGCAGATCGACAGCGACCAATGGGTGCGCCGCCATATCGCCGCCGGGGCCAACGAGCCTTATGCCGAGTACATCAAGGGCCTGGCGACCGAGATCCCGATGGGGCGGCTGGGCAAGGCCGAGGAATTCGCCGCGACGGCGTGCTTCCTGTGCTCGGACCATGCGGGCTACATAACCGGCACCGCGATCAACGTGGACGGCGGACGCTCGCCGGTGGTCTGACCCGCGGGGCCGCCCGCCCCGTGGTCCGATCCGTGCATCCGCCCGACGGCTGGTCCAAACGCCTGACCGACGAGGATGCACGATGGCCGCCAAGATCATTCCGGTTCCGCCGTTCGACTGCGTGGTGTTCGGCGCCACCGGCGACCTGACGCTGCGCAAGCTGCTGCCCGCGCTGTACTACCGGTTCCGCGACGGCCAGATGCCGCCCGAGACGCGCATCTTCGGATCGGCGCGCAGCACGCTGAGCGACGAGGCTTACCGCGACCGGGCGAAGCAGGCGCTGACGAAGCACGTGGCCGCCCCCGACCTGGAGCCGGAGAACGTCGCCCGCTTCCTGTCGATGGTCTTCTACATCCCGATCGACGCGGCGAACGAGAACGCCGACTGGACCGCGATGTACAAGGCGCTGGACCCGATGCGGGTCCGGGTCTTCTACCTGGCGACCTCGCCGGATCTGTACGGGCCGATCTGCCGCAACCTGAAGACGCACGACCTGGTGACCTCGCGCGCCCGCGTGGTGCTGGAGAAGCCGATCGGACACGACCTGGAATCGGCGCGCGCGATCAACGACCAGGTGGGCGCGGTGTTCGAGGAGGCGCAGACCTTCCGCATCGACCACTACCTGGGCAAGGAGACGGTGCAGAACCTGCTGGCGCTGCGCTTCGCCAACAGCATCTTCGAGCGGCTGTGGACCGCCGACGTGATCGACCACGTGCAGATCACGGTGGGCGAGACGGTCGGCGTGGAGGGGCGCGGCGGCTACTACGACCATTCCGGCGCGCTGCGCGACATGGTGCAGAACCACATCCTGCAGCTTCTCTGCCTGGTGGCGATGGAGCCGCCCGTGTCCCTGGAGGCGGACCGGGTGCGCGATGAGAAGCTGAAGGTGCTGCGCGCGCTGCGCCCGATCGCGCCGCACGAGGCAACGAGCCTGACGGTGCGCGGCCAGTACGGGGCGGGCGCGGTCGATGGCAAGCCGGTGCCCGGCTACATCGCCGATCTGAACGGTCCCGAGAGCAGCCAGACCGAAACCTTCGTCGCGCTGAAGGCCGAGGTGCGGACCTGGCGCTGGGCGAACGTGCCGTTCTACCTGCGCACCGGCAAGCGGCTGCCGCAGAAGGTCTCGGAGATCGTACTGCAGTTCCGCACGCATCCGTTCTCGATCTTCCCCGCAGAGATCGGCGAGTCGCAGCCCAACCGGCTGATCATCCGCCTGCAGCCCGAGGAGGGGATGCGGCTTGAGATGATGACGAAGGAGCCGGGTCCGGGCGGGCTGCGGCTGCGGCCCACAGGGCTCGACATCAGCTTCGAGAAGACCTTCGGGATGCGCTACCCCGACGCCTATGAACGCCTGCTGATGGACACGGTACGCGGCAACGCGACCCTGTTCATGCGCCGCGACGAGGTGGAGGCGGCGTGGTCCTGGGCCGAGCCGATCCTGGACGCCTGGGCGGCGCGGCCCGAGGCGCCGCGGCCCTACGCGGCGGGAAGCTGGGGTCCGACGGCCGCCATCGCGCTGATCGAGCGCGACGGGCGCACCTGGCACGAGGCGATGGGCTGACCGCCCGCCCCGGCGTCCCGCTCAGCCCGTCGCCATCTCGCGCCGGGCGAGCCACAGGCCCGGGATCATCGGCAGCCAGAAGGTCATCCCGCGGAGCAGCAGCGTCGCGGCCAGCGCGGTTTCGATCGGCGTGCCGAGCAGGCCGAGCGTGGCGACACAGGCCGCCTCGAACGTTCCGAGACCGAGCGGAATCGGCCCGAGCGTCGCCGCCATCGACGCCACCATGAAGGCGACGAAGGCGATCCAGGGTGCTGGCGCGGCCCCCAGCGCGCAGGCGGCGAGCCAGAGGGTCAGCGCGTCGAGGACGAAGACCGCCGTCTCCAGGCACACGGTCTGGACGATCAGGCCGGGATTGCCCAGCAGGCCGGTGGGAGCGTCGGCGATCGCCTTGAGCAGCACGGAGGCGCCCGGCAACCGGACGACGATCCTGGACGGCAGCAGGCGCCCCCAGCGGCGCGCCCACAGCACGGCGGAGGGAATCGCGACGACCAGCACGACGAACAGCGCGACCACGCCGAACAGCGCCGCATTCGCCTTCCCATGCGCCGACAGCACCGCCACGCTCGCGAGCACGCAGATCAGGTAGGCCGCGAAATAGGACACGAGGCCGACCAGCAGAGCGGCCATCGCGACATCCGCGGGCACCCGGCGGCGCACCAGTCCGCGCGCGACCAGGACGGCGCCGCTGACGCCGCCGCTGGGCACCACCTGGTCGGTGAACAGCTTGGCGATGCCGAGCGGCACCAGGGCGCGCAGCGGCCGCGGATGACCCGCGCGGCGCAGAACCTGCCGCCACACCAGGGCCGCCGAGACGTAGGTTCCCGCCTGCGCGACAAACGCGAGCAGGAGCCAGGCAGGCTGGGCGGAACGCGCCAGCGCCGCGAAATCGGCGATCTCGCCGATATGCAGCACGACCAGGATCAGGGCGAGCAGCGCCAGGATGCCGAACATCCAGGGCCAGGCCCTCTGCGCCCAGGTGCCGGGCGCCTGGGCTTGCATCTCGAACCATGCCGCCCCGGCGGACGGTCCGGGCTCGGCGCCGGGCGTCGCCGGGTCGGGCCGGTCGGGCGATGGCGGCATCATGGCCGCACGATCTCCGGTCCCGGGCGGACCGGCTACCCCGCCCCGATCCCACGAACCGAAAAAAGGCGGCCTGACCGGGATCGGCCAGGCCGCAAGTTCAGGTCCGGGGTGACCAGGCCGGAAATCGGCCTGCCAGCGACGCGAGAAATCCGGGGAGGCATCGGCTGGCGCGGAGGTTGTGCCACCGGCGGAGCGCCGCGAAAGTGAACGCGTTCACAGCCTGGCGTGCTTTTCCCGGCGCGATCCGCAGGGCGGCGGCGGGCAGGCAAAACAGCGGGGCGAAAAAAAGCGGCCCGGTCGATGCGCGACCAGGCCGCAAGTTCAGGTCCGGGTTGACCAGGGCCGGGAATGGCCCTGCCGTCGGGCGCGTCAATCGGGGCAACGCCAAACGACACGGGCGTTATGCCCGGCCCGCGCCCGGCCCGATGTGAAGCGGTTCACACCGGAGTCGAATTTCCTCCGCCTTCCGCTATTCGTGAGCGGGCCGGGCGCGGGATCAGGGCACCAGGGTCAGCGCGTGGCGGGCCAGTTCGCCAGCCGGATCAGCCAGTTCCAGGACGATGGTGAAGTGATCCGCGCCGGCGACCGGGATCAGCGCGCCGGGCGCGTGGGCGGCAGAGCGCTTGGCGTGCAGGTCGCGGCTGTCGTTGCACAGGGCCGCCAGTTCGGCGGTGCCGTAGGCGATGGACATGCGCTTGTTCACCACCGGATGGCGGAGCGGCGAGAGCGTTTGCAGCTCCTCGTCGGTCAGGTTCAGCTTGTCGTTGAGGTAGGTGTCGCGGATCGGTCCCATCTCGAACACGCCCGAGATCGCGAGTCCGGCGGCGACCGCCGGGTGGTCGAGCGTCATCGCGGTCAGGTGCCCGCCCGCCGACCAGCCGGACAGCACGATCGGGCCTTCGATCCCATGTGCCTTGCCGTTGGCGGCGAGCCAGTCGAGGGCCGCGCGGATCTCGGCGGCGATTTCCGTCATCGTCGCATCGGGCGCCAGCGTGTAGCCGGGCAGCGCCGAGGCCCAGCCATGCGCCATCACGCCGCCCATCAGGTTGCAGAACTCCTCGCGCGTGTTGCGCTGCCAGTAGCCGCCGTGGATGAACACGAGGCAGGGCGCCTTCGGGTCGGCGGCGGGGAACAGGTCCCACTTGTTGCGCGGCTTCGGGCCGTAGGGCAGATCGAGCGCGCCGGGCCGCTCCGCGCGGAACGCCTTGGAGGCGGCGATGCGCGCCTCGTTCAGCGCCGGGCTGTTCGGCACCGCGGCGGAGTTGTTGTAGGCCGCGTCGCGCTCGGCGCGGGTCATCATCCCCCAGTTCATGGGTCTCTCCATTCGTCAGTGGGCAGATTCGTCAGTGGCCGGGGGCGGGAGCGTGGTCCGAATGGAGCAGGCTGCCAAGCGCGCGGCGGATGTCGTTGAACTCGGGCGAGGAGACGTCGCGCGGGCGCGGCAGGCCGATGCGGCGGTCGGCGACGATGCGGCCGGGGCCGGGCGACATCACCACCACGCGGTCGGCGAGCACGATCGCCTCCTCGATCGAGTGGGTGACGAAGATCACCGTGAGCCCGGCGCTGGCCCAGATCGCGAGCAGTTCCTCCTGCAACCGCTCGCGCGTCATCGCATCGAGCGCGCCGAAGGGCTCGTCCATCAGCACCACGCGGGCATTGTTGGCGAGCACGCGGGCGATGGCGACGCGCTGCTTCATGCCGCCCGAGAGCTGGTGCGGATAGGAATCCCGGAAACGATCGAGCCCGACCATCGCGACGAAGCGGTCGGCGATATGGGCGACCTCCTGCTTCGGCAGGCCGCGCACGGCGGGGCCGAAGCCGATGTTCCGCCGCACCGTGAGCCAGGGGAACAGGCCGTAGTCCTGGAACACCATGCCGCGGTCCGGGCCGGGGCCGGTCACCTCGCGGTTGGCGACGAAGACGGCGCCCGCGGTCGCCTTCTCGAATCCGGCCACGATGCGCAGAAGCGTCGATTTGCCGCAGCCCGAGGCGCCGAGCAGGCAGACGAACTCGCCGGGCGCGATGGCGAGATCGGCGCCGCGCAGCGCCTCGGTCCCGCCGGGATAGATCTTGCCGACGCCTTCGACGCGCACCATCGCCTGCCGCTGCGCGGCGGTTCCGGCGGCAGGGGCGAGGCTATCCATGCTGCGGGCTCCAGCGCAGCAGGCGGTGGCCGAGCGCCTGCACCGCCCGGTCGGACAGGAAGCCGGCGAGGCCGATCACCGCCATGCCGGCGACCACGATCTCGGTGCGCGAGAGCTGCCGCGCGTCCATGATCATCGCGCCGAGGCCGGTGGAGACGCCGGTCATTTCCCCCACCACGAT
>JAFEFJ010000197.1 GCA_018240635.1 Pseudomonadota bacterium | reverse complement strand
CCGAGCACGCCGAGCCTGTCCACCACCATCGCGCCGCCGCCGCCCGTCGTCGTCACCGCGCGCTCCGCGCGGCTGGGCGCGGCGGGCGGCGCGCGGCCGATCAGCAGCGGCGGGATTTCCAGCAGCGTCTCCAGCATATCGACCCGCACGATGCCGAGCGCCTTGAAGAACGCATCGGCCGCCGCGTCCGACCCCGCCATCGCGCCGGTATGCGTGGTCGCGAGCGCCGCCCCCGCCTCCGACCGCCCGAGCTTGTAGGCGACGATGGGCTTGCCGGCTTCGTGCGCGCGCCGCGCCGCGTCCTCGTACAGCTCGGGGCGGCGGATGGTTTCGAGGAAAAGCAATATCGCGTCGGTCTCGGGATCGTCGGCCAGCATCGCGGCGATCTCGCCCGCCGTCAGGTCGGCCTCGTTGCCGGTGCCGATCACCTTGGCGAAGCCGAAGCCGCGCGCGGCGGCGCGCGAGACCAGCGTGCCCATCACGCTGCCGGAATGGGACACCAGCGACCAGCGCCCCTTCGGCAGCGTCTCGGCCTCCAGCACCGCGTTGACGGAACACGCGGTGCCGGCGGGAATGTTCACCACCCCCATGCTGTTCGGCCCAAGGATGCGCAGGCCCGCCTCGCGCGCGATCGCCAGCACGCGGTTCTGCAAGGCCAAGCCTTCAGGCCCCGCCTCGGCAAATCCGTCGGCCAGGATGCAGGCGACCGGCACGCCGCGCGTCGCGCAATCGACGATGGCGGATTCCACCTGCCCGGTGCCGACCAGCACATAGGCGAAATCCACCATCCCCGGCACGTCCAGCAGCGAGGGATAGGCGCGCTCCCCCAGCACCGTCCCCGCCCGCGGGTTCACCGGAAAAAGCTCTCCTGTGAAACCATGCCGGCGCAGATAGATCTGCGCCCGCGCGGTCAGGCGGCTCGCGTCGGTGGAGGCGCCCACCAACGCGATCCGCCGCGGCGACAGCAGCGCCTGCGCGAGGTTCGCGCCCATCACATCGGCCCAATCACATCGGGTCTGACGCGAACACCTCGCCGCTGCGGTCGAGCGGCTGGAAGGAGGATTTCAGCGCCGGCAGCGCGATGTCCGCAATGTCCTTCGGCGTCCAGCCATCGGCCTTGTGCACCGTGCGGATCGGGCGCGTCGCGCTGAACAGGATGATCTCGTTCATCCGCGTGCCGAACACCTGCGCCGTCACGTCCTTCGCCGCGTCGGACGACAGGAACACCGCCATCGGCGCGTTCTTGTCGGGCGTCATCTTCTGGATCTTCGCAAGCCGCGCCTGCTGTTCCGGCGTGTTCGCGGGGATCGAGCCGGTCATGCGGCTCCACGCAAACGGCGCGATGCAGTTCGAGCGCACGTTGTAGCGCTTCATGTCGAGCGCGATCGACTTCGAAAGCGCGGTGATCCCCAGCTTCGCCGCGGCGTAGTTGGCCTGGCCGAAATTGCCGATCAGGCCGGACGTGCTGCTCATGTGCACGAAAGTGCCGCTTTCCTGCTTGCGGAAATGCTCGGCGGCGGCGCGACTGACATAGAAGGCGCCGCTCAGGTGCACGTTGATGACGGCGTTCCAGTCATCGGGCGTCATCTTGTGGAAGATCACGTCGCGCAGGATGCCGGCGTTGTTCACCACGGCGTCGATCTTGCCGAAGCTGTCGAGCGCGCATTGCACGATCTTCTGCGCCGAACCCCAATCCGCAACCGAATCGGTGTTGATCGCCGCTTGCCCGCCGCGCTGCTCGATCAGTTGCTTCGTCTGCTCGGCCGGCGTCGCCGACGCGCCTTCGCCGGTGACGGAGGCGCCGAGATCGTTGATGACCACCTTCGCGCCGGCCGCGGCCATCATCAGCGCGATCTCGCGCCCGATGCCGCCGCCCGCGCCGGTCACCACCACCACCTTGCCCGCCATCATGGGTTCGTCGGCCATTCGCTTCCTCCGTCGGTTTGCCGAAATCGCGGAGGCACTCTCGCCGCAGGAAGGTGACGCGGCAAGGGGCGCGCCTTCGCTTCCGTCATGGCGGGGGCTTGGCCCCGCCATGACGGCTTTCATCGCGCCGGCCGGAAAGACGCGAGCGGCGGGCACATGGCCCGCCGGGTCGGATGGAGCCGGTGGTGGGGCCTATGCCGCGGCGGACAGCGGGGCGGGTTCGGCGGCGGCTTCGGCGAACAGGGCGTGCAGCAGAAGATTGTTCAGTGTATGGCCCGACCGGCTCGCCAGGAAGCGGCCATGCAGCGCCGCACCCGCCAGCGCCAGATCGCCCACCGCGTCCAGCAGCTTGTGGCGCACGAACTCGTCGGGCGCGCGCAGGCCCACCGGGTTCAGCACCGCGTCGCCATCCACCACGACCGCGTTGTCCAGGCTGCCGCCCAGGGCTAGCCCGCAGGCACGGAGCTGCTCCACTTCCTCGGCCATCGCGAAGGTGCGGGCGGTGGCGAGTTCCTGGCGGAAGCTCTCGGGCGTCAGGCGCAGCGACAACGCCTGCCGGCCGATCACGGCGGCGGGGAAGTCGATGGAAAGCGCCATGTCGAGCCCGCGCCAGGCGGCGGGGCGGAACTCGGCCCAGGCCTCGCCGTCGGTCACGCGGACGACGCGGCCGATCTCGATCACCGCGCGGGGGGCTGCCTGCTCCGCGACGCCGGCGCACTGGATCAGGAACACGTAGGGCGCGGCCGACCCGTCGAGGATCGGGACTTCCGGGCCGTCGATCTCGATCAGCAGGTTGTCGATGCCGCAGCCGTAGAGCGCGGCCATCAGGTGCTCCACCGTGCCGACGCGGCATTCCGCCTCGGTCTCGTGCGAGAGGGTGGTGTTGAGGCGCGTATCCGTCACGCGGTCGAAGCGGGCGGGGATGTTCAGGCCCAGATCGGTGCGGCGGAAGACGATGCCGTGGCCCGTTTCGGCGGGAACGAGGCGCAGGCGCATCCGCTTGCCGGAATGCACGCCCACGCCGACGCACCCGATGGGGGCCTTCAGTGTCCGCTGCCGGGCGCTGGGCGCATCCATGCCGGCGGGATCGAACACGATATTTGCCGGCAATCCATCCATCGAGTCGCTGCCCCTTGGGAATCGGCACGAAGCGGTGTGCCTGGCAGCAAGCTATGATTGTTGCACGCGCGAAGGCGAGTCAACGATTGTTGCCGGGTGTTTCTGTCTATCCCGCTGATTTTGAAAAATTATGCCTTCCCGCGCCGACCCGTCAGGACGACTGGCGGCGCAGGAAGGTGGGGATTTCCAGGAAGCCCATCTCGTCGCCGCTTGCCGGGCGAACCGCCGCGCGGGCGGGCTCCGGTGCCGCGGGCGCGACCTGCGGGGCCGCCATCGGGGCTTCGGCGCGGCGGGGCATCTGCGGCGCCATCGGCGCGGCAGGTTGAGGCACGGCGGCCTGGGGCGCGGGCTGCGCGGCATCCGGGGCGCGGCGGATCAGGCCGGTCATCACCTGGAAGATGCTGTGGCGCGGGCCGCGCGGTGCGGGTTGCTGCTCCTGCGCCGACGGCTCGGCGAACAGCCCGCCCGCGCGCGGGGCACGCGCCGGGGGCGCCTGCATCGGAGCGGCCATGGGGGTGGCCATCGGAGCCGCGACGGCGGGGGCGACGGGCGGCGGCGCGGTGAAGGGCAGCGGGGCGCGCTGCGGCGCCTCAGCCACCGGAGCCTGCATGGGGGCCTGCATCGGGGCGGCCCCGCCCTGATGCGGCGGCGCCATCTGCGGCGCCTGCATCGGGGCTTCCATCGCGGGCTCGGCGAGCGCGGTCGCGCCGATCGTCATGTGGACCGGCTGGGCCATCGGCATCGCGGCCGGCGCGGGCGCTGCCTGGACGGGTTGGGCGGCCGGAGCCGCGACGGGGGCGGCGTGGGGCATCGGCATCGGCATGCCGCCGCCGACCGCGACGAGGTGCGGGCGCTGCGCGATCTGCGAGTCCTGCGCGTCGATGCCGGTCGCGACGACCGAGACGCGGATCTTGCCGGTCAGGTTGTCGTCGATCGCCGAGCCGAAGATGATGTTCGCGTCCTCGTCCACTTCCTCGCGGATGCGGGTCGCCGCCTGATCGACCTCGAACAGCGTGAGATCATCGCCGCCGGTGATGTTGATCAGCAGGCCGCGCGCGCCGGCCATCGAGGTGTCTTCCAGCAGCGGATTGCTGATCGCGGCCTCGGCGGCGCGGATCGCGCGGTTCTCGCCTTCTGCCTCGCCGGTGCCCATCATCGCCTTGCCCATCGACACCATCACGGTGCGGATGTCGGCGAAATCGAGGTTCACCAGGCCCGGCGCCATCATCAGGTCGGTCACGCCGCGCACGCCCATGTACAGGACGTGGTCGGCCATCTTGAAGGCTTCGCGCCACGTCGTGCGCTCGTTCGCCATCCTGAACAGGTTCTGGTTCGGGATCACGATCAGCGTGTCGACGTATTGCTGCAGCTCGGTGATGCCGTCCTCGGCGGCGCGGGCGCGGCGGCTCCCTTCGAAGCTGAACGGCTTGGTCACCACGCCGACCGTGAGGATGTTCCGCTCGCGCGCCATCCGCGCGATGACGGGCGCGGCGCCCGTGCCGGTGCCGCCGCCCATGCCGGCGGTGATGAACAGCATGTGCGCGCCGTCGAGGTGGCGGGCGAGTTCCTCCGCCGCTTCCTCGGCCGCCGCCTGGCCGATCTTCGGATTCGCTCCCGCGCCCAGACCCTGCGTGATGTGCGGGCCGAGCTGGATGCGCTGGTCGGCGCGCGAGTGCATCAACTGCTGCGCGTCGGTATTGGCGACAACGAAATCGACGCCCTGCAGGTTGAGCGCGATCATGTTGTCGACGGCGTTGGTGCCGCCGCCGCCGACGCCGATGACCGTGATGCGCGGCGTGAAATCCGTATAAGCCTGCTGCGGTACGGTGAGGTTGAGGGTCATCGGCGCAGTCCTCCCGGGAGAGTCGTTTGCGTGGCGCAAGTCGTGCGATTCGGGCAAGTGGCTTTCACGCGCGAAACCATCAGAGACGCTCGCGCAGGAAGGCGGCGAGGCGGCGCCATAGCCCAGTGGGCCGTTCCGCCTCGAAATCGATGTCGTGCATGGTGCGGCCGTCGCCCGCGGCCCATGCCAGCAGGCCCGCGGCGGTGGCGAAGGCGGGGCCCGATGCGCTGTCCGGCAGCCCGCGCAGAACGGCGGGGCGGCCGAGCCGCACCTGCTTTTCCTTGCCGAGGATCTCGGCGGCGAGTTCCCGCACGCCGCCCAGTTGGCACGCGCCGCCCGTCAGCACGACGCGCGATCCGGCGGCGCGCACCAGGCCCGATGATTCGAGTTTTTCCTTCACCAGCTCGAAGGTTTCCTCGATGCGCGGGCGGATGATGTTCACCACCATGCTGCGCGGCACCTTGGCGATCTGGTGGTCTTCCTCGCCGATCAGCGGCACCGGCAGCAATTCGCGCTCGTCGTCCGGGCTGGAGTGCACGTTCCCATACAGCGTCTTCAGCCGCTCGGCGTGCGCCACGGGCGTGGACAGCACGCGCGCGAGGTCGTTGGTGACATGCGCGCCGCCCATCGGCAGTTGCGAGGTGTGCAGCAACTGCCCTTCCGCGAACACCGCCATGCCCGTGGTGCCGCCGCCCATGTCGATGACGACCGCGCCCAATTCCCGCTCGTCGGCGACCAGCGTGGCGAGCCCGGCCGCCATCGGCGCGGAGACCAGTTCGGCGATATCGAGGTCGCAGCGCGCCATGCAGGCGCCGAGCGAGCGCAGCGCGGAATGCGCGGCGTCGATCACATGCAGCCGCGCGGTGAGGGTTTGGCAATGCAGCCCGCGCGGATCGGCGACGCCCTGCATGTCATCGACCGAGAACGTGAGCGGCAGCGCGTGGATGGTTTCGCGGCCTTCGTTCTGCGCCCGCGCGCGGCCTTCCAGCACCACGCGGCGGATGTCGTGGTCATCGACCGCGCGCCCGCCGCCGACCGGCCACTGCACGTTGAACAGCCGGCTTTCCGGCTGGCCGCAGGAGAGATTTACGGTGACGGCGCGCAGCCTTGTGTCCGCCATGTCCTCGGCCTGCCCGACGCAGGCGCGGATCGCGCGCTCCGCCTCTTCCAGATCGGTGATGCCGCCCGCGCGCACGCCGCGCCCGCGCTGCCAGCCGAAGCCCAGCACGCGCAGCCGCCCGTCGCTTTCCACGCGGCCGATCAGGCAGGCGATCTTCGTCGTGCCGATATCCAGCACGCCGAAGGGTCCGCCTTTCCCGCCGCGCGGACGCGCCGGCTCCTCGGGCTCCATCGGCGGCGGCAGGACACGGCGCGACATGTCGTTCATGTCGGGTTCCTCGCGGGCGGAGTGGCGGAAGCGTCGGTGCGGGCGTCGGGCCGGGGACGGACCACGAGCCGGTCGGGAAGCCGCAGATCGACGACCTGCAAGGGCCGGTCGAGCAGCGCGTGGTCCTGCTGCAACTGCGTAAGACGGTCGAGCGCCGCCACCTCGTGGCCTTCGGGCAGCAGCACGTCGGTGCCGGTGTTGAGCCGCAGGTTCCAGCGCCGTTCGCCGACGCGCACCGCCGCGATCACGCGCGCCTGCAGGGCGGGGTGCGCCGCCAGCGCATCGAGCAGCGCCGCCGCGCGCTGCGGCGCGCCCGCGCCCACCACCAGCGGCAGGTGGTGGAACAGCGACACGTCCTGGTTCGCGACCAACTGGCCGTCGCGGTCGATCAGCGCGAACTTGCCCTGGTACTGCCAAACCGCGAACGGACGCCGCTCGTCGAGCTTCACCACGATGGTGCCGGGCAGGCGGCGCTCCACCGTCGCGTGCTCGACCCAGGTGAGCGTCTCGATGCGCTGGCGCGCGTCGGAGACCGAGAAGCCCAGGATCGGATCGCCGCGGGAGACGCCGATGGCCGCGCGCAGCAGCGGCTCGGGCGTGTTGGCGCGGCCTTCGATCACCACGTCGGTCACGCGCATCCCGCCCAGGGCCGCGACGGCGGCAAGGCGCGCGCGAACGGAGGCGAACCAGCTTCCCGGCGCGCCGGAATGGATCAGCCCGTAGCCGAACAGCACCACCGCCAGGCCGAACGCGGCCCATGCGATCGGGCGCAGCCGCCGCTTGCCGCGCCTGAGAAGGATCTTCAGGCGGCCCGGACGGTCGTTGACCGAGTTGCTGGGGCGGCGCGTTACGTTCGGCACGATGCGTGCTCGATCATCCAGGCGCAGAGCGCGGGGAAGCTCATGCCCATATGCGCGGCCTGCTCGGGCAGGAGCGAGGTCGGCGTCAGGCCGGGCTGCGTGTTCATCTCCAGCAGCACGAGGCGGCCTGGTTCGCCCGCCGTGTCGTCGTAGCGGAAATCGGCCCGCGCCGCGCCCCGGCAGCCGAGCGCGCGATAGGCGGCGGACGCGACATCCAGCGCCTTCGCATAGGCATCGGCGTGCATTTCGGCGGGCACCACGTGGAACGAGCCGCCCTCGGCGTATTTCGACTCGTAATCGTAGAAACTATGCGAGGAGCGGATATCGGTGACGGCGAGCGCACGGCCATCGAGCACGCCCACCGTCAGCTCGCGGCCGGGGATGAACTCCTCCACCAGCGCCTCCGCCCCGAAGCGCCAGGACCGCGCGATCTCGGCGCGGCGGTTGTCGCCCGCCTGCATGATGTGCACGCCGACCGAGCTGCCTTCGTTGATCGGCTTCACCACGTAGGGGCGCGGCATCGGGTCCGCGTCCTCCAACTCCGCGACCGGCACGGGACGGCCGCGCGGCACCGGCAGGCCGGCGGCGCGGAACACCGCCTTGGCGGCCAGCTTGTCCATCGCCATCGCGGAGGCGCGCACGCCCGAATGCGTGTAGGGAATGCCGAGCCAGTCGAGCACGCCTTGGATCGCGCC
>JAFEFJ010000196.1 GCA_018240635.1 Pseudomonadota bacterium | reverse complement strand
GCTCGACGACCTGCGCGTGCGCGTGCGCCTCAGCCGCGTCTTTCCGGCGGCGATGGAATACATCGCCATGGTGCTGCCGATCTGGCCCAAGGCGTACCGGGAGAGGGTGGGCGCGCAGGGCTACGCCGCCGCGCCGGTCGGCACCGGGCCGTACCGCGTCACCCGCGTGGACGGAGAGAACGCGATCGACCTGGAACGCTTCGACGGCTACTTCGCCGGCAGCCCGAAGGGAAAGCCCGCGATCCGCCGCATCCTGATCACCGAGGTCGCGGATTCCGACGCCGAGCTTGCCGCCCTGCTCGGCGGCAGCGCCGACTGGATCTGGGATTTCCCGCCCGACAAGCTCGCCATGGTCGCGACCGCGCCCGGCCTGCAGGCGGTGGTCGCCGAGACGATGCGCGTCGCATATCTGAACATGGATTCCGCCGGCCGCACCGGCGCGGAAAATCCGCTCACCAATCAGAAGGTGCGGCAGGCGATCTTCATGGCGGTGGACCGCGGCGCGATGGTGCGCCAGTTCATGCTCGGCGCCTCGCGCGTGATCGACACGCCCTGCTACCCGACGCAGTTCGGCTGCGACCAGGGCGCCGCGGTGCGCTACGAGTACAATCCCGACAAGGCGCGCCAGCTATTGACCGAAGCGGGCTATCCGAACGGGTTTTCCACCGACCTCGTCTCCTACCTGCTGCCGCAATGGACCGAGGCGGTGCGCGGATATCTGAAGGCGGTGGGGATCGAGGCGCGCGTGGTGCAGCTTCCCGTCGCCGACGCGATCCGCCGCAACGAGGCAGGCGAGAGCCCGCTCAACATGGGAAGCTGGGGCAGCTACTCGATCAACGACGTCTCCGCCTTCCTGCCGTATTTCTTCACCGGCGGCCCGAACGACTACACGCGCGACCCGGCGATCGAGGCGCTGGTGCGCCAGGGCGGATCGGTGACGGACGCCGACGAGCGGCGCAAGGCCTATGCGCAGGCGATCAAGCTGATCACCGCGCAGGCGAACTTCCTGCCGCTGTTCACCTATTCCAAGACCTACGGGTTCTCGCGCAACCTGAACTTCAAGCCGTTCCCGGACGAATTGCCCAGATTCTACCTGAGTTCCTGGAAGTAGGGCCCTCACCCTCCCACGGCGCAGCCGTGGGAGGGTGAGGGCGCCCGCGCCTACTCCGCCGCCGACGCCAGCGGGGGCAGGCCCAGCACGACGCCGGCGCGGATCACCGCCGGATCGTACGGCTTGCGCGCGAAGACCGAGCGCACCATCGGCTCGAAAAACGACAGCGGCTCGGACTTGTAGCCGTCGTCGAAGGACGCCTGGTCCCAGCGTTCGCAGAAATCGACGCAGGCTTGGTAGTGGGGCGAGTCCTTGTACTTCTCCCGCTCGAACTGGTTCCATCCGTAATGATGCGCGTAGTACACCATCTGGAAGGCGCCGTGGTGCTCCACCACCCAGGTGCATTCCTCGCGCAGATAGGGGCGCACCACCTCGGCCGCGAAGCGGTCGTGGTTCTGCGGCGCGAGCCCGTCGCCGATATCGTGCAGCAGGGCGGCGACGATCCAATCCGCGTCGGCGCCTTCCCGCAGCGCGCGCGTCGCCGATTGCAGCCCGTGCTCCAGCCGCGTGATCTTGTAGCCGGGGATCGTCTCCTCCTCCGACATCCGCAGCTCGCGCAGCACCCGGTCGGGCGTCATCGCCACGTGCTGCTGCTCCAGCGCGCGCAGCATGAGGTAGTCCTCGCGCGTGCCGTCCTTCATCTGGGTGAAAGCAACCGTCTGCATCGCCGTCTCCTGCATCGTTGGCCCGTCACCCCCGCCCCTTCCCCACGAGGGGGAGGGGACATCCTTCTCCCTCCCCCCATGTGGGGGTGGGGCGGGGTGGGGGGTCTTCCCGCCCGTCCTAGAATTCCCTGAGCGTATCGCGCAGCATCGTCTTCGTGTAGGCGGTGCGCGCCAGCCCGCGCCGCTGCAGCGCGGGCACCAAGCCCTCGGTGATTTCCACGATGAAGCGGCGGCTGACGCGCTGGAACGGGCTACTGATCAGGAACCCGTCGCCGCCGACCTCCTCCATCACCTCGCCCATCAGCGCCGCCACCTCGTCGGGCGTGCCGATGTATTTGATCTCGCCGTCGAAGCGTTCCTTCGCGAGCTGGCGCAGCGTCTTTCCGCTGCCCCATTGCGCGAACTTGTCGAGCGAGCCCTGCTCGCCGTTGGTGGTCAGCGGCGGCAGCGGCTCGTCGAGCGGGAACTTCGAGAAGTCGATGTCCGTGACCGTGCTGGTGCTGGCCAGCGCGCGCTCGATGAAGCTCGGCGCGTTGATCATCCGCTCGTATTTCGCGTAGGCCTCCTCGCGCGTGTCGCCGATCGTGGGGTAGGCCAGGAACAGCACCTTGATGTCGTCGGGGTTGCGGCCCGCCTCGATCGCGCGGGCGCGCACGTCGTCGCGATAGGCCTTCATGCCCTTGATGCCGTTCGCCGTCGCGATGATCGAATCGGCATGGCGCGCGGCGAAGGCCCGGCCGCGCGGCGATCCGCCCGCCTGCACGAAGGCCGGCCGCCCCTGCGGCGAGCGCACCGTGTTCAGCGGCCCGCGGCAGCGGAAATACTTTCCCTCGAAATTGAGCGTGTGGACCTTGCGGAAATCGGCGTAGGTGCCGGTGGCGCGGTCCTTCACGTCGGCGCCCGGTTCCCAGGTGTCGAACAGCCTGCACACCAGATCGACGTATTCGTCGGCCATCTCGTAGCGCGCCTCGCGCGGCGGCAGCTTGTCCATGCCGAAATTCTGGGCAGCGATATCCTCGCCGCTGGTCACGATGTTCCAGCCGAAGCGCCCGCCCGCGATGTGATCGAGCGTGGAGGCGACGCGCGCCAGCATGAAGGGCGGCCAGGCCATGGTGGACATCGTCGCCACCACGCCGAGCCGTGTGGTGGCTGCCGCGATCAGCGCCGCGAGCGGGATCGGATCGTGCTTGGGCACCTGCAGCGCGTGCTTCAGCGTCACTTCCGCCGTGCCGCCATAGGCTTCCGACACCATCAGCGTGTCTTCCAGCATGATGTAGTCGAAGCAGGCCCGCTCCAGCGCCACCGCCATCTCGGTGTGGAACTTGCCGTCCCATGGCGACCCGCCCGCCGAGAAGTCCGCATCCCAGGCATCGGGCGAGAAGTTCATGAACCAGCCCAGGTGGAACGGCTTCGCCATCGTCGCGGCCCTCCGGATTGCGGTGCTCCTGCCAAGTGTCGACAAGCAAGAGCGGGGCCAGAGGCAGACCGGCCCGCCCGACATCTCTGCTCGCCTGCCGCGCGGGGCCGGGCTTATGGTTGCATGTTCCGTCTGATCGCAGGGTCCGCTTCTCGGTGAATTGCAGCACGACACGGCTCGGCCCGGCCGGGCGCGTCATTCTAGGCGTCGTGACGCTGTATGCCCTGCTGCTGATCGCGCCGGACATGATCCGGCCGTTCAAGCCGCTCGCCTCCTTCGGCGTGTCGATGGATTCGAACGGCGTGATCTACGACGCCGTGAGCCCGTTCGAGCATCCGGAATCCTCGCCCGCCGCCGGAGCCGGGATCGTGCCGGGCGACCGCGTGGATCTGGGCCGGATGACATGCGTGCCGGTCGGCACCGACGCCTGCGCCTCGCTGCTCGCGATCTGGGGCGGCGTCACCTTCGTCATGCCCGGCGCGACGGTCACGCTGCAATTGCTGCAGGTGGAGGAGCGTCCGCCGCGCGCCGTCACGCTCACCGCCGCGCCGCGCCCGCGCGGGCTGCTGCTGAACGCCGTCCTGATGCTCGATCAGCTCGCCGGGATCGCCGTCGTGCTGGGCGCGGCCTGGCTGGTCTGGCTGCGGCCGGGCGCGATGACCTGGGGCTTCCTGGCCTATGCGGCCGAGTTCAATCCCGGCCAGCCCTTCGTCTTCTACGCCTTCCTGCAGCACTGGCCGCGCCTGTACGTGGCCGCCGCCGTCATCGCCTGCGTGATGCAGGCGGCGGGCTATGTGGGCCTGCTGCTGTTCGCGCTCCGCGTGCCCACCGGCCATTCCGCCGGCGCCTGGGCGCGGGCCGAGCGCGCGCTGCCGGCGGTGTTCGCGGTGCTTCTGCTGCTGTCGCTCGCGAGCCTCGGCAACCTGTTCGGCTTCCGGACCGAGGCGCTGAGCCGCGCGTCGTTCCTCGCCGGCTTCGCCGTCGCCGCGGCGGCGCTCGCGATCCTGATCGGCCGGCGGCACATGCTGGCGCCGCGCGACTACCAGCGCATCCGCTGGGTGATCTGGGGCTGCGTGATCGGCCTGCCGACCTATCAGGTCGCGGTGCTGATGCAGTCCACCTCGCTGTTCACCCCGCTGCTGGGCGGCGGCAGCGCGCCCGAATACCTCACCGGGCTGCTGTATCTGGTCAACGGCGTGCTCTGCCTGTTCGTGGTCGAGGCGGTGCGGCGGCGCACCGTGATCAACGTCTCAATCCCGCTGCGGCGCGCGACGCTGCTGGCGCTCGTGCTCAGCCTGCCCGCCTTCCTGCTGCACCAGCAGATCGAGGTGATCGACCACCTGCTGCACCTACCGGAATGGGCGTGGTTCCTGCTCGCCTCGCTGCTCGCCTTCATGATCGCGCGGCTGCACGACCTGGCAACCGAGATCGCCGATCACTTGATGGACCGCCGCTTCGCGCGCGCCGAGCATCATCTGCGCTCGGTCGCGCGCGCGATCCAGCACGCGACCAGCCGCGCCGAGGTGGACCGGCTGCTGGTGCAGGAACCCGCGGCGACGCTGAAGCTGGCCTCGGCCGCCGTGTTCCGCGACATCGACGGCGTACTGCGCCGCTCCGCCGCGGTGGGGTGGGAGGCCGACACCAGCGAGACGATCGACGCCGCCGATCCGCTCTTCGCCCGCTCCGCGCACAAGATGCGCGACGAGACGCCGTTCCGGCTGCACTCGGACACGGAATCGAACGCGGCGCTGCCGGACGACCTGGCGCGCCCGATCCTGGCCGTGCCGGTGGCGAGCCCGCGCCAGACCTTCGCGATGGCGCTGTACGGCAGCCACGAGGTCGGCACCGACCTCAGCCACCGCGAGCGCGCGCTGCTCGCGGAACTCGCCCACCGGGCCGAGAGCGCCTACGCCTATTTGGAGATCAGGCGGCTGAGGCACCGGGTGGAGGCGCTGGAGCAGCGCGCGCAGGTGGCGCCCGCGGCGGAGTAGGGGCTTTCCTTACCGTCAGTCGCAAGCCGCCGACCCCCCGGCCGTCATGGCCCGCGAAGGCGGGGCATCCCCGTCTTTTCGTCAGGTCCCCACCAAAGACGGGAATGGCCCGGACACGCCGGGCCATGACGAAAGGACAAGGTCAGGCCGCTTCGCTCTCCGCCCGACGGTCGGCGCGCTTGCGTTCATGCGGGTCGAGGTGGCGCTTGCGCAGGCGGACCGCGCCGGGCGTGACCTCCACCAGCTCGTCGTCCTCGATATAGGCGATCGCCTGCTCCAGGCTCATGCGGCGCGGCGGGATCAGCAGCATCGCGTCGTCCTTGCCGGCGGCGCGGATGTTGGTGAGCTTCTTCTCCTTGATCGGGTTCACGTCCAGGTCGTTGTCCCGGCTGTGCTCCCCGAGGATCATGCCCTCGTAGACCTTCTCGCCGGGATCGACGAACAGCGTGCCGCGCTCCTGCAGGTAGAACAGGGCGTAGTGCACCGCCTCCCCGTCGGCGTTGGAGATCAGGCTGCCGTTGCGGCGGCCCTCGATCGCGCCCTTCCACGGGCCGTAGCCGGCGAACAGCCGGTTCATGATGCCGGTGCCGCGCGTGTCGGTCAGGAATTCGCCGTGGTAGCCGATCAGGCCGCGGCTCGGCACCAGGAAGGTCAGGCGCTGCTTGCCGCCGCCGGTGGGGCGCATGTCGCGCAGCTCGCCCTTGCGGCGCGACAGCTTCTCCACCACCACGCCGGAGTAGGGCTCGTCCACATCGACGAGCACTTCCTCCATCGGCTCCTCGCGCTCCCCGGTCTCCGGGTTCTCGCGGGTCAGCACGCGCGGGCGGCCGATGGTGAGTTCGAAGCCTTCGCGGCGCATCTGCTCAATCAGCACGCCGAGCTGCAATTCGCCGCGCCCGGCCACCTCGAACGCCTCGGACTCGTTGCTCTCGGTCACCTTGATCGCGACGTTGCCCTCGGTCTCGCGGAACAGGCGGTCGCGGATCTGACGGCTCGTGACCTTCTTGCCCTCACGGCCGCCCAGCGGGCCGTCGTTGATGCGGAAGGTCATCGCCAGCGTCGGCGGATCGACAGGGATGGCGGGCAGTGGCGCGGTCAGGTCCGGCGCGCCGACCGTATCGGGGATGGTGGCGTCGGACAGGCCGGCGACGGCGATGATGTCGCCCGCCTGCGCCTCGTCCACCGGCACGCGGTCCAGGCCCCGGAAGGACAGCAGCTTGGTCAACCGGCCCGTCTCCACCACCGAGCCGTCGCCGCGCAGCACCTTCACCGGCATGTTGATCCGCGCCCGCCCCTGCTCGACGCGGCCGGTGAGCACGCGGCCCAGAAAATTGTCGTATTCCAGGATCGAGGCGACCATCGCGAACGGCGCCTCGCCATCGACCGTGGGCGGCGGCACATGCGCCACCACCAGGTCGAACAGCGCGGACAAATCCTTGCGCGGCCCGTCCAGCACCGGATCGGCCCAGCCCTGCCGGCCCGAGGCGTAGAGCATCGGGAAATCGAGCTGCTCGTCGGTCGCTTCCAGCGCGGCGAACAGGTCGAACACCTCGGTGTGGACCTCGTCGGGGCGGGCGTCGCCGCGGTCCACCTTGTTCACCACCACGATCGGGCGGATGCCGCGGGCCAGCGCCTTGCCGACGACGAACTTCGTCTGCGGCAGCACGCCCTCGGCGGCGTCCACCAGCACGATGGCGCCGTCCACCATGTTCAGGATGCGCTCCACCTCGCCGCCGAAATCGGCGTGGCCGGGCGTGTCCACGATGTTGATGCGCACGTCCTTCCACACGACGGAGGTGCACTTGGCGAGGATGGTGATGCCGCGCTCGCGCTCCAGGTCGTTGCGGTCCATCGCCCGCTCGGCCACCTGCTGGTGCTCGCGGAACGCGCCCGACTGGGCGAGCAGCTTGTCGACCAGGGTGGTCTTGCCATGATCGACATGCGCGATGATGGCGATGTTGCGGATGTCCATCGTGGGTCCTGCGGCGGGCCGGAGAAAAGGGGATTGTTGCGGCGCACACATAGGGCGACGCCGCGCCGGATGCGAGCCTTAATGGCGCAGCCCAGCCTCCCGGCGGCGCGGAAATAGCCGATTTCCGCCGCGTTGCGCTATGCTGGCGCTCAAGCAACGAGGAGCGTCACGCAATGGTCATCGTGCAGATCAACTACCGCCGGCCCGACATGCCCAAGGCCGAGTGGGAGGCCCGCTACACCGACGAGCGCGCCCGGAAGTTCCTCGCCGTCCAGGGCCTGCAATGGAAGGTCTGGCTCGACGGGGCGGAGGAGCGGCTGGCCGGCGGGATCTACCTGTTCGCCGACCGCGCCTCGGCCGAGGCGTATGTGAACGGCCCGATCGTCGCCGGGATGAAGACCAACCCGGACATCCAGGAACTCAGCGTCCGGATCTTCGACGTGCGCGAGCGCATGAGCGAGATCACCAACGCCCCGCTGCCCACGCTGCGGGCGGCGGCGGAGTAGCGCGCCCTTCTTTGTGTTGTGACCGGGCTTGTCCCGGTCATCCACGTCCATCGTCGCCGCAGGCGGTCACGTGATGCGCGAAGTTGCGCCTGGCGCATCCATGGCGTGATCCGGCGGCGGCCTGAGCGGGTGGATGGCCGGGACAAGCCCGGCCACGACACCGAAAGAGCGTAACAGGGTGCGCCTA
>JAFEFJ010000195.1 GCA_018240635.1 Pseudomonadota bacterium | reverse complement strand
AGCGGCGATGGCGGACCACAAGGCGCGGGGCGGGAAGGCGGTCTATGGCGCGCCGCTCGGCATCCTGATGCTGGAAGCCCGGTTCCCGCGCATCCCCGGCGACATGGGCAACGGCGCGACCTGGCCGTTCCCGGTGCTGTTCCGCATCGTCAAGGGCGCGAGCCCGGAGCGCGTGGTGCTGCAGGGCGCCAACGGGCTGCTGCAGAACTTCCTCGACGCCGCCGCCGAACTCGTCGATCAGGGCGCCGAGGCGATCACCACGAATTGCGGCTTCCTCGCGATCTTCCAGCGCGAGCTTGCCGCGCATGTGCGGGTGCCGGTCGCGACCAGCTCGCTGATCCAGGTGCCGTGGGTGCAGACGCTGCTGCCGCCGGGCAAGCGGGTGGGCGTCATCACCGTCTCGGCCGCGTCGCTGACGCCGCGGCATCTGGAATGCGCGGGCGTGCCGGCCGGCATCCCCATCGTCGGCACCGAGGGCGGGCGGGAATTCTTCCGCGTGCTGATCAAGGGCGAGTCGCAGGACATGGACGTGGCGCTGGCCGAGGCCGACATCCTGGCGGCGGGACGCGAGCTGGTCGCGCGCGACCCCTCGGTGGGCGCGATCGTGCTGGAATGCACCAACATGCCGCCCTATGCGCGGGCGCTCCGAGATGCGCTCGGGCTGCCGGTGTTCGACATCCACTCGCTGATCTCATGGTTCCACGCCGGGCTGCGCCCGCGCGACTTCGGCGCGGCCACGCTGACCGGCGGCGCCTGGCGCTAGGCCGCGCCCCTTCCCCGCCTCGGCGCGCGCGGAGCGCGGCCGCGGTTCCGGCGGCACCCAGGGGCGCGCGCCGCGATACTCCCGATCGGTCAGCACGCGGGCGCCGCCCGGCTCCAGCCAGACCGCCGCGGCGCCCTGCCGCCAGACGGTGAAGCGGTCCACCAGCAGCAGGCTCGGGCAGCGCCGGCGCGCGGGCTCGGCCGAGACCAGCACATCCGCATCCGCGCAATCGGCGGGACCCACCGGGCCACGCGCGAGCACCGCGGCGGGCGCATCCGCCGCCGGGCGCAGCAGGCAGGTGCGGGCGGCGCACGCCACCGCCCCCTGCGCGGTGGTGCCCCGCGCCGGCATCCTGACCGCCGGCAAGCCCCAGAGCTGGGTCCATTCGTCGAGCGTGAAGGACGAGGCGCCCTGGGCTTCCTCGACATAGACGCGCGCGGGCATGCGGAAGCCGATCAGCCTTGCGTCGGCGGACACCAACAGGTCCGGCGGACGGTAGGCGAGCGGCGAGGCGAGGCCAACCAGGATCCCGGCGATGCCGGCGAGCCGGACCTTGCCCCGCCAAAGCCCGAGCCATGCCATGCCCAGGCCGAGCACGATCATTCCCCAATCGGGGATCGGAGAGGCTGGCAGCGTCGCGGCCGGCATGGCGGCGGTGACGCGCGCGACCCAGACGATCGGCACGATGCCCCAGCCCATCGGCACCAGCGCCAGCGCCTCCAGATGCAGCGGCATCAGCAGCAGCGCGATGAGCCCCGCCGGCATCACCCAGAACGCCGTCAGCGGCACGGCGATCATGTTCGAGGGGATGAAGTAGAGCTGCCAGCGGCCGAAATGATAGGCGCCGAACGGCGCCGAAGCGGTTCCCGCCAGCAGGCTGGTGATCGCCAGCCCCGCGACATGCACCAGGACGCGCCGCCATGCCGCGCCCGTGCCGTAGAGCCAGTGCAGATGGGGCCGCAGCGCCTCGTACCCGGCGATCAAGAACAGCACGGCCGAGAAGCTCATCTGGAAGCTGACGCCCGGCACCTGCGCGGGCTCGGTCAGGATCAGCACCGCGCCCGCGAGCGCTAGCCCATGCATCGACACGGCGCGCCGCCCGGCGATCACCGCGAGGGTGAACAGGCAGGCCATCGCGAAGCTGCGGATGATCGGCACATGCATGCCGGTGAGCAGCATGTAGGCCCCGCCGGACGCGAGCGCGGCGACGGCGGCGATCTGCTTGCAGGGCCAGTGCAGCGACGCCCGCTCGGACGCGGCGAGGCCGAGCCGCGCCACCGCCATCCAGAAGCCCATGACGATGCCGATATGCAGCCCCGCCACCGCCAGCAGATGCGCGAGCCCGGAATCGCGGAACGCCGCGCGGTCGGACGCCGGGATGGCGGAAGGGTTGCCGGTCAGCAGCGTCGCCGCGATGCCGGCCTGATCGACGGGCAGCACCGCCTCGATCCGGCGCGCGATGGCGTCGCGCAGCGCCTGCACCCATGACGCGAAGCCCGACGGCGCGCCGGTCGCGACCCGTTCGCTGAAGCCGAGCGCGAAGCCGTAGCCGCCGATGCCGGAGAAGAAGGCGTCGCGCTGCAGGTCCCAGGCGCCGGGATAGGCGGGCGGCGCGGGCGGGCGCAGCATGGCGCGCAGCCGCAGTGTATCGCCCGCGACCGCCGCGCCCTCGCCTTCGTTGTCGCCGTCGCGGAGCCGGATGCGGACGGTGCGCGACAACGGCGCGTCCGCGCCGTCCAGCCGCACGTTGCCGAGCGTGACCCTGCTGCCGATGGGCAGCGTCTCGACGCCGATCACCGTGCCGGTCAGCCAGGCGGAACGCGTCGGCAGCGGCTCGACGGGGGCGGCGCGCAGGGTGGCGAGTTGCGCCGCGGCGACGCCGAGACCTGCGGCGGCGATAGCGAGCAGCATGCCGCGCAGCACCATGGCGCGCAGGCTGGCAGCGGAGCGGAGCAGCAGCGCGCCAGCGAGCGCCGGCAGCAGCAGGGCGATGCCCGCCCAGGCGGGCGGCTCGGCGCGGAGCGAGAAGTAGAACAGCGTGCCGCTGCCCATGCAGACCGGCAGCCACAGGGCGTAGCGCCCGCGCTGGCGCAGCAACGCCGCCGCGACGGCCTGCCGCGGCAGCGCCCACCGCTCCGGCCAGGCCGACAGCGCCGCGCGCAGCATTCCGCACCTCCGCCAACTCCTGGCGCTGTCACCCTGGCGGCGATTTCCTGCGCATTCGTTAACGCCGGGCTGCCCCGCCGGCATGGCGCGCGCATGGCTTGGCGCCCGGCCGCGTGGTATCGCACCCGCCATCATGACCGTCCGCGCCCGCTTCGCCCCCAGCCCGACCGGAATGCTGCATATCGGCGGCGCCCGCACCGCGCTGTTCAACCTGCTGTTCGCCCGCCACCACGGCGGCACGTTCCTGCTGCGCATCGAGGACACCGACCGCGAGCGCAGCACGCCCGAGGCGACGCAGGTGATCCTGGAGGGGCTGGACTGGCTCGGCATCCGCCCCGACGAGCCGCCGGTGTTCCAATCCACCCGCGCCGCGCGCCACGCCGAGGTCGCGTACGCCATGCTGGCCGCCGGGCGCGCCTATCGCTGCTGGTGCACGCCGGACGAGCTGCGCCGGATGCGGGAGGAGGCGATCGCCGAAGGCCGGCCGCCCCGCTACAACGGCTACTGGCGCGACCGCGACCCGGCCGAGGCGCCGGCGGGCGTCGCCCCCGCGATCCGGCTCAAGGCCCCGCGCGAGGGCGAGACGGTGGTGGACGACCTCGTGCAGGGCACCGTCCGCGTCGCCAACACCGAGCTGGACGACATGATCATCCTGCGCTCGGACGGCACGCCCACCTATCTGCATGCCGTGGTCGTGGACGATCACGACATGGGCATCACGCATGTCATCCGCGGCGACGACCACCTCACCAACACGTTCCGGCAGGTGCAGGTCTATCAGGCGATGGGCTGGCACATCCCGCGCTTTGGCCACCTGCCGCTGATCCACGGCGCGGACGGCGCGAAGCTGTCGAAGCGCCACGGCGCCGTCTCGGTGCTGGAGTTCCGCGAACAGGGCTTCCTGCCGGAAGCGATCTGCAACTACCTGCTCCGCCTCGGCTGGGGCCACGGCGACGTGGAGGTGCTGGACCGCGCGGAGGCGATCCGCCTGTTCGACACAGACGGCATCGGCCGCGCGCCGAGCCGGATGGACTACGCGAAGCTGACGCACCTGAACGGCATCTACATGCGCCAGGCCGACGATGCGCGGCTGGTTGCCGAGACGATGCAGCGGCTCGCGCGCGATCCCGCCCTGGTTGCCGATGCAACCACCGAGGCGCGGCTCGCGGCGCTGATGCCCGGCCTGAAGGAGCGCGCCCGCACGCTGGTGGAGCTGGCCGACTCTGCCGCCTTCCTCGCCCGCTGCCTGCCGCTGCCGATGGCCCCGAAGGCCGAGGCGCTGCTGACGCCCGAGGCGCGCGCCATGCTGGCCGAACTCGCGGGCGTGCTGGACGCGACGGACTTTACCGCCCCCGGCCTCGACGCCGCGCTGCGCGCCTTCGCGGAGGCGAAGGGGCTGAAGCTCGGCCAGGTCGCCCAGCCGCTGCGCGCCGCGCTCACCGGCAGCAACACGAGCCCCGGCATCGACGCGACGCTGGCGGCGCTGGGGCGCGGGGAAGCCCTTGCCCGCGTGCGTGCCGCCGCGCAGACCTGAGCAGGCAAAGCGTTCAGAACCCCAGGTCGCTCAGCCCCGGATGATCGTCGGGGCGCCTTCCGAGCGGCCAAAGATACCGGCGGTCCGCTTCCCTGATCGGCGCATCGTTGATGCTGGCGATGCGGCGGCGCATCAGGCCGTTGGCGTCGAACTCCCAGTTCTCGTTGCCGTAGGAACGGAACCACTGGCCGCTGTCGTCGTGCCATTCATAGGCGAAACGCACGGCGATGCGGTCGCCCGCAAAGGCCCACAGCTCTTTGATCAGCCGGTAGTTCAGCTCGCGGTCCCATTTGCGGCGCAGGAAGGCCTCGATCGCGGCGCGGCCTTCGATGAACTCGGCGCGGTTCCGCCAGCGGCTGTCCGGCGTGTAGGCGAGCGCCACGCGCGCGGGGTCGCGGCTGTTCCAGGCATCCTCGGCAAGCCGTACCTTCTGCGCCGCCGTCTCCGGCGTGAAGGGCGGCAGCGGCGGGCGGGGGGCGTCGGTCATGGGGAAGCCTCCTTGGCGGCGAGGGTCGCACGCAGCGCGGCGTTCTCGGCCTCCAGCCGCTCGATCCGCTCGCGGACGGGCGCCATCGCCGCCGCCAGCTCGTCCTCGGTGAAGCGCGGCGTGATGTGTTGCGGGCAGTTCCAGTCGAACGCCTCGACATGCGCGATCAGCGCACGCTCGGGCCGCGCGCGATAGCCCGGCGTGAACAGGCGCGCGGCCAGTTCGGGATCGGACGGCAGGTCCCGCGGCTCGATGCGGGCGAAAATCTTCAGCCTGCGCCGGTTGGGATAGTCCATCAGGAACAGCGAGGCGCGGCCGTTCGCCCCCAGGTTCCCCAGGGTGATGTACTGCCGGTTGCCCCTGAAGTCGGCGAACCCGAGCGTCGTCTCGTCCAGCACCTTCAGGAAGCCCGGCGGCCCGCCGCGATGCTGGACATAGGGCCAGCCGGTTTCCGACACGGTCGCCAGATAGAAGCTGTCGCGCGCGGCGATGAACGCGGCCTCGGCGTCCGTCAGCCGGTTCGATTCGCGCCGGCCCTGCACGTGCTCCCACATCTCCGCGACGTCGTTCGCCGCCTGCGCGGCGACCACGGTCGGCGTGCGGGCGATGTCCAGGTAGCGGTAGCCCATTGCGTTTCTCCTTCGCGGCCCGCGCCAAGGACGGGCGCGGGACCCACGGAGAAGATAGGACGGCGGCCGCGCCGCGATTATCCGCCGCGGCGGAGCAACTGTCTTTCAGCCCACGCAGCAACCGGCGCCGCCGCCGCCCGGCGGCGAACGGCCGCCCGTTGACGGCCCGGGCGCTTTCCTGCAACCAAGCCGCGTGTTCCCGCACCGGCATCTGTTGCAGATCGAAGGACTTGAACCCCCGGCGATCGGGCAGATGCTCGATCTGGCCGAGAGCTACGTGCTGCTCAACCGCTCCGGCAAGACCCAGCGCGACCTGCTGCGTGGGCGCACCCTGATCAACCTGTTCTTCGAGGACAGCACCCGCACCCGCACCAGCTTCGAACTCGCGGGCAAGCGGCTCGGCGCCGACGTCATCAACATGTCGGTCTCCTCCTCGTCGGTGAACAAGGGCGAGACGCTGCTCGATACGGCGGCGACGCTGAACGCCATGCACTGCGACCTGCTGGTGGTGCGGCACGGCGAATCCGGCGCGCCCGCGCTGCTCGCGCAGAAGGTGGACGCGGCGGTGATCAACGCGGGCGACGGCACGCACGAGCACCCGACGCAGGCGCTGCTCGACGCGCTGACGATCCGCCGCCGGAAGGGCCGGCTGCAGGGCCTCACCGTCGCGATCTGCGGCGATGTGCTGCATTCCCGCGTCGCGCGGTCGAATATCCACCTGCTGGGCGCGATGGGCAGCCAGGTGCGCGTCATCGGCCCGCCCACGCTGATCCCCTCGGAAGCCGCCTCGCTCGGCGTGAGCGTGTTCCACGACATGGCGAAGGGCCTGGCGGGCGCGGACGTGGTGATGATGCTGCGGCTGCAGAAGGAGCGCATGGCGCGGGGCCTGGTGCCAAGCGCGCGTGAATTCTTCCGCTTTTTCGGGCTGGACGCCGAAAAATTAGCGTTTGCGAAACCCGATGCCCTGGTGATGCATCCCGGGCCGATGAACCGCGGCGTGGAGATCGACAGCGCGGTCGCCGACGACCCGGCGCGCAGCGTGATCAAGGAGCAGGTCGAGATGGGGGTCGCGGTTCGCATGGCGGTGCTCGACACACTCGCCCGCGCCGAGGGCCGCCCCCGGGTCCGCAATGCACCCTGACCTGCTCTTCACCGGCGCGCGTCTGCTCGATCCTGCATCGGGCCTCGACGAACCCGGCGACCTGCTGGTGCGGGACGGACGGATCGCCGATCTCGGCCGCGGCCTCGGCCGCCCGGACGGCGCCGAGGTCGTAGCCTGCGACGGCGCGGTGCTATGCCCGGGCCTCGTGGACATGCGAGTCTCGCTCGGCGAGCCGGGCTTCGAATACCGCGAGACCATCGCATCCGCCGCCGCCGCCGCCGCCGCGGGCGGCATCACCACGCTGGCCGCCCTGCCCGACGGCCGCCCGGCCAGCGACGATCCGGCGCTGGTCCGCCTGCTGCGCGCGCGGGGCGAGGAGACCGGCAGCCTGAGCATCCTGCCCTACGGCGCCGTCACCCGCGCCTGCCGGGGCGAGGAGATGGCCGAGCTCGGCCTGCTGCGCGAGGCCGGCGCCGTCGCCTTCACCGATGGCGGCCGCGCCATCGGCTCCGCCCGGCTGATGCGGCTCGCGCTGTCCTACGCGCGCGGCTTCGGCGCGACGATCGTCCAGCACGCCGAGGACCCGTCGCTCGCCGAAGGCGGTGCCGCCAACGAGGGCGCGCTCGCCACCCGCCTCGGCCTGCCCGGCATCCCCGCCGCCGCCGAGGCGATGATGGTGGCGCGCGACATCCGGCTCGCACGCCTGACCGGCGGGGCGCTGCACTTCGCGCACCTCTCCACCGCCGAGGCGCTCGACCTGGTGCGCGCTGCCAAGCGCGACGGTCTGCCCGTCACCTGCGACACTGCGCCGCCCTACTTCGACCTGAACGAGACCGCCATCGGCGAATTCCGCACTTATGCCAAGCTCTCGCCGCCGCTGCGCGCCGAGGAGGACCGGCATGCAGTCGCCGCCGCGCTGGCCGACGGCACGATCGACGCCATCGCGTCGGACCACCAGCCCCGCGACGCCGACGACAAGCGCCAGCCCTTTGCCCAAGCGAGCCCGGGCGGGACCGGGCTTGCCACCCTGCTCGGGGTGACGCTCGCGCAGGTGCATGGCGGCGCGCTGACGCTTACGCAGGCGATCGCGCTGCTTACCTGGCGTCCAGCAGCGCTGCTCGGTTCGGATGCGGGGACGCTCGGCAAGGGACGTGCCGCCGATCTCTGCCTTTTCCATCCC
>JAFEFJ010000194.1 GCA_018240635.1 Pseudomonadota bacterium | reverse complement strand
GCACGGCTTCTTCGCGGGCGAGGAGCCCGGCATGGCCAACGGCGTCCTCGACCGCCTCGCCCACAAGCTGCGCCCGCGCGAGTTCCCGCGCTGAGGCGGCATGACCGCCCCACCCCCCGAATTCGCCCTGATCGCCCGCCATTTCCGCCCGCTCGCCGGGAGGGGCGCGCTCGACCTGCTCGACGACGCCGCGCTGATCGCCCCGCCGCCCGGCCGCGAACTGGTGCTCACCGCGGATGCGATGGTGGCGGGCGTGCATTTCCTGCCGCACGACCCGCCGGACCTGATCGCGCGGAAATTGTTGCGGGTGAACCTGTCCGACCTCGCGGCGAAGGGCGCCGTGCCGCTCGGCTACCTGATGACGCTGTCGCTGCCGCGCGATACGACCGACGAGTGGCTCGCCGCCTTCGTGCGCGGCCTTGCCGCCGACCAGGCGGAATTCGGCGTGACGCTGCTGGGCGGCGACACGACCTCAACGCCCGGTCCCGCCTCGCTGTCGCTCACGATCCTCGGTCATGTCGCGCCCGGCACGATGGTGCGCCGCGCGGGCGCGCGGGCGGGCGACGGCGTGTGGGTCACGGGCACGATCGGCGACGGCGCGCTCGGCCTCGCGGCCGCGCAGGGGCGGCTTGCCGATCCGACCGGGCATCTGCTGGACCGCTACCGCCTGCCGCGCCCGCGCGTGGGCCTCGCGCTCGCCGGCATCGCCTCTGCGGCGCTCGACGTGTCGGACGGGCTGGTGCAGGACCTCGGCCATCTCTGCCGCGCCGCCGGCCTGACGGCGCAGATCGACGCGGCCGCCGTGCCGCTGTCGGACGCCGCCCGCGCGGCGGGGCCGGACTGGCTGCCCGCGTGCCTGACGGGCGGCGACGACTACGAAATCCTCTGCGCCGTCCCCCCGGACCGCGAAGCCGCCCTACGCGCCGCCTCCGCCGCGGCCGGCATCCCCGTCACAAGGATCGGCGCGTTCGAGACCGGACCGGCCGAGGTGGTGGTTACGGATGCAACCGGCGCGCCGATGGCCTTCGCGCGCACCGGGTGGAGCCATTTCTGAAGGGGTTCGCCGGTGGGAGCCTGCCGGCGGTCCCTCAGAACGGCGCCTTCATCACATGGATCGTCCGGCTCGCGACCCAGTCCTTCGTCTTCGCCCCATAGGCCGCCATGTGCGGGGAGGCCGCGTGCGCCTTCAGGTGCTCGGGGCTTTCCCACTTCTCCACGACAACGAACGTATCGTCGCCGAACTTCGCGAACGGGCCGTCGGCGTCCACCACCGGGCCGTACTCGATGCAGCCCGCCTCGGCATGCACCGCCGGCATGTTGGCGCGGAACGCCTCCAAAATCTGGCCGCGCATCCCCGGCTTGGCGGTGATGATGGCGAGCACGTGGATCATCGCGAAAACTCCGTTTCGTAGGTAACTTATTAGGTCAGCGCAGCTCGGCGACGTCCAGCGCCTCGCCGAAGCGGCGGCTGGCCTCCAGCGGGTCGCCGTATTTGCGGTGCACCGCCGTGTGCTGCACGGCCGCCAGCAGCAGCCGGTCGCGGCCGGGCGAGCGGTTCTTCGCGTAGTCCTCCAGCAGGCACGACGCGAGTTCCTGGTTGTGCGGATCGTTGCCCAGCCGCGTCGCCGCCAGCGCCACGCGATAGACCAGCGGCGCGGTGTCGGCGCCGGTGTCCAGATAGGCCTGCGCCCAGGCGACCCCGTTCGGCCCGTCCAGCGCCAGGATCGCTTCCTGCACGCGGTCCAGGATGCGCTCCGCGCCCAGCCCCGCGGCGGCCGCGGGCGCGCGGATCGTCACCGGATCGAGATCGCCGGTGAATTTCTGGTGCCACGCCGCGCGGTTGAGATAGGCGGCGGCGGTCAGCAGCAGCTTGATCCGCTGCTTGTGCGCGAAGTTGTCGAAGAACCACGCCATCGTGTTGCAGTACTCGGCGCAGTGCTGCGGCAGGGAGAAATTCAGCGTGTTCTGCGTCTCCAGGATCACCTGCGCCGCGCCCACCTGGATCGCATCCAGGATGCGCCTCGGACTCTTGCCCGCCAGCAGCAGGTTCACCACCGCGTCGATGAACGCGGGCTCCGGCTCGCGGATCAGCGTGTGCAGCAGCGCCTGCTCCTCCTCGGCGCTTAGCGTGCCGGTGTTGCCGAGCAGCGCCATCTCGCGATCCGACGCGCCGCGATACGGCACGGCGTGCAGCGCCTCGCCCTCGATCAGCGTCTTCACCGCGTTCGAGGCCATTTCGTAGGTGGAATACCAGCGCGGCCCGACCGCGATATCCAGCGCGCCCGCATAGACCACGTCGTGCGCACGGTCCCAGCCCAGCGCGTTGCCAAGCTCCACCGTCGCGCGCGCGCGGAAGGATTTGTGCCCCGTCGTGTAGGACCGGTTGTGCAGCGCGCGGTCCTGCAGATCGATCAGCCCGGCGAAGACGAGTTCCGCCAGAACCTCCTGCCGCTCGGCGGGGTTTTCCATCAGGCCCAGGAACACGCGGTAGGCGTCGATCACCTGGCCGCGATGCACGTGCATCATCCAGTGATCCAGCCGTTCGCGCAGCGGCCCTTCCAGGCGCATCGGCTCCTGATCGGGCCAGAACACCTGCGGCTTCGGCGCCTCGCCCGGCGGGAACTTCACGCCGCGCGCGTAGTGGCCCGGCATCTTGTTGATCTTCTGGTTCCAGATATCGAGGCCGGTCGGGATGTACCAGATCGTCTGCGCCATCGGCAGGCCCGCGAGCTTGCCCGGCATCATTGTCGCGAGCTTCAGCGTCACGCGCGCGCTCAGCAGGCAGTGGTCGTTGTTGACGAAGTTCACGTACCCGTCGTCGATGCGCTCGTGATACGGCACGTGCGTGTAGGGCGCGTGGATTTTAACCGCCTGCCCGACGATCTCGGTCAGCGGCCGTCCGGCGCGGAACAGGTCGTAGTAGGTGGCGCTCGCGCCCACCTGATCGCGCGCCAGGATGCGGTCTTCCAGGCGGCGATAGAGCGTGTCGGCGTCTGCCGCCGGGCGCGCCGTTTCCACGGTCGAGGTGCCCATCCGTTGCCTCCCGAGGCCACTGTGCCGGAAAGCCTACGCCGGGCCGGGAGTGTGGACAACCGTGGGTCAGCCGGGCGGCATCCCCCATATCGTCATGGCCCGCGCAGGCGGGCCATCCCAGTCTTCCTTTCGCAATCGACAACCACGTGCATGGCCTGCCTTCGCAGGCCATGACGAAGGGAGAGTTACGCCTCCACCACCACGTAATCCTGCTCCACCGTCACCGGAACCGTTTCGGCGACGTAGGGGCCCTGCACCAGGCTCTCGCCGTGCGCCACTTCCACCGGATAGGCGCGGGCGCGGGTATGCGCGGGATCGCACCAGGACTGGCCGGTGCGGATGTCGAATTCCCAGCCGTGCCACGGGCAGCGGATGATCTCGCCTTCGCGGCTCGTGCGGTACTGGCCCGGCTCGTCCGATTCCACGAGCCCGGTCAGGATGCCGTCGCACAGGCTGCCGCCCTGGTGCGGGCAGCGGTTGAACAGGCCGAAGAACTCGCCGCCGATGTTGAATATGGCGATCGGCCGACCGCGCACCGTCACCAGCCGCCGGCTGCCCGGCGGAATATCCGCCACCGCCGCCACCACATGCTTGCTCATCGAATTTCTCCCCCTCCCCTCGTGGGAGGGGGCCGGGGGGAGGGGGCGTGGTCCGTGCGGTTGAACCTCTCCCCCCAACCCCTCCCACGAGGGAAGAGGAGTCTACCTACATCCCCAGCGCGCGGCGATACACGTCGAGCAGCGTCTCCTGCTCCTCGACCTCGGCCGGCTCCTGGCGGCGGATGCGGATGAGCTGGCGCATCACCTTCACGTCGAAGCCCGCGCTCTTGGCCTCGGCGTAGATGTCCTTGATGTCGTTGCCGAGCGCCTTGCGCTCTTCCTCCAGCCGCTCGATGCGCTCGATCAGGCTGCGCAGCCGGTCCGCGGCGATGCCGCCCACCTGGGCGTCCGACGGGCCGGTCTTCGCGTCGCTGCTTGCCGAGTCGAGGGCCATGGCCTGTCCTTTCCGTCGCGCGGGGGTGTTTCGCGGGACGGCGGGGATAGCTTCCGGCCCCCGCCCGGTCAATGCGGCGCGGCGGGCCATCCGCTCAGTGGCCGGGGTTCGACTTGGCGAAGGCGGCCTTCTGCTCGGCGCTGGCTTCCTTCTGGTGCTTCGCCTGCCATTCCTTGTAGGGCATGCCGTAGACGATCTCCCGCGCGTCGGGATCGGCGATGGCGATGCCGTGCTCGGCGGCGGCTTCGCGGTACCAGCGGCTCAGGCAGTTCCGGCAGAACCCCGCCAGGTTCATCATGTCGATGTTCTGCACGTCGGTGCGCTCGCGCAGATGCGCGACCAGGCGGCGGAACGCGGCGGCTTCCAACTCGGTGCGGGTCTTGTCGTCGAGATCGGGGGCGCCGGCAGGGTTTCCCATGGGCATGTCTCCTCTTCTCGCCGCTAGATGGCGCGGGCGGATCGGTTTCGCCATACTTGCGCACGAACGCTGGGGGACGGAAGCCGATGCCCAAGGCAGCACCTGGGTCGGGCGCCTGGGACGACGTGCGCGCGCGCGCAGCGCTTCGCGCGCTGTTCGATGCGGCCGTCGCGGCGGCCGATCCGCGCCGCGTGCTGGCCGCGCATCTTCCGCCCAAGCCCGCCTCGGGCCGCTGCGTCGTCGTCGGCGCGGGCAAGTCCGCCGCCGTGATGGCCGCCGCGCTGGAAGCCGCCTGGCCCGACGTGGACCTGACCGGCACCGTCGTCACCCGCTACGAGCACGCCGTGCCGACGCACCGCATCGAGGTGATCGAGGCCTCCCACCCGGTCCCCGACGAGAACAGCGAGCGCGGCGCCCGCCGCCTGCTGGAGCGCGTGCAGGGTCTCGGGCCGGACGACCTCGTGCTGGCGCTGATCTCGGGCGGCGGATCGGCGCTGCTCGCGCTGCCCGCGCCCGGCCTCACGCTCGCGGACAAGCAGGCGGTGAACCGCGCGCTGCTGCATTCCGGCGCGACGATCACGGAGATGAACGCCGTCCGCAAGCACCTCTCCGCCATCAAGGGCGGCCGCCTCGCCGCCGCCGCGCCCGCGCGCGTCGTCACGCTCGCGATCAGCGACGTGCCGGGCGACGACCCGGCGGTGATCGCCTCCGGCCCCACGGTGCCCGATCCCACCACCTTCGCCGACGCGCGCGAGATCGTCGCGCGCTATGGGATCGATCCCGCGCCGGCCGTGACGGCCCGCCTCGCCGCCTCCGCGCTGGAGGAAACCCCAAAGCCCGGACAGCTTCCCGCGATGGACTTCCGTATGATCGCGACGCCCATGATGGCGCTGCAAGCGGTCGCGGACGCCGCGCGCGGCCTGGGCCTCGCGCCGCTGATCCTGGGCGACGCGCTGGAAGGCGAATCGCGGGAGATGGGCACGATGCTTGCGGGAATGGCGCGCTCGGCGCAGGCGCATGGCGCGCCGCTCGCGCCGCCCTGCGTCCTGCTGTCGGGCGGCGAAACCACCGTCACCATCGGCGGCGCGAAGCCCGGACGCGGCGGGCGCAACACCGAATTCCTGCTCGGCCTCGCGGTCGCGCTGCGGGGCGCGCCCGGCATCTGGGCGGTGGCGGGCGACACCGACGGCATCGATGGCACGGAAGACGCGGCGGGCGCGCTGGTTGCACCCGATACGATCCTGCGCGCGCGCGCCGCCGGCCTTGATCCGCGCGCGGTGCTGGCGGCGCATGACAGCTACGGCCTGTTCGATGCGATCGGCGATCTGATCCGCACGGGTCCCACGCTGACCAACGTGAACGACATCCGCGCGATCCTGGTCGCCTGAATAGGACAAGCCATGCCGCTCCGCCCGAAGCTGCGCCGCCGCCGCCGCACGAAGATCCTCGCCACGCTGGGGCCGGCAAGCGCCACGCCCGAGGTGCTGGCCCGGCTGTTCCACGGCGGCGCGGACGTGTTCCGCCTGAACTTCAGCCACGGCTCGCACGACGATCACCGCGAGCGCATCCGCATGATCCGCGAGCTGGAGGAGAAATCGGGGCGTCCCATCGGCATCCTGGCCGATGTGCAGGGGCCGAAGCTGCGCGTCGGCCGCTTCGGCGGCGGGCGCGTGTTCCTGCAGACCGGCAAGCCCTTCCGCCTGGACCTGAACGCCACGCCCGGCGATTCCGAGCGGGTGAACCTGCCGCATCCCGAAATCATCGAGGCCGCGTCGATCGGCGCGACGCTGCTGCTGGACGACGGCAAGCTGCGCCTGCGCGTCGTGCGCAAGCGCGCCGACGCGCTGGAGACCGAGGTGGTGGTCGGCGGGCCGCTGTCCGATCGCAAGGGCGTCAACGTGCCCGACGTGGTGCTGCCGATCCCGGCGCTGACCGCGAAGGACCGCGAGGACCTCGCCTTCGCCATCGAGCATGGCGCGAACTACATCGGCCTCTCCTTCGTGCAGCGGCCCGAGGACGTGGCCGAGGCGAAGGCGCTGGTCGGCGGCCGCGCCTGGATCATGACGAAGATGGAGAAGCCGCAGGCGCTGGAGAACCTCGACGCGATCCTGGCGCTGTCGGACGCGGTGATGGTGGCGCGCGGCGATCTGGGCGTGGAGCTGCCGCCCGAGGAAGTGCCGCTCGCGCAGAAGCGCATCGTCCGCGCCGCCCGCGCGCTGGGCAAGCCCGTGGTGGTGGCGACGCAGATGCTGGAAAGCATGATCTCCGCCCCCGCGCCGACCCGCGCCGAGGCGTCGGACGTCGCGACCGCGGTGTTCGACGGCGCGGACGCGGTGATGCTTTCGGCCGAAACCGCCGCCGGGCAGTATCCGTTCGAGGCGGTGAACATCATGGACCGCATCGTCGCGCGCGTGGAGCAGGACCAGGGCTGGCGGGCCATCATCGAGGCGAGCCGCCCGGAGCCCGAACGCTCCGCCGCCGACGCCATCGCCGCCGCCGCCCGCCAGGTGGGACACACCATCGGCGCGCAGGCGATCGTGGCCTTCACCGATTCCGGCAGCACCGCGCTGCGGGTTGCGCGCGAGCGTCCCGAATCGCCCATCGTCGGCCTCACCCCCAACATGGACACCGCGCGCCGGCTCGCGCTGGTGTGGGGCGTGCACGCCGTCGTCGCGCCAGAGGCGCACTCCATGACGGACGCGGTCAGCAAGGCGACCCGCACCGCGTCGTCCGAAGGCTTCGCCAGCCACGGCCAGGAAATCGTCGTCTGCGCCGGCGTCCCCTTCGGCCAGCCCGGCACCACGAACGCGCTGCGCGTGGCGACGGTGAAGTGACGGGGCGGGCGCGGCTGGCGCGCCGCGCGCGGCTTGGCCATCATTCGGACGGACAGGGATCGTGACGGGAACGCGCCAAGGATGACCGCAGCAGCAGCAAGCGACGCCGACACCTTCGACTACGTCATCGTCGGCAGCGGCGCCGCGGGGTCGGTGCTGGCGAACCGCCTGACCGAAGACCCCGGCGTCACGGTCTGCGTGCTGGAAGCCGGGCCGCCCGACCGGCATCCCTACATCCACGTCCCCGGCGGCTTCATGAAGCTGCTGTTCAACGAAACCTTCTCCTGGCAGTTCAAGACCGAACCCGGAGAAGCGATCGGCGGGCGGCGGATCCCCACCACGCAGGGCCGCACGCTGGGCGGCTCCAGCTCGATCAACGGCATGGTCTACAACCGCGGCCAGCGCGCCGATTTCGACAACTGGGCGCAGCGCGGCAACCGCGGCTGGGGCTACGTCGATGTGCTGCCCTACTTCAAGCGCAGCGAACGGCGCATCGGCGGCGAGGACTCGCCGTTCCACGGGCGCGAGGGCGGCATCCCCGTCACCGACATGGACTGGATCCATCCGGTCAGCGAGGCGTTCAT
>JAFEFJ010000193.1 GCA_018240635.1 Pseudomonadota bacterium | reverse complement strand
ATCGGCGCGATGACGCGCGGCAGCGTCACCGGCGGCTGGGCCTGGCGGCACCACCGCAAATGGCTGCGCGAGGAAGCGGCGTCGAAGGCGCATCACCCGGGCGAATGACGGTGTCGAGGGGGGCCTCGATGGCAGGTAGTCCAGCCAGCCCCGATCCCCGCTTCAGGGCGCGCATCGGCGATCCGATGGCGGGCGTGGGCGAACCGCCGCTCGTGCTGCTGCCGGATCACGCGGGCATCTTCGCCCGCCGCGCCGACCGGCTGATGGCGCTCGCGGACGGGCATCCGATGGAGGCGTGGCTGCGTTTCGTCGCGGACATCGCGCGCGCGCAGCACGCGGCGGTGCAGACGCTCGACCCGCCGCCGCCGCCCGCCGCCGGAGCGGGCGAGCCGCCGCTCTCGGGGCTTGCGCTCGGCGCGGGCTGGCGCGCGGTGCTGGGCGCGCTTCTGCGGCCGCCCGCCGGTGCGCCGGCGGAAACCGAGGCCGTCTGCGCCGCGCTGCGCGAGGCGGGCGCGCAGGCGCAGGAGGCGCTGGCGGCTTCGTATCTGCGGCAGGAGGTGCCGTCCGAGCAGGCGGGCGCGGCGCTGTTCGCCGCCGCGGCGCTTCAGCTCTGGTACGTGCGCGCCGCCGCCGCGCTGGATGCCGCGGGCATCGCGCTCCTCGCCCAGCGCGGCCGCTGCCCGGCCTGCGGGTTCGGCCCCGTAGCAGGCGTCGTCACCGCCGCGGGCGCCGCGCCCGGCACGCGCTACCTCCATTGCGGGCTCTGCGCGACGGCGTGGAACCACCTGCGCGCCGCCTGCATCGGCTGCGGCGAGTCGGGCGGGCTCGTGCTGCAGCAGATCGAGGGCGGCGGCGAGGCCGCCAAGGCCGAGACCTGCGCGCATTGCCAGGGCTACAGCAAGCTGTTCTATCAGGCGAAGGACATGGGCGTGGAACCCTTCGCCGACGATCTGGCGACGCTCGGGCTCGATCTGCTGGTGTCGGAAGCGGGCTTCGCGCGCCTGTCGCCGAGCCCGCTGATGATCGGCGGCTGAACGGCGCTCAGCGCGCCGCGCGCCCGCTGCGCTCGCGGAGCGCGATGTAGATGCCGGAGGCGACGATCACCGCCGCGCCGATCCAGGTCCAGGCATCGGGGAAGTTGCCGAACACGAGGTAGCCGAGCGCGGCCGATCCGATCAGCTCGACATAGCCCAGCGGCGCGATGACCGAGGCGCGGCCGAGCTGGAAGGCGCGGATGGTGAGGTAGCTCGCCAAGCTGCCGAGCGTGCCGAGCGCGCAGAACAGCGCGATGTCGAGCGCGTTCCGCGGCAGGACGAAATCGAACGGCAGCGCGCAGGTCAGCACGGCCGAGCCGAGCAGCGCGGAGTAGATGCTGCCGGTCGCCGCCGCATCGCGGCCGCCGATCCAGCGGGTGGCGATCTGATACAGCGCGTAGGCAAGCGCCGAGATCAGCAGCATCAGCACCGCCGGATCGGAGAACCCGGCGCCGGGACGGATCACCAGCAGCGCGCCCGCGAAGCCCACCAGAACGGCGGTCCAGCGCCGCCAGCCCACCGTCTCGCCCAGCAGCGGCACCGAGAGCGCGGTGACGATCAGGGGCGCGGTGAAGTCGATGGCGGCGGCGGTGGCGAGCGGCACGTGCGCGAGCGCCATGATGTAGAGCAGCGTGCTGACCAGCGTCATCGCCGAGCGGCCGGCCTGCACGACAGGGTGGCGCGTGCGCAGCACGCCGATGCCGTGGCGCGGCAGGAACACCGCCAGCATCACGATCAGATGGCCGGCGAAGCGCGCCCAGACGATCTGCCCGATCGGGTAATGCGCGGCGAGCAGCTTGGACGCGGCGTTCATGAACGGGAACACCGAGACGCCCGCGCACATCAGCAGGATGCCCGCCAGCGTGGCCGGGCCCTGGGCGCGCGTATCCGCCGGACGTTCCTGGACGCGGTTGCTGATGGACGCTTCCCCCGGCGGCATGCCGCCATCCGCTGCCTATCCGGTCCCGCGGCATTCGCAAAGACCGCCCGGCAACCGCCGCCGGCCGGTGGTTGTGCCCGCCGCGGGGGTCAGGCCTCGCGGGCGCCCATCACGCGGTAGTTGCCGCTGACGATCCACGACGTTCCGGCGCGCAGGAAATCCGCGTCCGCCGCGCGTTCGCCGAAGCGTCCGGGCAGGTAGCGTTCGGCGGGGAAGCGGCTTTGCCGTTCCGCGACGATGTCGGACACCAGCGCGCCCGCCATCGCGGACCAGGTGATGCCGACCGAGTTGAAGGCGCTCGCCGCGATCAGCCCCTCGACGCCGGGCAGCGCGCCGATCAGAGGGCGGCCGTCCGGGGTGAAGGTCTCCGGCCCGTTGATGAACTTGCGGATGCCGGCGGTGCGCAGGATCGGGAACAGGTCGGCGGCGCGCTCCGCGTAGGGCGCGAACTTGTCCCAGAGCGGCGGGAACAGCGTGAACACGAACGGCTCCGGCAGATCCTCGGGCTCGACGGTCAGCGCGTCCTCGTCGAAGCAGCCGAACAGGAAGTGCCCGACTTCCTCGCGCCCGTAGCAGAGATCGTCCGGCGAGACGAAGGACGGCGTTTCGCGCGGCAGCGTCATGCCGGCATCGACGATGGTGTAGAAATGCTGCGCCGGCCATTGCGGCAGCGCGACGCCGGCCGAGGCCGCGAGCGTGCGCGACCACAGCCCCGCCGCCAGCACGACGCGATCGGCCTCCAGCACGCCGTCCGAAGTTTGCACGCCGGTCACGCGGTCTCCCGCGCGGATCAGGCGAAGGATGGAGGCGTTTTCGACGATCTTCGCCCCCGTGCGCCGCGCGGCGGCGGCGTAGGCGGCCGTCAGGTCGGCGGGCGCCAGCCGGCCCGACAGCGAGCACAGCCAGATGCCGCGCGCCGCCGATGGCTCGATCAGCGGGTTGAGCGCGCGGGCCTCGTCGTGCTTCAGCCAGCGCGCCGCGATGCCGCGCGCCCGGGCCTCGGCGTCGAAGTGCTCGAACTTGTGCAGGGTCTCGTCGGTGCGCGCGATGTAGGTGCGCCCGGTGCGCAGCCACCCGGTCTGCTGGCCGCTTTCGGCCTCCACGCGCGGGATGGTTTCGTACGCATAGAGAACGGACTGGTCGTCGTCCGGCAGCGGCTTCCAGCTGATGTTGCCCGCCGAGTGCCAGGTGGTGCCGGAGCCGAGCCGGTCGCGTTCGAGCAGCGTGACGGCATGCCCGTCGCGCGCGAGGTGCCAGGCGGCGCTGGTGCCGATGACGCCGCCGCCGACCACGATGCATTTCATGGGTGGGTTCCCTTGCTGCGAAAGGCGGCTTCACGGCGGTGCGTGGCGTTTCCCGGCGTAGCGTTATCCCCCAGCGTAGCGTTATCCGATGTGCGCCGCGCGTCTAGCCGCTTTCCGGTCCGCCGTCCGGGGTGGTCGGGCGATCGGCACCGCCCTGCGGCGGTTCCGCGTCCGCCGCCGGGGCGCGCCGGTAGTCGGCGACGGCGGCGTCGATGGTGGGGAAAAAGCGGTCCTCGCCGATCCGCGGCAGAAGCCCGAACCGCTTCAGTTTCTCCCTGACCGGATCCTTCAGCTCCGCGAAGCACAGTTCGATGCCGGCGTTGCGCAGCGCGGCGTGCAGTTCGGCCAGTGCGTCGGCGGCGGTGACGTCCACGCTGGTGACAGGTTCCGCCGCGACGACGAGGCGGCGCACCGGCGTGGGGGAGGCCGCCACCGCGTCCAGTACGCGGTCTCCGAACAGCTCGGCATTGGCGAAGAACAGCGGGGCGTCCCAGCGGAACATCACCAGCCCCGGTATCAGGCGGGCGTGCGGGTAGCGGGTGATGTCGTGATACCCCTCGACGCCGTCCGCGCGGCCCAGGATCGCCGAATGCGGCCGCCAGCCGTCCCACAGGAACTCGATGACCGCGATGACGATGGCGAGGCCGATCCCCTGGATCGCTCCCAGCACCGCCACGCCGACGAAGCAGCCGATGGAAAGCCAGAACTCCCAGCGCTGGATGCGGTAGATCCGCCGCAGATCGGCGATCTCGGTCAGGCCGAGGGCCGAGGCGATGACCACGGCGGCCAGGGCCGCGGTTGGAAGGTCCCGCAGGAGGTCCGGCGCGACGACGAGCAGCAAAGCGACGGCGAGCGCGCCGACGATCCCGCCGACCTGCGTCCGTGCGCCGGCGGCCTCCGCGACGGGGGTCCGCGACGTGCTGCTGCTGATCGGAAATCCCTGGAACAGCCCGGCGGCCAGATTGGCCGCGCCCAGCCCGACCATCTCCTGGTTGGCATCGACGTATTCGCCGCCGCGCGCGGCGTAGGCCCGCGACAACACGCTGGTGTCGGCGAAGGACACGAGGGCCACGGTGCCGCCGCCGATGAGGACGGGAACGAGGTCGGCGGCGGCGAACCAGGGGACGGAGAAGCGCGGAAGGCCCTGGGGCAGGGGACCCAGGACGGAAACGCCGAAGCGCTCGGCCAAGCCGAAAGATGCAACGGCAACCGTCGCGCCGACGACCGCGATCAGGACGCCGGGGAAGCGCGTGTTGCCCTTGAGCAGCAGGATCGTCGCCAAGGTTGTGGCGCCGACCGCGAACGTGGCGAGGTTGACGTTGCCCGCGAAAACCGCGGCGGCGATTGCCCACATGCTCCGCAGCGGTCCTTCCGCGCTGACCGAAGCGCCGAGCAGCTTCGGCACCTGACCGATCAGCACGGTGAGCGCGATGCCGTTCATGTAGCCGTAGCGGATCGGCTTCGAGAGCAGCTCGGTGATGAAGCCCAGCCGCAGCAGTCCTGCGGCGATGCAGGCGATCCCGGAGACGACGGCCATCGCGCCGGCGAGGGCGGCGGCGCGCGCCGGGTCGCCATCCGAGAGCGGCAGCACCACGGCCAGGATGATCGGGGCGAGGGACGAATCCGGTCCCAGCACGAGGATGCGGCTGGGTCCGAACAGCGCGTAGGCCAGAAGCGCTACGATCGTCGCGTACAGTCCGAAGATGCCCGGCACGCCCGACGCCTCGGCATAGGCGATTCCGACGGGAACGAGCACCGTGGTGAGCACGAGGCCGGCCGTGATGTCGTGCCTGAGCCAGGACGGCTTGTAGGCGCGGAGCATGCCGATGCCGGGCAGCCAGCGTTCCCAGCCGCGCCGCGATGCGCCTTTGCGCCGATTCAGGAGCCGGCCCGGCCCTGGCTCGTTCCTGGCGGAGGACATACCGGAACCCCGGTCGAAGGGAGGTGAGCAGTGCGGCATCTATGCCACGGCGGAAGGGCGGAGGCAGCGGGCGCGGCTCGCGACGATGGGCGGGACGGTGCGGACGGCGCCGGGAAGCCGTGCCGGATTTCAGCGCCCGGCCGCGCGCCACCCCAGCTGCACCGAGATCAGCCGCGCGTGCGCCGCGACCATCTCGGCCAGCGCCTCGGTCCGTTCCACCGCGATGCGCCGCCTGGGGCCGCTGACGCTGACCGCGGCGAAGACGTTGCCGGCGGCGTTGCGGATCGGGGCGGCGATGCAGCGGAGGTCGGGCTCGTTCTCGCATTCGTCGATCGCGTAGCCGCGCGCGCGGGTGGCGGCGAGTTCGGCGCGCAGGGCCTCGGGATCGACGATGGTGGCGGGGGTGAAGCGCCTGAGGCCGCGGGCGATGACGCGCTCGATCGTCTCGGAGGGCTGGAACGCGAGCGCCGCCTTGCCGACGCCGGTGCAGTGGCAGGGCGTGGCTTCCATGGTGGTGATGACGTTGCTCGGCCGCGCCTGGTCGGTCGCGCGTTCGAGGAACACCATCTGCGCGCCGTCGAAGACGAACAGGTGGACCACCTCGCCGCTGAGCTTGGAGAGCGTGTCCACGAAGGGGCGCGCTTCCCGGTAGAGCGGCAGGTTGGCGAGCGCGACGCTGCCGATCTCGAACAGTTTCAGGCCGAGCCGGTAGCGTTCGCCGCGCGCCTCCTGCTCCAGGAAGCCGGCGGCGCGCAGGCTGTCCACGAGGCGGTGGACGGTGGTGCGCGGCAGGCCGGTGCGCTGGGCGAGCTGCACCACCGACAGCGCGGGCTCGGCGGCGGAGAAGCAGCCGAGGATGTCCACCATCTTGAAGAGGGATTTGACGGTCTGGCGGCCGCCCACCTCACCCTCCCATCGCTGCGCGATGGGCCCCTCCCTCTCCCCCCGCATGCGCGGGCGGAGAGGGGCTGTCGGGGCGGCGGCGCTACTCGGCCGCGGCGGGGAGGGCAACGCCGTCGATCGCGAGCAGGGCGCGCAGCGCGGGCTCGATGGCCGCCTTCTGCGCGGGCGTGGGCGCCGGCATCGGCTGGCGCGGCAGGCCGGCCGGGCAGCCCTGCAGCGTGAGCGCGTATTTCACGCAGGCCGGCAGGTTGTCGCCCACGATGGCGTTCCAGAAGCGCAGCAGCGCCTTGTGCAGCGCGAGCGCCTTGACGTGGTCGCCGCGCTGCACCGCGTCCCACAGCGCGACGCAGGGGCCGGGCGCGGCGGCGGGGTTGGCGGCGATGGTGCCGTGCGCGCCGAGCGCGAAGGACGGGTAGAGCAGGGCATCGATCGCGGTGAGGATCACCTTGCCGGGCGGCACGTCGAGCAGCAGGTCGGCCATCAGCTTGAGATCGCCCGCGCTCTGCTTCACGCCGATCACCTTGGGTAGCGCGTTCATGATGCGCAGCAGCAGCGCCGGGCTCAGGTAGTTCCAGGGGATCACGTTGTAGATGACGATGGGGGGAGCGACGCTTTCCGTCAGCGTGCGGAAATGGCCGAGCGTCGCGTCCTCGTCCGGCTTGAACAGGTAGTGGACGGGCGTGATCTGCAGCGCGTCGATCTTCAGGTGCTCGACCGCGCGGGCGCGGGCGATGGCGTCGCGGGTGGAGTTGGCGATGATGCCGGCGACGAGCGGGACGCGGCCGTTCACCTCCTCGGCGCAGGCTTCCATCAGCATGCGGAACTCGTCGAGCGAGAGCGTGTGGCCCTCGCCGGTGGAGCCGCCGACGCAGACGCCGTGCACGCGCTGGCCGAGCAGGAAGCGCACCTGGGCGCGGAACGCCTTGAGGTCGATCTCGCCATCGGCGGTGAACGGGGTAGGGATCGGCGGGATGATGCCGGAGAGGGTGGCGGCCATGGACGTGTCCTTCCTGGTTATTTGTCCATTATGCGGACATTCCGCCGGTCGGCAAGCGGGTGCGGTTCCCGGTGTGGCGGGCACGAATACGGGGATGGCCCGCCTGCGCGGGCCAAGACGGGGAAGGGATCGTCCGTAATGCGGACAGGATGCCCGTGAGCGGGATGGTTGGGGGCGCGCGATGCTGATTGGCACGGCCGGGCATGTGGATCATGGCAAGACGGCGCTGGTGAAGGCGCTGACGGGGGTCGATGCCGACCGGCTGGCGGAGGAGAAGCGGCGGGGAATCACCATCGACCTGGGTTATGCCTATGACGGCCCGCTGGGCTTCATCGACGTGCCTGGGCACGAGGCGCTGGTGCACACGATGCTGGCGGGGGCGGGCGGGATCGACGCGGCGCTGCTGGTGGTCGCCGCCGATGACGGGGTGATGCCGCAGACCGTGGAGCACGCGCAGATCCTCGACCTGCTGGGCATCGGGCGGGGGATCGTGGCGATCACCAAGGCGGACCTCGCGCCCGACCGCGTGCCGGAGGTCGCGGAGGACGTGCGCGCGCTGCTGGCGGGCACGGGGCTGGAGGGCTCGGACATCGTTGCCGTCTCGGCGCGCACCGGCGAGGGCATCGCGGAGCTGCGCGCGGCCATCGAGGCCCTGGGGCCGCGGCCGCGGGACGCAGAGGGGTATCCGCGCCTCGCGGTGGACCGCGCATTCACGCTGACCGGGGCGGGGCTGGTCGTGACCGGCACGCTGGTGGCGGGGCGCATCGCGGTGGAAGACCGGCTTGTGCT
>JAFEFJ010000192.1 GCA_018240635.1 Pseudomonadota bacterium | reverse complement strand
ATCCCGACGATGACGGTGGTGAACTACTCCATCCAGGATTCGATGGGGGTCAACAACTTCTTCTGGAACGGCGACGCCTGGTTCCGCGAGCTGCTCGATCCCAGCACGGAACTCGGCGCGCGCTTCGCGGGCGCGCTGGTGCGCACCTTCGCCTTCTCCTTCACCTGCCTCGCGATCCAGATCCCGCTCGGCATCGCGATCGCCCTCTGCCTGCCGCGCCGCGGCTGGGCGGTCGGGCCGTCGCTGGTGCTGATCGCGCTGCCGATGCTGATCCCGTGGAACGTGGTCGGCATGATGTGGCAGATCTTCGCCCGCGCCGATATCGGCCTGTTCGGCGCCACGCTCACCGGCCTCGGGCTGCGCTACAACGTGACGCAGGACCCGGTCTCGGCCTGGGTGACGATCGTGGTGATCGACGTCTGGCACTGGACGCCGCTCGTCGTGCTGCTGAGCTACGCGGGCCTGCGCGCCATCCCCGATGCCTACTACCAGGCGGCGCGGATCGACGGCGCCAGCCGCTGGGCCGTGTTCTCCAAGATCGAGCTGCCGAAGCTGCGCAAGGTGCTGGTGATCGCCACGCTGCTGCGCTTCATGCAGACCTTCATGATCTACACCGAGCCCGTCGTGGTGACCGGCGGCGGGCCCGGCGACGCCACCACCTTCCTGTCGATCGACCTCGTGAAGATCGCGATCGGCCAGGTGGATCTCGGGAAGGCGGCCGCGATGTCGCTGGTCTACAACCTGATCATCATCGCGGTGTGCTGGATGTTCTACACCGCCATGACCCAGCTCGAACGGCGGGGGGACGCGTGATGCGCCAGGGCATCGCGCCGCGGCTCGTGCTGATCCTGTACCTCGTGCTGCTGATGCTGCCGATCTACTGGCTGATCAGCATGAGCCTGCGCACCAACGCCGACATCATGTCCGGCCTCGCGTTGTGGCCGCACGAGCCGACGCTGGTGAAATACCGCGCGATCTTCAACGACCCGAGCTGGCTGCACGCCTTCGGCGTCTCGCTCACCTATGTCGCGATCAACACCGTGATCTCGGTCACCGTGGCGCTCCCTGCCGCCTACGCCTTCAACCGCTTCAGCTTCATCGGCGACAAGCACCTGTTCTTCTGGCTGCTGACCAACCTGATGGCGCCGGCGGCGGTCTACGTGATGCCGTTCTTCAACCTCTATTACGCGGTCGGGCTGTTCGACACGGTCTGGGCCATCGCGCTCGCGCACTGCCTGTTCAACGTGCCGCTTGCGGTGTGGATCCTAGAAGGATTCGTCGGCGGCGTCCCGCGCGAGATCGACGAGACGGCGGCGATCGACGGCTATTCCTTCCCGCGCTTCTTCATCCGCATCTTCCTGCCGCTGATCGCCAACGGCATCGGCGTCACCGCCTTCTTCTGCTTCATGTTCTCGTGGGTGGAGCAGTTGATGGCGACGACGCTCACCTCGTCCAACGCGCTGCCCTTCGCGGCGGTGATGACCCGCAGCTACTCGGCCTCGGGCATGGACTGGTCGCTGCTCGCCGCCGCCGGCGTGCTGACCATGATCCCCGGCGCCATCGTGATCTGGTTCGTCCGCAAACACATCGCCAAGGGCTTCGCCCTCGGGCGGGTCTGAGCAGGAGCGCGCGCAATGCTGGCCTGGATGGCATGGACCTGGGAGACGGCGGTCTTCTTCGTCTTCATCGCCGTGTCGCTGATCGTGCTGACCGTGCTCGCCGTGCGCCGCCCTGAGACGCCGCGCAAGGGCATCCTCGGCTTTCCCACCACCCGCGGCGACCGCTTCTTCGTCAGCCTGATCGGCGCCGCCTTCATCTTCATCGCCTGGATGCGGCTCGACGGCGGCGCGCTCTGGTACCCGCTCGCCATCTCGTTCGCCTACGGAATCGCGATGTTCCGTTTCGCCTGACGCCGAAAAACGCTTCGCCGGCCGCATCCCGCGCGCCGGCCTCAATGGGAGGATAACCGAATGGAAGTCTCACGCCGGCACGTCCTGAAGGGCGCCGCTGCCGCCGCAGGCACCGCCGCCGCGGTCGGAAGCGCCGCGATCCTGACATCCACGCCCAGCTACGCGCAGCAGGTCGATGCCGCCAAGAAGTGGATCGACAGCGAATTCCAGCCGTCCACGCTGTCGAAGGACCAGCAGATGGCGGAGATGGAGTGGTTCATCAAGGCCTCCGCCCCGTTCAAGGGCATGAAGCTCAGCACCGTCTCGGAAATCCTCAGCATCCACGAATACGAATCGAAGACGCTGACCAAGGCCTTCGCCGACATCACCGGCATCCAGGTCAACCACGAGATGATGGATGAGGGCCTGCTGGTCGATAAGATCGAGGTCGAAATCCAGTCCGGCAAGCCGATCTACGATTTCTGGATGAACGATTCCGACTTCATCGGCACGCATCCGCGCTACCGCGACATCGTCGGCGGCTCGCTGACCGACTTCATGGCGAACGACGGCAAGGAGGTCACCAACCCGAACCTCGACCTCAACGATTTCATTGGCCTGTCCTTCGGCACCTTCACCGACGGCAAGTTGTACCAGCTCCCCGACCAGCAGTTCGCGAACCTCTACTGGTTCCGCTACGACTGGTTCCAGCGGCCGGAGCTGAAGGACGGCTTCAAGAAGAAGTTCGGCTACAATCTCGGCGTGCCGGTCAACTGGTCGGCCTACGAGGACATCGCCGAGTTCTTCACCAACGACGTCAAGACGATCGACGGCGTGCGCGTCTACGGCCACATGGACTACGGCAAGAAGGACCCCTCGCTCGGCTGGCGCTTCACCGATGCGTGGCTGTCGATGGCGGGCTCGGGCGATCGCGGCCTGCCGAACGGACGGCCCGTCGACGAATGGGGCATCCGGGCGGAGAACGGCATCCCGCGCGGCGCCTCGGTCTCGCGCGGCGGCGACGCCAACGGCCCGGCGGCGGTCTATGCGCTGACCAAGTTCGTCGAGTGGCTGAAGAAATACGCCCCGCCCGAAGCCGCCGGCATGGACTTCCTGGAAGCCGGCGCGGTGCCCGGCCAGGGCCACATCGCCCAGCAGATCTTCTGGTACAGCGCCTTCACCCACGCGCTGTCCGATCCGAAGCTGCCGGTGATGAACCCGGACGGCACGCCCAAGTGGCGCATGGCCCCCAGCCCGCACGGCGCCTACTGGAAGGAAGGCATGAAGCTCGGCTACCAGGACGTCGGCTGCTGGACGATGCTGAAATACGCGCCGCTGGAGCGGGTGAAGGCGGGCTGGCTCTACGCCCAGTTCTGCGTCTCCAAGACGGTCACGCTGAAGAAGGCGGTCTCCACGCTGCACATGATCCGCGAAAGCGACATCATGCACGAGGCGATGACCAAGCTCGCGCCCAAGGTCGGCGGCCTCGTGGAGTTCTACCGCAGCCCCGCCCGCAAACTGTGGACGCCGACCGGCGTGAACGTGCCCGACTACGGCAAGCTCGCGCAGGTGTGGTGGCAGAACGTCTCGAAGGCGATCTCGGGCGAGGCGACGCCGCAGCAGGCGATGGACGGGCTCGCGCGCGACCAGGACGCGATCATGGCGCGGCTTGAGAAGTCCGGCGTGCAGGGCGATCTCGGGCCGAAGATGAATGCCGAGCGCGATCCCGAATACTGGTACGCACAGGCCGAGAAGGACGGCAACCTCGCGCCGCAGCGCAAGCTTGCCAACGAGAAGCCGCCGGGAGAAACCGTGGACTACGACGAGCTGATCAAGGGCTGGGCGGCGCAGATGCCGAAGAAGACCTGATCGGCTGAAACCGCTTCGGCCGGGGCCGCGCGCCCCGGCCGGGCGGCGCCTTTCGCACGACAAGCGCAACGCAAGAGTGGCGCCATGGCACGGCATGTTCTCGTCATCGACCAGGGCACGACTTCCACCCGCGGTATCGTCTTCGATGCCGATGCCGCGCCGGTCGCCTCCGCGCAGCAGGAATTCGCGCAGCACTATCCGCGCCCCGGCTGGGTCGAGCACGACGCTGAGGAAATCTGGCGGACCGTGCTTGCCACCGCCCGCCAGGCGCTGGACAGGGCAGGGCTCGCTGCGAGCGATCTCGCCGCGCTCGGCATCGCCAACCAGCGCGAAACCGTCGTCGTGTGGGACCGGCGCACCGGCCGGCCGATCCACAACGCCATCGTCTGGCAGGACCGCCGCACCGCGTCCCTTTGCGAACAGCTCGAAGTGGCGGGCCACGGCGACCTGATCGCCGCCCGCACCGGGCTGCGCATCGATCCCTATTTCTCCGCCACCAAGATCGCTTGGCTGCTCGATGCCGTGGACGGCGCGCGCGCAGCGGCGGAGGCGGGCGATCTTGCGTTCGGCACGGTGGACAGTTTCCTGCTCTGGCGCCTGACGGACGGCGCCGTGCACGCGACCGACGCCACCAACGCCTCGCGCACGCTGCTGTTCGACATCCATTGCGGCGCCTGGGACGACGCGCTGCTGGCGCTGTTCCGCGTGCCGCGCGCCATGCTGCCGGAGGTGCGGGACAGCGCGGGCGATTTCGGCACTGCGTCCGCCGCGCATCTCGGCGGCGCAGTCGCGGTGCGCGGCATCGCGGGCGACCAGCAGGCGGCGCTGGTGGGGCAGGGGTGCTTCCTGCCGGGGATGCTGAAATCCACCTACGGCACCGGCTGCTTCGCGCTGCTCAACACCGGCGCCCATCCCGTCGCGAGCGCGCACCGGATGCTGACCACCATCGCCTACCAGCTCGGCGGCGAGCGCAGCTACGCGCTGGAAGGCTCGATCTTCGTCGCCGGCGCTGCCGTGCAGTGGCTGCGCGACGGGCTCGGGCTGATCGGCAATGCGGCGGAGACCGGCGCGCTCGCCGAACAGGCCGATCCGCAGCAGGCGGTCTATCTCGTGCCCGCCTTCGTCGGCCTCGGCGCGCCGCACTGGGACAGCGAGGCGCAAGGCCTGCTCGCCGGCATCACCCGCGGCACCACGCGGAAGGAAATCGCCCGCGCCGCGCTCGAATCCGTCGGCTACCAGACCCGCGACCTGCTGGAAGCGATGCACGCCGATTTCTCGGGCGCCGCACCCGGCGGCACCGTCATCCGCGTCGATGGCGGCATGAGCGCGAGCGACTGGGCGATGCAGTTCCTGGCCGACATCCTGGGCGCCCCGGTGGACCGGCCCACCTGCCTGGAGACCACTGCCCTCGGCGCCGGCTATCTCGCCGGCATGGCGGCGGGGCTGTATCCCGAGCCCGCCGTCTTCGCCCGGGGCTGGACCGCCGAGCGGCGCTTCCTGCCGTCGATGGAGGCCGGGGAGAGGGCGCGCAAATACGCCGGCTGGCAGCGCGCCGTGGCGCGGACGCTGCTGCGGCCCTGAGCGCGCAGGGCTGGCCGGTCATGCGAATCGTATTCCGCTGCGACCCGGCCCTGGAAGGCCGCCTGCCGCGCCCGCTGCCCGCCCGCGCGGCCCTGCCGGACTGGCTGCGCGCGATGCCGAACCGCGCCTTCTCGCCGGTGCACGGGCAGGACGTCCGCACCGTCAAGCAATGCCCGCCCTTCGTCGATGCCATGAGCTACGGCTTCGTCATGCCGCTGCCCTGCGACGTCACGGTCCGGGACGGCGTGCTGTCCTGGGACTGGGACATCCCCGCGCCCTCCGTCCACGCCCATCCGCGCGCGCCGATCAGCTTCCATGTGCCGGAGCAGGTGACGGACACACCGCTGCATCGCGCCGGCCAGGCGCTGGTGAAGTTCAACAGCTTCTGGACCATCGAGCTGGAGCCGGGCTGGTCGCTGTGGGCGACGCATCCGGCGAACCGCTCGGACCTGCCGTTCCGCCTGCTAACCGGCCTCGTGGACGCCGACCGTTTCAGCGATGTCGGCATCCTGTTTCCCGGCGTCTGGACCGATCCGCACTTCACGGGGACGCTGCCCGCCGGCACGCCCGTCGCGCAGTGCTTCGCCGTACCCCGCGCGCCGCCCGAGCTGGTGTTCGAGACGTTCTCGCCCGATCGCGCCGCGCGCTACGACGCGACCGCCGCCGCGCTGCTCGGCGGCCCCGGGGTCTATCGCCGCCGCTTCCGCGCCCGGCGGCGCCGCTCAGGCGGCGGGGGCGGAGAGGAAGCGGCGGAACCGCTCCAGGTCGAGCCATAGCATTCCGGTCGCCGAGGCTGTCGCCGCCTGCGCGATCCGCGCGAAGGTGTCGGGGCGCAGCCGCACCGCCTCGCGATAGGCCGCCAACGCGCCGTCCATGTCGCCCAGCCGCTGCCGCGCGATGCCGAGATTGACCGCCGCCTCCGCCAGATCCGGCCGCGCCGCCAGCGCCGCCGCGTAGGCCTCCGCCGCCGCCCGCTCGTCGCCCAGGTCCTGGCAGGTCAGCCCAAGCTGGAACGCCGCCGCCCAGGCCGCTCCGTCGCGGTCCAGCGCCGCTTCCAACGCCTCTCGGGCCTCCTGAAGGCGCCCGGCCTCCCGCAGCGCGAGGCCCCGGCCCATGTGCGCCGCCGCGGCCGCCGGATCGGCCGAGATCGCATGGTCGAAGGCGGCCAGCGCCGGCCCGGCCCGGCCGCCCCGCAGCAGCGCCCGCCCCAGCCCGAGCCACGCCGCGCCCTGCCTAGGGAATCGGGCGGCCAGCGCCGCCAGCATCGCGGGCAGCGGCGCGGCATCGCGCGCGGCCTGCCATTCGCAGAGCAGGAAGGCGGGTTCGGGCAGGTCCGGCGCGGTCTTGGCCGCCTCGCGCAGCGCCGCCATCGCCGTGTTCTCGTCCCCTGCCGCCCATGCGGCCCGCGCCGCCAGCAGCAGCGTCGGCGGATGGCCGGGGCGCCGCCGCAGGCTCGCCCGCGCCGACTCCAGCGCCCGCGCTGGCTCGTTCCGCCGCAGCGCCACCGCCGCGTCCAACTGTATCACCGCCGGATCGCCCGGCGCGGCGGCGCGCAGCCGCGCCGCTGTTGCGGCGGCGTCGTCCAGCCGTCCGGCATTGAGAAGATCGAGCGCCGCCTGCAGCCCGCCCGCCACGTCCGTCGCGGCGCCGTCCGGCGGCTCATGCGGCTCGGTTGGGCGCCGGGACATCGGGCCTCCCTGCGCGGGCGGGAGAGAGAATGGCGGAGAGGGTGGGATTCGAACCCACGGTACGCTTGCACGCACAACGGTTTTCGAGACCGCCCCGATCGACCGCTCCGGCACCTCTCCGGGGAGCCGGGGTTATAGTGATCGGCCCTGTCCGCCGCAACTCGCGCCGGACCGCGCATCCGCGCAGGGCGCGCCTGCGTTGCGCGCGGCCCAGATAGGCCCACGGGCAGGCCCGGTTCGGCGTTGACAGGGGACCGCGCCCGGCTATAACCCGCGCTTCCCGGCGTCCGGGCTTTCCCGGCCGCCCAGCAGTGCGTTCCGCACCCGCCCAGCCCTCTGGGACGCGGATGCCACGGAAAGTCGAGAAGGCCATGTTCGCAGTCATCCGCACCGGCGGGAAGCAGTATCGCGTCACGCCGAACGCGGTTCTCAAGGTGGAGAAGCTGGAAGCCGAGCCCGGCGCCACCGTCACGTTCACCGATGTCCTCGCCGTCGGCGCGGAAGGCAACTTGACCATCGGCGCGCCCACCGTCGCCGGCGCCCGCGTCACCGCGACCGTGGTCGCGCAGGACCGGCTCGAAAAGGTCATCATCTTCAAGAAGCGCCGCCGGCAGAACAGCCGCCGCAAGAACGGCCACCGCCAGCACGTCACCGTGCTGCGGGTCGCCGAAATCAGCGCGGCGTAAGGAGCACCCCGATGGCACACAAGAAGGCGGGCGGCTCGTCCCGCAACGGGCGCGACACGGAAGGCCGGCGCCTCGGCATCAAGAAGTCGGGCGGCCAGGCGGTCGTCGCCGGCAACATCATCATCCGCCAGCGCGGCACCAAGGTGAAGCCGGGCCGCAATGTCGGCCTCGGCCGCGACCACACCATCTTTGCTCT
>JAFEFJ010000191.1 GCA_018240635.1 Pseudomonadota bacterium | reverse complement strand
GAGCCCTTCGGCCTGGTGATGATCGAGGCGATGGCCTGCGGCACGCCGGTGATCGCCTACCCCTCGGGCTCGGTGCCCGAGATCATCGAGGATGGGCTGACCGGCTTCCTGGTGCGCGACGAGGCGGAGGCGGCCGCCGCGGTGGAGCGGCTTCCCACGCTGTCGCGGGGGGCGATCCGAAGGCGCTTCGAGCAGCGCTTCACCGCGCGGCGGATGGCCGCCGACTACGTCGCGCTCTACCAGCGGCTCGCCCGCCGCCCCGCGCGCCCGCTGCTGCGGGTGGTGTGAGGGGGGCGGCGCCTCCCCGTCTTGCGGCGGGCGGCCGGACGGCGCACATGAAGGGGCGTTGAGAGGCTTGCTGCGTTCGCCATGATCGATCCGTTCGGCCGCGCCATCACCTATCTGCGCATCTCGGTCACCGACCGGTGCGACCTGCGCTGCGTCTACTGCATGGCCGAGGACATGACGTTCCTGCCCAAGCGGGAACTGCTGACGCTGGAGGAGCTGGACCGCGTTGCCGGCGCCTTCGTGCGCCTCGGCACCCGCAAGCTGCGCATCACCGGCGGCGAGCCGCTGGTCCGCCGCGACGTGATGACGCTGTTCCGCTCCTTGGGCGCGCGGCTCGGCCACGGGCTGGACGAGCTGACGCTGACCACCAACGGCACGCTGCTGGCGCGCTACGCCGAAGAACTGGCGGCAGCGGGCGTGCGGCGGGTGAACGTCTCCATCGACACGCTTGACCCCGAGCGCTTCGCCCGCATCACAAGGCGCGGCGACCTGGCCGTGGTGCTGGACGGCGCCTTCGCGGCCCGCGCGGCGGGGCTTGCGGTGAAGGTGAACGCCGTCGCCATGCCCGGCGTGAACGAGGACGAGTTCGACCGCATGGTCGAGTGGTGCGGCGAGCAGGGCTTCGACCTGACGCTGATCGAGACGATGCCGATGGGCGACCTCGGCCTCGGCGACGGCGCGCGGGTCGATCAGTACCTGCCGCTGTCGGTGGTCCGCGCCCGGCTGCGGCGGCGCTGGACGCTGACCGAAAGCGCCCATCGCACCGGCGGCCCGGCGCGCTATTTCGAGGTGGCGGAGACCGGACGGCGGCTCGGCTTCATCACGCCGATGACCCACAATTTCTGCGAAAGCTGCAACCGCGTGCGGCTGACCTGCACGGGCACGCTGTACATGTGCCTGGGCCAGGACGACGCCGCCGATCTGCGGAGCGTGCTCCGCTCGGGCGCCGACGACGCCGCGCTGGACGACGCCATCCGCGCCGCCATCGCCCGCAAGCCCAAGGGCCACGACTTCGTCATCGACCGCCGCACGGACAAGCCGGCGGTCGCGCGGCATATGAGCGTGACGGGGGGGTAGGCGCGCACTCTCGCGTTTGCGGGAGTTGGGCGCGCTCGATCACGCGCGATGGTCCGGTTTGGGTCACGACGTTGTGCTGGCCGGCGCGAGCGGATGTAGGGTGGGCTTCAGCCCACCAACCGAATTCTCGACCAAAGCGAGGACGCATCGCTCGGCTGGCAATCGGTGAGCTGAACCCACCCTACTTGCTGGCCGGTTACGGTGAGCCTCTGGCACGCCGGAGTGGCGCGGTGGCAGGTCCAGCAGGGTGCGGATGCAGGGTAGAAATCACCCTGTCCGCCGTCCTTCGGATCACCACTTCTCGACCCACGGCCGCAGCACGATTTCGAATGCCCAGGTCGACCGATGCTGGCGGTGCAGCTGCAGATAGGTTTCTGCAATACGGTCCGGATCGGCCATGTTGTCGTCGACGGTTCGTCCTGCCCGGCGATGGGCGCGCGTCCCGTCTTCCTGGGTGACGCCGACTGCCGCGTCGATCGGGACATTTGCCACATGGATTCCTTGCGGCATCAGTTCTCTCGCCATGCTCTGAGCAAGACCGGCTTTCGCATGACACGCCATCGCGAAGGCACCGCTCGATGGGAAGCCCTTGAGCGCGGCGCTTGCGTTCGTGAAGATGATCGAGCCTCTCACGCCGTCGGCGTTCGGTTCGTTCGCCAGCATCAGCCGGGCTGCCTGCCGTCCGATCAGGAACGCGCTGAACGCGGCAGTCCGGATTGTATCGAATGCCATTGCCGGATCTGCGTCGGTAATCCGCTTGCCGAAGATGCCGGGAACACGGCCATCGATGTTGTGGACGACGAGCGTGGGGGTTCCGAGGTCTCGGGCGACGGCCGAGAACATCCGCTCCACGGCCGCAGGATCGCTGGCATCGCACCCGTATCGGCGGACGCCGAGCGTCTTCTCCAGGTCCTGCAGAACAGGCTTGTCCGGGGTCCTGGCGGCGATGCCGACGGCCATGCCGTTCGCCGCAAAGAGTTTGGCACAGCTGGCGCTGATGCCGGGGCCGCCGCCGACAATCAGTGCGACGTCCTGCCGTTCTCGCGTGCCGCTCGGCGCCATATCGCGTGCTCCATGTGATGCGGGGAAAGCGGCCATGCGACCCCGGGCCGCGGCGGCCTGCGCCTAGCGCGACGCCAGCTCCTTCCGGGCCGCGGCCAGGATGCGATCCGAAAGGTCGGGGTCATCGACAGCGCGTGCCAGCGTCAGCGCGCCGATCATCGTTGCCGTGGCAGCCAGGGCAGCATCCTCGGGCGATCGGCGGCGCGCCATCAGACCGGCGATCCGCTCCGACATCGCACGCACCGCATCCGTGAAGCCGCGCCGGATCACGGCGCTTTGGCGCGGCATCTCGCCGCTCAAGGCCGCCACCACGCAGCCATCGCCGCGGCGTTGCCGGTGGTCGGGGGACAGGTAGCGCGCGACGAAGTCGTCGAAGGTTCGTGCGCCGCCCGTGCGGGCCGAAGTCGTGCGAACCGCGTGCCGCAGAGCCTCCTCCGCCAACCGCTCCTTGGAACCAAACTGGCTGTACAAGCTGCCGTGCGTCAGGCCGGCGGCCTCGGCCAGGGCATCGACGCCCACGCCCGAGAGGCCTTGTTCCCGGAACAGCCGGGCGGCCTCGGTGAGAATGCGCTCCCGGTTCTCCGCCACTTTTTCCTTGCTGACCTTCATGTTCCTGCCTTCGCCGGCGCGCGTGACCATGCATTGACATCATTAATGGCGAGCGCCATTAAAAGTCAAACATGGCGAGCGCCATTAAAACGGGACACCACCCGTCACGGAGACCCGCGATGCTCATGCCCGTCACGCCCCGCGCGGTCGCGCGATACGCAAACGCAACAGCATCGGCATGAGGCCCCCCGCGAGGCCGGGCCTGGTCCTGGCGATCGTCTCTGCCGGGATTGTGCTGGCCAACCTCGACCTGTTCATCGTCAACGTGGCGCTGCCGGCTATCGCGCGAGATTTCGCCAACGCGAACCTCGGGGATCTCTCCTGGATCCTTAACGGCTATGCGATCATCTATGCGGCGTTGCTGGTGCTGTGCGGCAGGCTGGCCGAGCGCTATCCGCGGAACCTGAGCTTTCTCGCCGGCATCGCCCTCTTCACCATCGCCTCGGCCGCCTGTGCCCTGGCAAACAGCGTCTGGAGCCTGGTCGCGTTCCGTCTGCTGCAGGCGGCAGGCGCGGCCCTGCTGACGCCCACGTCCCTCGGTCTCATACTGGCGACCTTTCCGGCGGAGCGCCGTGCCGGCGCGGTCCGCACCTGGGCCGCCATCGGCGGGTTCGCCGCCGCACTCGGCCCGCTGGTGGGCGGACTGCTTGTGACGATGAGCTGGCGCTGGATCTTCCTCGTCAACGTCCCGATCGGCCTCCTCGCGCTCGCCGTGGGGGCGATCAGGCTTCCGCGCATTCCCGGCCATGACGTCCCGGTGCCGAGCTACGGGGCGGCCGCGATGATCACCATCGGCATCAGCGCACTGACCTTCGCAATCGTGAAGCTGAACGACTGGGGCTGGAGTTCGTACGGCGTTTCGCTGAGCTTCGCGGTGGCCGCTGCAACGCTTGCGCTGTTCGTCGCACACTGCCTGCGTTCGTACACCCCCTTCATCGACCCGGCCCTTTTCCGGATCGGGGACTTCACGCGGGCAACCCTAACGATGGCGCCGTTCTCGACCGCGTTCGGCGGCTTTCTGCTCTCGCTCGTGCTCTGGCAGGAAGGCGTATGGCACTGGTCCACCGAAAAGATCGGCCTGGCGATCGCCCCCGGCCCCTTCATGGTGCCCGTGACCTCGTTGCTGCTGGCCGGGCCGTTGATCGCCCGGTTCGGCGCGGCCAGCGTCGCGGCGGCAGGTCTGTCGGTTTTTGCCGCGGGCGTCATCGTGTGGGCGGTCCTGGCTGGGCCCGAGGCGAACCTGGCGTTCGCCGTGCTTTGCGTCATTCCATCGGGCATCGGTGTCGGACTGACGCTGCCGACGCTGATGGGCCTGGGCACCTCGGCACTTCCGGCATCGTCTTTCGCGACGGGCTCGGGCGTGATCAACATGATCCGCCAGATCGGCTTCGCCGTTGGCGTCGCGATCTTCGTCGCCATGGTCTCTTCGCCCGCCTCGGCCGAGCCGCCTCTCGCGGCGTTTCGCCTGGCCTGGTGGGTGATGGCTGCAATCACCGTCCTGGGCCTGGGCCCGTTGGCTATGATGTCGCAGCGGCGGCGCAACGTCGCTCCGGCTGCCTGAATGTTTCGATTGGGCGCAAAGCCGCCGAGCCGGCAGCGAGATCTGTCCGCTTGCGGGAGCGTCCAACCGGCCCGCTGCCGTCCGGCTTGGGTCGAAACAGATTTCTCGACCAAAGCAAGGACGCATCGCCTGGCTGGCAATCGGTGGGCTGAAGCCCATCCTACTTGCTGATTCCACAGCAAGCGTAGCCCGGCACCGCGCCATCGCAGGACGGGTGAAACCCGCCGACGCAAGCCGGGGGACGGCCGGCAACGGCTGCGAGGGCGACAGCGGAACGTTGCATCCGCGGGTTTCACCCGCCGTACGAAGTTTCGACTTCCTGTATGCCCGGCTTCGGGACCAGCAGGGCGGGCCGCCGTGCCAACCAATCTGATTTCGTGGGAAACTACGCACCGCAATTCCGCGCATTCATCCGGAGCGCCGTCCTACCCCCACCCCGTCAGCATCGCGATCCGCAGCCGCACCGGCACGCGGCCCTCGCGCTCCGGCAACGCGGCCAGCGCCATCGGAAACAGCGCCCGGTGCGGGATGCGCCGGTCGCGCTCCCGCAGCGCGTTCGTTTCGCCCGCCGCCCGCAGGTCGCGCAGCAGCGTGAGCGGGTCGGCGTAGGCGAGGTCGATCTCGTCCAGGTCGGCGACCGGCAGCGAAAACCCCGCGCGCTGCAACAGCCCCGCGGCGTCGCGCAGGTCCACGAGCGGGGAGGTGCGGGGCGCGGCGCCGCCGGTCAGCGCGGCCTCGGCTTCCGCCAGCGCCGTGCGCAGCGCATCGAGCGTGCCGAGCGCGGGCAGGCTCGCGAGGAACAGCCCCTCGGGCCGCAGCGCGCGGCGAAGCTGGATCAGCGCGCCGGGCAGGTCGTTCACCCAGTGCAGCGACAGGTTCGCCACCACCAGGTCGAAGCTCTCCGCGCCGAACGGCAGGAACTCCTCGTCCGCCGCGACCGCCGGGCCGCCGCCCAGCGCCGCCATGCGGGCGGACAGATCGAGCGAAACCGTCTCGATCCCGCGCGCGCGCAGCATCGGCGCGACGACGCCGCGCCCGCCGATGTCGAGCGCCCGGGTGAACCGCTTCGTCGTGTCGTCCAGCCGGTCGAGCAGCCGCTCGGCCGCCGCCTCCAGCACCGGGCGCACCTGCCCGACCAGCGGCGCCGCGCGGTCGCGATGACGGCGCACGGCGGCCCGGTCGAAAATCTCGCGCCCGTCTTCCATCCGCATCCCGGTCCCGATCCGTGCGATGTGTCTCAGGCGGGCCGCGTTGCCAAGGCCCGAGGCTGCCGCCTACCGTCCCTCATCCCCGCCCCCAGGAGACCGCAATGAAGCGCATCGACGCCGCCACGCTGAAGGACTGGCTCGCCGACGGCGCGGAGCTGGCGCTGCTCGACGCACGGGAGGAAGGCGAGTTCGGCACCGCGCACCCGTTCTGGGCGGTGCCCTGCCCGCTTTCCAAGAAGGAGCTGCGCGCCCGCGCCCTGCTGCCGCGCCTGTCGGCGCGCATCGTGTGCATGGACGACGGGCGCGGGCTGGCCGAGACGCTGGCGGCGTGGCTGGAAGGCATCGGCGCGACGGACGTGTCGGTGCTGGACGGCGGCACGGCCGCATGGAAGGCGGCCGGTAACGTTTTGTTCAGCGGCATTAACGTTCCATCCAAGGCCTTCGGGGAATGGGTGGAGCACGAATACGGCACCGTCAGCGTCGATCCGCCGCAACTGCGCGACTGGCAGCAATCGGGGCGCAAGATGATCGTGCTCGACAGCCGCACGCACGAGGAGTTCGTGCGCATGTCGATCCCCGGCGCGATCTCGGTGCCGGGCGGGGAACTGGCGTACCGCATCGCCGATCTGGCGCCCGAGCCGGACACGCTGGTGGTGGTGAACTGCGCCGGGCGGACGCGCAGCATCCTGGGCGCCGAGAGCCTGCGCCGCGCCGGCATCCCGAACGAGGTGGTGGCGCTGCGCAACGGCACGATGGGGTGGGAACTGGCGGGGCTGCGCTGCGATACCGGCCGCACCGACCGCTTCCAGCCGGGCACGCCGCGCAGCCTGACGCTGGCGCTGGAGCGCGCCTCCCGCTTCGCCGAGGCGACCGGCGTGCAGATCATCGACGAGGCGGCGCTGGCCGGGATGCAGGCGGACCCCGCACGCACGCTCTATCTGCTCGACGTGCGCGATCCGGCGGAGTTCCGCGCCGCGCACCGGCCGGGCAGCCGCAACGCGCCGGGCGGGCAGTTGGTGCAGGCGACCGATCAATGGATCGGCGTGCGCAATGCGCGGATCGTGCTGCTGGACGACACCGGCGTGCGCGCGCGCATGGCGGGCGCATGGCTGCGCCAGATGGGCCATCGCGACGTGTTCGCGCTGGCCGGCGGCACGATGGCGGCGCCCGTGCCGGAGCCGCCGATCCCCGAGCTTGCCGCACCCGCGCCGCTGATCGACGTGCTCGGGCTGTTGCGGCTGCTCGATGCCGGGACGCCGACCGTGGTGGTGGACCTCGCCCGCAGCATCGACTTCCGCGAGGGGCACATCCCCGGCGCGGTGTGGGCGATCCGCTCGCGGCTGGATGCCATCGCCGCGCGGCTGAAGGACGCCGCCCACGTGGTGCTCACCTCGCCCGACGGCATGCTGGCGCGGCTGGCGGTGGCGGAGGCCGCCGGGCTGACGCGCGGGCAGGTGCATGTGTTGGAGGGCGGCACCGCCGCCTGGCACGCCTTCGGCCGCCCGCTGGTGAAGGACCGCACCGACCCGCCCGACGAGGCGTGCCTGGATTTCTACCTGCGGCCCTACGACCGCAACCGCGGGATCGAGGAGGCGATGCACGCCTACCTGTCCTGGGAGATCGCGCTTGTGGAGGAGATCGCCCGCGACGGATCGGTGCGATTCGGCCCGAAAGTGGGGGCGGACTGAGCTTCCCCGCACAGGGCGTTGCCGCCCACCTCGCCCGCGCCGGCCGCGCGGCGCTCGATCTGCTGGTGCCGCCGGGCTGTCCGGCCTGCGGACAGGAAGTCCCGGCGCAGGGGCTGTTCTGCGCCGACTGCTTCGCGCGCACCGCCTTCGTCACCGCGCCGTTCTGCGCCTGCTGCGGGGTGATGTTCGCGCATGCCGAGCAGGGCGGCGCCGACAGCGTCTGTCCGGGCTGCCGGGCATCCCCGCCGCTATTCTCCCGCGCCCGCGCCGCCTTCCGCTACGACGCACAGGGCCGGCAGCTGGTGCTGCCGCTGAAGCATGCCGACCGGGTGGAGCTGGCCGGCGTGCTGGCGCCGCACATGGCGCGCGCGGGGGCGGCGCTGCTGCGGGAGGCGGAGGTTCTGGTGCCGGTGCCGCTGCACCGGCGGCGGCTGTTCCAGCGGCGCTACAACCAG
>JAFEFJ010000190.1 GCA_018240635.1 Pseudomonadota bacterium | reverse complement strand
GTGAAGCCGGGGATGCCGTACCTGGACGTGATCCGCCGCGTGAAGGACCGCTTCGGCGTGCCCACCTTCGCCTATCAGGTGTCGGGCGAGTACGCGATGATCATGGCTGCCGTGCGCAACGGCTGGCTGGATCACCACAAGGCGATGCTGGAAAGCCTGATGGCCTTCAAGCGCGCAGGCGCGAGCGGCGTGCTGACCTATTTCGCGCCCGAGGCCGCGCGCCTGCTGCGCGGCTGACCGATTTCGCCAATACTGGCCGCCCGCCTGCTGCGCGGCTGATCCGCGCCGCGCCGCGGCAAAGTGTTCCGCGGCGGGAAAAAGGGCGTGCTAGAAGCCCTCCGCCCTGCCGGAGAGGTCCCTCATTGGCCACCGACCAGCCCCGCAACAAGACCCGCTCTCATCACGGGATCGGCCGTCCGCCTTTCGACTGCATCGCGCTGCTGCTGCAAGGCGGCGGCGCGCTCGGCGCCTATCAGGGCGGCGTGTATCAGGCGCTGGACGAGGCGGAGGTGCATCCGGACTGGGTGGCAGGCATCTCGATCGGCGCCATCAATGCGGCGATCATCGCCGGCAATGCTCCCGAAAAACGGGTGGAGCGGCTGCGGGAGTTCTGGGAGACCATCACCGCCTCCCCCTTGACGCTCGGCTACCTGCCGCAGCGGTTATTGCACGGCGACGCCGCCCACAGCGTGGTGAACCAGATGGCGGCGCTCGGCGCGCTGGTCGGCGGCGCGCCTGACTTCTTCCAGCCGCGCTTCCCGCCGCCCTACCTGCACCCGCCGGGCAGCGTGGAGGCGACCAGCTACTACGACGTGTCCCCGCTGCGCGGGACGCTGGAGCGGCTGGTCGACTTCGACCGGCTGAACGCCGGGCATACACGGCTCACGGTGGGGGCGGTGAATGTCCGCTCGGGCAACTTCATCCAGTTCGACAACCGCCACGACAAGATCGGGCCACAGCATGTGATGGCGAGCGGCGCGCTGCCGCCCGGCTTCCCCGCGGTGGAGATCGACGGCGAGCAATACTGGGACGGTGGCCTGGTGTCGAACACGCCGCTGAACTGGGTGCTGGAGGAGCGCCCCTGTCGGGACACGCTGGCGTTCCAGATCGACCTGTGGAACGCGCGCGGCGAGTTCCCGCGCAACCTGGCCGACACCAGCGTGCGGCAGAAGGAAATCCAGTTCTCCAGCCGCACCCGCGCAGCGGCGAGCCAGTTCCGAAAGACGCAGGCGCTGCGCCATGCGGCGCAGGAACTGCTGAGCAAGCTGCCCCCCGACCTGCGGGAGACCGACGCCGCGAAGCTGCTGGCCTCGGAGGCCGATGCGCGCGTGTACAACCTCGTCCACCTGATCTACAGGGCGCGCTCGTACGAGGGGCAGTCGAAGGACTACGAGTTCTCCCGCCGCACGATGCTGGAGCACTGGCAGGCCGGCTACAACGACGCCGTCCGCACGCTGCGCCATCCCCAGGTCTGCCGGCGCCCCGACAATGCCGCCGGGCTCGCCGTCTTCGACATCACGCGGGACGGCAGCTGACGCACCCGCCCCTGGCGCAAGCAGCCCAGCCCCCGATCCGCCCCGGCGCCGCCGCGCGTCGCCCCAGCCCCCGAGACGCAATGCTCCGATCCGACGACACCATGCAGACCGGCCACGGGACCGAGGAGTTGCCACCGCAGCCGGACGGCGCCGGCGGCATGGAAACCGGAGCACCGGCAGGTCCGGCTGGCGGCCCGGCAAGCGGCGCCGTTCAGAATCTTCTCGCCAGCGTCGTTGATTTCTGCCGCCGCCGCGCGGTGCTGGTGGTGCTGGCGGGGCTGGTGCTTGCAGGGCTTTCCGGCCTTGCCGCCGCCACCCGCCTGGGCGTCACCACCGATACCGACGTGATGTTCGCCCCGTCCCTTCCCTGGCGGCAGGCGAAGGTGGCGTTCGACAAGGCGTTCCCGCAGTTCCAGGGCCTGCTGGTGGCGGTGATCGACGCGCACGAGCCGGAGGAGGCGGAGGCCACCGCCGCCGCGCTGGCGGACAAGCTCGCGGCCGACACCGTGCATTTCCACTCGGTCCGCCGCCCGGACGCCTCGCCCTATCTGCGCAAGGAGGGCCTGCTGTTCCTGGGCGAGAAGGAATTGCAGGCGCTGATGGACCAGACGATCGACGCGCAGCCCTTCCTGGGCCAGCTCGTCGCCGATCCCTCGGCGCGCGGGCTGTTCTCGGCGCTGTCGCTGCTCGGCATCGGCGTGGAGAAGGCGCAGGCCGACATCACACCCTACGGCGACGCGCTGCGCGGCTTCCACGACGCGATGGCCTCCGCGCTCGCGGGCAAGGGTGAGCCGCTGTCATGGCAGCGCCTGCTCGGCGGCAAGACGGCGGAGCTGGGCGGTCCCTACAAGTTCGTGCTGGTGCAGCCGAAGCTCGATTTCGGCAGCCTGGAGCCGGGCGGCGCGGCGACGGCGGCGATCCGCGCGGCGGCGGCCGACCTTCCCTTCGTGAAGGCGGGCGATGCGCGGGTGCGAATCACCGGACAGGTCGCACTGGCCGACGAGGAATTCGCCACCGTCGCGCAGGGCGCGGTCACGGGGCTGGTGATCTCGGTCGTGCTGATCACCGCCTGGCTGTTCCTGGCGCTGCATTCCTGGCGGCTGATCGTGCCGGCGCTCGCGACGCTGATCCTGGGCCTGCTGCTGACGCTGCTGTTCGCCTCGCTCGCGGTCGGCACGCTCAATCTCGTCTCCGTCGCCTTCGCCATCCTGTTCGTCGGCATCGCGGTGGATTTCGCGATTCAGTTCAGCGTGCGCTACCGCGAGGCGCGGCACCATTTCGTCGATCTCGGCCGCGCGCTGATGGAGACCGGGCGGCGTTCCGGCACGCAGATCCTGGTCGCCGCCGCCGCCACCGCCGCCGGGTTCCTGGCCTTCGTGCCGACCGATTTCAGGGGCGTGGCCGAGCTTGGGCTGATCGCGGGCGTGGGGATGCTGATCGCCTTCGCCTGCACGCTGACCTTCCTGCCGGCGATGATCGCGCTGTTCCGCCCGCGCGCCGAGGCGGCGGAGATCGGCTTCCGTTGGGCCGCGCCGCTCGACCCGCTGGTGGTGCGCCACCGCACGCCGATCCTGGCCGCCTTCGCGGCGCTCGCGCTGGTGGGACTCGCCTGCGCGCCGCGCCTGACCTTCGACGCCGACCCGCTGCACACCAAGGACCCCACCACCGAGGCGATGCGCACCTTGCAGGATCTGATCGCCAACCCGGTGACCAATCCCTACACGATCGACATCCTCGCCCCCGACGAGGCGGCGGCGTCGGCGTTGGCGGAGAAGCTGAAGGCGCTGCCGACGGTGGACGGCGTGCTGACGCTGGCGAGCTTCGTGCCAAAGGACCAGCCGCCGAAGCTCGCGATCATCGCCGACGCCAACACCATCCTGGCGCCGACGCTGGCGCCGCACGACGCGGCGGCGCCGGTCACGGCGTCGCAGATCCGGCTCGCCGCGCGCACCGCCGCCGACAACATCGAGCCCGCGCTGGCGAAGCTGCCGAAGGACAGCCCGCTCGTTGCGATCGCCGTCGACCTGCGCGCGGTGCAGGCGGCGCCGGATGCGACCGTGATGGCGCTGAACGCCGCGCTGACGCGATTCCTGCCGGACGAGCTGGACCGGCTGCGCACCGCGCTGAGCGCCGAGCCCGTGACCATCGCGAACGTGCCCGAGAGCATCGCGCGGGACTGGGCGCTGCCCGACGGGCGCGTGCGGCTGCAGGTTACGGCGAAGGCCGACTATCGCGGCAGCGCCGGGCTCAGGGCCTTCGTGCAGGACGTGCAGACCGTCGCGCCCAACGCGGGCGGCTCGGCGGTGACGATCGTGGCGACCAGCCGCACCATCGTGGGCGCCTTCCGCACCGCCGCCATCGCGGCGTTCGTGGCCATCGCCGTGATCCTGTTCGTGGCGCTGCGCCGCGTGCTGGATGTCGGGCTGGTGCTGGCGCCGCTCCTGATGTCGGCGCTGCTGACGCTGCTGGCCGTGGTGGTGGCCGGGCTGCCGATCAACTTCGCCAACATCATCGCCCTGCCGCTGCTGCTGGGCGTGGGCGTGTCGTTCAACATCTACTTCGTGATGAACTGGCGGGCCGGCGCGGCCGCACCCTTGGGCAGCGCGACGGCGCGCGCCATCCTGTTCTCGGCGCTGACCACCGGGACGGCGTTCGGCTCGCTGGCGCTGTCGCACCATCCGGGCACCGCCAGCATGGGCGTGCTGCTGCTGATCAGCCTGGCCTGCACGCTGGCGGCCAGCCTGATCTTCATCCCCGCCCTGCTCGCCTGCCTGCGGCCCGCGCCTCCGGCCTGAACCGGCCCGCCGCCGCGAGCCGCCGCGCCTACCTGCCGGGCACCACGGCCGAAGGGCCGGCGGGCAGTTCGGTGCGCGCGACGTTCATCACCGAGCGCATGCGCGAAACCACCACAGCCAGCCCGTCGAAGATCGCCTGGCCGATCAGGAAGTGGCCGATGTTGAGTTCCTTCACCCCCGGCAGCGTTGCGATGGGCGGAGTGTTCGCATAGGTCAGGCCGTGCCCGGCATGGCATTCCAGCCCCAGCTCGCCGGTCAGCGCGGCGGCGGCGCGCAGGCGGGCCAGCTCGCCCGGCTTGCCGTGCGCGTAGGCGCCGGTGTGCAGCTCCACCACCGGCGCGCCGATGGCGGCGGCAGCGCGCACCTGTTCCAGGTCCGGGTCGATGAACAGCGACACCCGGCAGCCCGCCGCGGCCAGAGCCTCCACCACGGGGCGCAGCGCCTGCGCGTGCCCGGCCACATCGAGCCCGCCCTCGGTCGTCACCTCCTCGCGCCGCTCGGGCACCAGGCAGGCGGCGTGCGGCTGGATGTCCTTCGCGAAGGCGATCATCTCGTCCGTCGCCGCCATCTCCAGGTTCAGCGGCGCGGCGATGGCCGCGCGCACGCGGCGCACGTCGTCGTCGCGGATGTGCCGCCGGTCCTCGCGCAGATGCATGGTGATGCCGTCCGCCCCGGCGCGGATCGCGATCCGCGCGGCGTCCAGCGGATCGGGATGCTCGCCGCCGCGCGCGTTGCGGATGGTGGCGACGTGATCGATGTTCACGCCAAGCCGCAGCCGTTCCAGTGCCATCGCTCAGCCTCCGCCTCTTCGCCCCCCGATGCGGGCGGCCGATCAGCGACTTATCCCCCAGCGCGCCGCGCGACAATCTCCCCCGCGAGCCGCAGCGCCGCGATCAGGCTGGTGGCGTCGGCGCGGCCCGTGCCCGCGATGTCGAAGGCGGTGCCGTGATCGGGCGAGGTGCGGACGATCGGCAGGCCCAGCGTGACGTTGACGCCGTGATGCATGTCGAGCGTCTTCAGCGGGATCAGCGCCTGGTCGTGATACATGCAGATCGCCGCGTCGTAGCGGGCGCGGGCGGCTTCGGTGAACATCGTGTCGGGCGGCCAGGGGCCGGTGGCGTCGATCCCCTCGGCGCGCAGCGCGGCGATGGCGGGGGCGACGATCTCCGCGTCCTCGCGCCCGAGCGCGCCCTGCTCGCCGGCATGGGGATTGAGGCCGGCCACCGCCAGGCGCGGGGCGGCGATGCCGAAATCGCGGCGCAGGGCGGCGGCCGCGGTGCGCGCGACATCGGCGATGAGCCCCGCGTTCAGCGCGGCGAGGGCGTCGCGCAGCGAGACATGCACCGTGACCGGCACCACGCGCAGCGCGGGGGCGGCGAGCATCATCACCTCCCGCCCCGGCACGCCGCACAGCTCGGCCAGGAACTCGGTGTGGCCGGGATGCTTGAAGCCCGCCTTGTAGAGCACCGCCTTGCTGATCGGGTTGGTGACGACGGCCCCCGCTTCGCCCGCCAGCGCGAGCCGCGTCGCCCGCTCGATGGAGGCGATGACGGCGGGCGCGTTGGCGGGATCGGGCGCGCCGGGCGTCGGGGGCGCCGCGAGCGGCACCGGCAGGACGGGGAGCGCGGAGGGAAAGACGGAGGCGGTTTCGGCCGCTGAGGCGATCGCGCGGACCGGCACGCCGAGGCCGATCCGTTCCGCGAGCGCGGCGAGCCGGTCCGGATCGTCGAGCGCGAAGAACGGCGCGGTGGATTTCGCCGCCCAGGCGCGCAACGTGAGTTCGCCGCCGATCCCGGCGGGATCGCCCATCGTCAGGGCGAGGGGCAGCATCTCAGATGTGGATGGCGCGCCCATCCGCCGCCATGGCCGCTTCCTTCACCGCCTCGCTCAGGCTGGGATGCGCGTGGCAGATGCGGGCGACATCCTCGGCCGAGGCGCCGAATTCGAGCGCGGTGACCAGTTCGGGCAGCACCGTGCCGGCATCGGGGCCGATGATGTGCGCGCCGAGCAGACGGTCGGTCGCCTTGTCGGACAGGATCTTCACGAACCCGTCCGTGTAGCCCATCGCGCGGGCGCGTCCGTTCGCCGTGAACGGGAACTTGCCGACCGCGTAGGCGACGCCGGCGGCCTTCAGCTCCTCCTCGGTCTTGCCGACGGCGGCTACCTCGGGCCACGTGTACACCACGCCCGGAATGGCGTCGTAGTTGACGTGCCCCGCCTGGCCCGCGAGGCGTTCGGCGAGCGCGACGCCCTCCTCCTCGGCCTTGTGCGCCAGCATCGGCCCGGCGATCACGTCGCCGATGGCGTAGATGCCGGGGACGTTCGTCGCGTAGTGCGCGTCGGTCTTCACCCGCCCGCGCTCGTCGGTGGCGACGCCCGCTTCCGCGAGCCCGAGGCCCGCGGTGTAGGCGCGCCGGCCGATCGACAGCAGCACGACGTCGGCCTTCAGCTCCTCGGCCGGGCCGCCCTTGGCGGGTTCCAGCGTCAGCGTCACGCCGTTCGCGTCCGCCTTCGCGGCCGTCACCTTGGTGCCGAGGCGGAACTTCATGCCCTGCTTGGCGAGCACGCGCTCGAACTGCTTGGCGACCTCCCCGTCCATCGTGGGCACCAGGCGGTCGAGGAATTCCACGACCGTGACGTTCGCGCCGAGGCGGCGCCAGACGCTGCCGAGTTCGAGGCCGATATAGCCGCCGCCGATCACCACCAGGTGGCCGGGCACCGCATCCAGCTCCAGCCCGCCGGTCGAGGTGACGATGCGCTTCTCGTCCACCTCCACGCCCGGCAGCGGCATGCTCTCGCTGCCGGTGGCGATGACGATGTTCTTGGTTTCGTACGCAACGCCATCGACCGAGACCTTGCCCGGCCCGTCGATCCGTCCGGCGCCCTTGAGCCAGGTCACCTTGTTCTTCTTGAACAGGAACTCCACGCCCTTGACGTTGGCGCTGACCACCTCGGCCTTGCGGGCCTGCATCTTCCTGAGGTCGAGCTTCACGCCTTCCAGCGTGATGCCGTGTGCGGCGAAATCGTGCTGCGCGGCGTGGAAATTCTCCGACGATTGCAGCAGCGCCTTGGACGGGATGCAGCCGATGTTGAGGCAGGTGCCGCCGAGCGTGGCGCGCTTCTCGACGCAGGCGACCTTCATGCCGAGCTGCGCCGCGCGGATCGCGCAGACATAGCCGCCGGGGCCGCCGCCGATGACGATCAGGTCGAAGCTGTCGCTCATGGCCTACAGCCCCAGCAGCAGGCGGCGGGGGTCTTCGACGCCTTCCTTCACGCGGACCAGGAACTGCACCGCTTCGCGCCCGTCCACGATGCGGTGATCGTAGGAGAGCGCGAGATACATCATCGGCCGGATCTCGATCTTTCCGCCGACCACGACGGGGCGTTCCTGCACCTTGTGCATCCCGAGGATGCCCGACTGCGGCGGGTTCAGGATCGGCGTTGACATCAGGCTGCCGTAGACGCCGCCGTTCGTGATGCTGAAGGTGCCGCCGGTGAGTTCATCCAGCTTGAGCTGCCCGTCGCGCGCGCGCTTGCCGAAATCGGCGATGGTGCGCTCGATCTCCACGAAGCTCATGCGGTCGGCGTCGCGGACGACGGGCACGACGAGGCCGTTCGCGCCGCCCACCGCGATCCCCATGTGGACAAAGTTCTTGTAGACGATGTCC
>JAFEFJ010000018.1 GCA_018240635.1 Pseudomonadota bacterium | reverse complement strand
GATGGGCGCCTTCGTGCTGCACATCCCGGAGAACAAGCTGCGCGTGGTGGCGCCCGACGTGGGCGGCGGCTTCGGATCGAAGATCTACCACTACGCCGAGGAAGCCATCGTCACCTGGGCGTCGGGCAAGATCCGCAAGCCGGTGAAGTGGACCGCCGAGCGCACCGAAAGCTTCATGTCGGACGCGCACGGGCGCGACCATGTCTCCACCGCCGAGATGGCGCTGGACGCGGATGGCAAGTTCCTGGCGCTGCGCGTGAAGACGCTGTGCAACATGGGCGCCTATCTCTCGACCTTCGCGCCCTGCGTGCCGACCTACCTGTACGCCACGCTGCTTGCGGGCGTTTACACGACGCCCGCGATCTACTGCGAGGTGAAGGCGGTGTTCACCAACACCGTGCCGGTGGACGCCTATCGCGGCGCGGGCCGCCCGGAGGCGACGTTCCTGCTGGAGCGGCTGGTCGATACCATTTCGCACGATACCGGCCTGGACCGGGTGGCGATCCGGCGGAAGAACTTCATCCCGAAGGACGCGTTCCCGTACCAGACGCCGGTGGCGCTGCAGTACGACAGCGGCGACTACGAGGCGACGCTGGCGGAGGCGCTGAAAGCGTCCGACTTCGCGGGGTTCGAGGCGCGGCGCGCGGCGGCGAAGGCCAAGGGCAAGCTGCGCGGCATCGGCATCTCGACCTATCTGGAAGCCTGCGGCATCGCGCCGAGCGCGGTGGTGGGTTCGCTCGGCGCCCGCGCCGGGCTCTATGAGGTGGCGAACATCCGCGTCCATCCCACCGGCAGCGTGACGGTGTTCACCGGCACGCACAGCCACGGCCAGGGGCACGAAACCACGCTCGCGCAGCTCGTCGTGGATCAGCTTGGCGTGCCCTTCGATCAGGTGGATGTGGTGCATGGCGACACGGGCAAGATCCCGTTCGGCATGGGCACCTACGGCAGCCGCAGCCTGGCCGTCGGCGGCTCGGCGATGGTCAAGGCGATGGACAAGATCATCGCCAAGGGCAAGCGCATCGCCGCCCACCTGATGGAAGCCTCGGTGGACGACATCGAGTTCAAGAACGGCACGTTCAGCGTCGCGGGCACCGACAAGACCAAGACGCTGACCGACATCTCGCTCGCCGCCTACGTGCCGCACAACTACCCGATCGAGGAGCTGGAGCCCGGTCTTGAGGAGACCGCGTTCTACGATCCGAAGAACTTCACCTATCCGGGCGGCTGCCATGTCTGCGAGGTGGAGATCGATTCCGACACGGGCGTTGTCTCGGTGGTGAACTTCACCGCCGTCGACGACGTGGGCAGGGTGGTCAATCCGATGATCGTGGAGGGCCAGGTGCAGGGCGGCGTCGCGCAGGGCATCGGCCAGGCGCTGCTGGAAAGCGCCGTCTACGACAAGTCGGGCCAGCTCATGAGCGGCTCGATGATGGACTACACGATGCCGCGCGCCGACAACCTGCCGAACATCACGGTGGGCACGGAAGTGACGATGTGCACCCACAACCCGCTCGGCTCGAAGGGCTGCGGCGAGGTGGGCGCGATCGGCAGCCCGCCCGCCGTGATCAACGCGGTGATCGACGCGCTGAAGGACTACGGCGTGCGCCACCTGGACATGCCGGCGACCGCGCCGAAGATCTGGTCGATCATCCACGCCGGTCAGCAGAAGATGGCTGCGGAATAGGAGCAGGACGATGTACGATTTCGCTTATCAGAAGCCGGGCTCGGTCGCCGACGCGGTGAAGCTGCTCGCGGGCGACGCGGAGGCCAAGGCGCTGGCCGGCGGGATGACCTTCATCCCCGTGCTCAAGCAGCGCCTCAACAAGCCGTCGATGGTGGTCGATCTCGCCAAGACCGGCATGAGCGGCATCAGCGTCAGCGGCAATGCGGTGGTCATCAAGGCGATGACCACGCACGGCGCGGTGGCGGCGAGCGCCGACGTGAAGGCGAAGATCCCCGGTCTGGCGGAGCTTGCGTCCTGGATCGGCGACGAGGCGGTGCGCCATCGCGGCACGATCGGCGGCAGCCTCGCGAACAACGACCCGTCGGCCTGCTATCCGGCCGCGGCGCTGGGGCTGGGAGCCACGATCAAGACCGACCGGCGCAGCATCGCGGCGGACGATTTCTTCCAGGGCATGTTCACCACCGCGCTCGCGCCCGACGAGATCATCACCGAGGTGAGCTTCCCGATCCCCGAGAAGTCGGCCTACGAGAAGTTCCGCAACCCGGCCTCGCGCTACGCGATGGTGGGCGTGTTCGTCGCCAAGACGGCGGGCGGCGTGCGCGTGGCGATCACCGGCGCGGGCCAGAACGGCGTGTTCCGCCACGCCGAGATGGAGAAGGCGCTGTCGGCCAACTTCTCGCCCGACGCCATCGCCGGGATCGTCACGCCGGCGGATGGGCTGAACAGCGACATCCACGCCAGCGCCGAGTACCGCGCCCACCTGATCGGCGTGATGGCGAAGCGCGCGGTGGCGCGGGCGAAGTAGGGACCCTCACCCCGACCCTCTCCCGCGATGCGGGAGAGGGGGCGAACACTGCCGCAGGCGATGGGAGGATGAGGGCTCGCCCCCTACAGCAACTGCCCGCCGTCCACGACGATGGTCTGCCCGGTGATCCAGGACGCATAGGGCGAGGCGAGGAACAGCACCACGTTCGCGACTTCCTCCGGGTGGCCGAGGCGGCCGAAGGGGATGCTGTTGAGCGCCAGGTTGTAGAGCGCGGGATTGTTGGTCTTGCGGTCGTCCCACAGGCCGCCGGGAAACTCGATCGAGCCGGGGGCGACGCCGTTCACGCGGATGCCGTCCTTCGCGTACATCGCGGCCTGCGTGTGGGTGTAGTGGATCACCGCCGCCTTGATCGCGCCGTAGGGCGGCTGGCGCGCGGCCGCGCGCAGGCCGGAGATCGAGGAGGTGTTCACCACGCACCCCTTCGCCTGCTTGAGCGCGGGCAGGGCGGCGTGCGTCGCGTGGACGATGGCCATCATGTCCACCGCCATGCTGATGCCCCAGCCCTTCTCGTCGTCGGACGAGCCGAAGCCCGAGGCGTTGTTGACCAGGATGTCGATGCCGCCGAGCGCCGCTTCCGCGTCCGCGACGTAGCGCGCGATGGCCGCGCCGTCCGCCAGGTCGCAGACGCCGGCATGGGCGGGGTGGCCGAAGGCGGCGATCTCGGCGCGCGTCCGCTCCAGCGTCTCGGCGCCGCGCGCGCAGATCGAGACGGCGGCGCCCGCTTCCGCGAGCCCGAGCGCGATCGACCGCCCGATGCCGCGGCTGCCGCCACAGATGACCGCACGCTTGCCGGTGAAATCGAATGCCATCGCCATCCCCCATATGCCTCGCGCGCCCACCCGCGGCGCGCAGGCATGATGGACGGCGGGGCCGCGGTGTCCATCCCCCCGAAAGCGCCCGGCGGGCGATTGCCGGGCGCGGCGGGCGGGGGTTAGCATCCGGCGTCCAACCGGAGTTGCAGCCATGAAACGCAGGACTGTTCTCAAGGCCGCCGTCGGCGGCGTTGCGGCGACGCTCGCCGCGCCCGCCATCGTGCGCGCCGAGTCCGCCACGACGCTGAAGTTCCTGCCGCAGGCGGATCTCGCTTCGCTCGATCCGGTCTGGACCACGGCCGACGTGACGCGCAACCACGCCTTCGCCGTGTTCGATACGCTCTACGGCCTGGACGACAACTTCCAGCCGCAGCCGCAGATGGTCGAAGGCCACACCGTCAGCGCCGACAAGAAGGAATGGACGCTGACGCTGCGCGGCGGCCTCAAGTTCCACGACAACACGCCCGTGCTGGCGCGCGACGTGGTGGCGAGCGTGCAGCGCTGGGAGAAGCGCGACACCTTCGGCGCGGTGCTTGCCGCCGCAACCGACGAGCTTTCGGCGCCGAACGACAAGACCATCGTGTTCAAGCTGAAGAAGCCGTTCGCGCTGCTGCCGGACGCGCTCGCGGTCACCACCAACATGTGCTGCATCATGCCGGAGCGGCTGGCCAAGACCGATCCGTTCACGCAGGTGACGGAGATGGTGGGCAGCGGCCCGTTCCGCTTCGTGGCGTCCGAGCGCGTCTCCGGCTCGAAGGTGGTGTACCAGAAGTTCGACGGCTACGTGCCGCGCACCGGCGGCCCCGCGCAGGGCACCTGCGGGCCGAAGACGGTGCATTTCGACCGCGTGGAATGGACGGTCATTCCCGATCCGGCGACCAAGTCGGCGGCGCTCGCGAACGGCGAGTTCGACTGGTGGGAAAACCCGGTCATCGACCTCGTGCCGCAGCTCAAGTCGAACAAGAACATCGTCGTCACGGTGAAGGACCACACGGGCGAGATCGGCTGCCTGCGCTTCAATCATCTCTATCCGCCGTTCGACAAGCCGGAGATCCGCAAGATCGTCGCGCAGGCGGTGGATCAGCAGAACTTCATGGACGCGGTGGCGGGCGCCTCGCCGGAGCTGATCAAGGTCGGCATGGGCCTGTTCGTGCCCGGCACGCCGATGGCGAACACCGTGGGCGTGTCCAACATGGTTGGGCTGAAGGACAAGGAGAAGCTGAAGAAGGCGCTCGTGGACGCCGGCTACAAGGGCGAGAAGATCGTCACGCTGGTGGCGTCCGACTTCCCGACGATCAACCAGATCGGGCTGGTGGGCGTCGATATGATGCAGCAGATCGGCCTGAACGTGGAGCTGGTCTCGCTCGACTGGGGCACGGTGGTGCAGCGGCGCGCCAAGAAGGACCCGCCGGACCAGGGCGGGTGGAACGTGTTCTTCACCTTCCTGGGCGGACCGGGCAACGTCTCCCCGGCGTCCAACATCGCGATCCGCGCGAGCGGCGGCGATGCCTGGTTCGGCTGGCCCAACATCCCGAAGCTGGAGGCGCTGCGGCTTTCGTGGTTCGACGCGCCCGATCTCGCGGGGCAGAAGAAGGTCTGCGAGGACATCCAGGCCGAGTGGTGGAACGGGCCGACCTATGCCAACACGGGCATGTATTTCCAGCCGACCGCCTTCCGCAGCGACCTGAAGGATATTCCCGAGGGCATCCCGCAGTTCTACCGCGTGAAACGGGGCTGAGGCGGCTCCGGACGTGACTCTGCATGTGGTCGTGATCGGCGCCGGCATCGTCGGCGCCGTCTCGGCCGTCGAGCTGACGCGCGACGGCCACCGCGTGACCATCCTGGAGCCCGGCCCGCCCGGCGGCGAGCAGGCCGCGAGCTACGGCAACGGCACGATGCTGAGCCCCGGCTCGGTCGTGCCGATGTCGCTGCCCGGCATCTGGAAGAAGGTGCCGGGCTACCTCGCCGATCCGCTGGGTCCGCTGACGATCCGCTGGTCGTATCTTCCGAAACTGGCGCCCTGGCTGCTGCGCTTCCTGCGCGCGGGGGCGACGAAGGAGAAGGTGCGTCCGACGGCGCGCGCGCTTGGCCAGCTTCTGGCCGGCTGTCCGGAGCTGCACCAGGAGCTGGCGGAGGAAGCCGGGGTCGGGCACCTGATCAAGCGCCAGGGGCAGTTGCACGTCTTTCCGAGCCGCGCGCATTTCGAGGCCGAGGCCTTCGCCTGGGAGCTGAGGCGCGAGAACGGCGTGAAATGGCTGGAGCTGTCCGCCGAGGAACTGCACCAGCGCGAGCCTGCCCTCGACCGGCGCTACACCTTCGGCCTGATGATCGAGGAGGGCGGCCAGTGCCTCGATCCCGGCGCCTATGTCGCGGCCCTGATTGCGCATGCCGAGGCGCAGGGCGCGAAGCGCGTGCAGGCGGGCGCCGCGGGCTTCCGCATCGAGGGCGGGCGGCTGAAGGCAGTGAGGGTGCAGGGGCGCGACGAGATCCCCTGCGACCGCGCGGTGATCTCGGCGGGCGCGCGCTCGCGCGAGCTGGCCCGCGCGGCGGGCGACCGCGTGAGCCTGGAGACCGAGCGCGGCTATCACGTGTCGATCGAGAACGCGGGCGTGGAGCCGCGCTATCCGACGATGCCGAGCGACGGGAAGATGGCGAACGTGCCGACCGCCGCGGGGCTGCGCATCGCGGGGCAGGTGGAACTGGCCGGGCTCGCCGCCGCGCCGAACTGGAAGCGCGCCGAGGTGCTGCGCGACTTCGCACTCAAGACCTGGCCCGCGCTGCCGCGCGACCTGCCGCCCGAGCGGGTGAAGTTCTGGATGGGCCACCGCCCCTCCACGCCGGACGGCCTGCCCTGCATCGGCCCCGCCTCCGCCACGGCGGACGTGGTGCACGCGTACGGCCACGGCCATGTGGGCCTGGCGGGCGGCGCGATGACCGGCAAGCTGGTCGCCGACCTGATCGCAGGCCGGCGACCGCGCATCGACCTCGCCCCGTTCTCGCCGCAGCGGTTCGGGTAGGGGAACGCCGCCCCTTGCCCGCCGTCCGCGCGTGCCCATTTTGTCTACACAATTGTGCCGCACCCGCCTATGCTCGGTTCCGTCGCGGGGTTTGACTGGGATCCGGCAACGTCGCGCATTGCCGCAAGCACGGCGTGTCTCGGCACGAGGTGGAGGACATCTTCAGCCGCCCGCTGGTCTTGCTGCCGGACGCCGCCCATTCCCGGGACGAGACGCGGTTCCGGGCAGTGGGGCGCAACGCGCAGGGGCGGGCGGTGTTCGTGGTGTTCACGATCCGCGTGCGCGGCGGGCGGCGGTTCATCCGGCCCATCAGCGCCCGCTACATGCACCGGCAGGAAGTAAGCAGCTATGAAAAGGAAAATCCCGGCCTTTAAGTCCGACAAGGAGGCACAGGATTTCGTCGATACCGCCAACCTGGCGGACTACGACCTGTCTGGCGGCGTGCCGGTGCAGTTCGAGTTCGAGCCGAAATCGGCGCACATCAACATGCGCGTACCGAAGGCGTTGCTCGACGCCTTCAAGGAGCGCGCGCGCGTGCGCGGCATTCCCTACACCCGCTTCATCCGGCAACTGATCGAGCGGGAGATTTCCGGCCACGGTTCGCGCTGACATGAAGCCCCCTGCGACCGCGAAGCCCCGCATCCGCAAGACGCCGCAGATGCCGGCGGCGGATGTGCGGCCGTTCCTGGAGGCGCTGGCGCGGGAGAACCCGCGGCCGCGGAGCGAGCTTGAGTACGACGATCCCTACACGCTGCTGGTCGCGGTCGTGCTGTCGGCGCAGGCGACCGATGCCTCGGTGAACAAGGCGACGCGCACGCTGTTCGCCGATGCGCCGGACCCGGCGGCGATGGTGCGGCTGGGCGTGGACGGCGTGGGGCGGCATATCCGCACCATCGGGCTGTGGCAGGGCAAGGCGAAGAACGTGGTCGCGCTGTCGCAACGGCTGCTGGACGAATACGACGGCAAGGTGCCCGAGGACCGCGAGGCGCTGGAGGCGCTGCCCGGCGTGGGGCGCAAGACCGCGAACGTGGTGCTGAACGTCGCCTTCGGGCAGAGCACGATGGCGGTCGATACGCACATCTTCCGGCTGGGCAACCGCACCGGCATCGCGCCCGGCAAGACGGTGCGGCAGGTCGAGGACAAGCTCGTTTCGCGCATCCCGCCCGACATGCTGCGCGACGCGCATCACTGGCTGATCCTGCACGGGCGCTACGTGTGCAAGGCGCGCGCGCCGGAATGCTGGCGCTGCGTCGCCGCCGCGTGGTGCCGCTATCCGGCCAAGGCGCCGGCGCCGCCGGCGCGGAAGCCGCCCGCGAAGCCGCGCGTCCGCGCGGAGGCGGGAGCATGATCGCGATCGATCCCGCGACCGACATCCTGGGCGTGGTGGACGTGCAGCCCACCTTCATGCCCGGCGGCGAATTGCCGGTGCCCGAGGGCGATGCGGTGGTGCCTGCGGTCAACCGGCTGCTGGCGGGCCCCTTCCGCCATGCCTTCGCGACGCAGGACTGGCATCCGCCCGGCCATTCCAGCTTCGCGAGCGCGCATCCCGGCAAGGCCCCGTACGATACCGTGACGCTTGCCTACGGCCTGCAGACGCTGTGGCCCGACCACGCGCTGCAAAGCAGCGCCAACGCGGCGCTGCATCCGGACCTGGACACGCGGCGCATCGACCTGATCATCCGCAAGGGCAACGACCCGGCGATCGACAGCTACTCGGCCTTCATGGAGAACGACCGGATCACCGTCACCGGCCTGCATGGCTGGCTGCGGGCGCGCGGCGTCCGGCGGATCTTCTTCACCGGCCTGGCGACCGATTTCTGCGTCGCCTGGTCGGCCGAGGACGCGGCGGCGCTGGGCTACGGCGTGTTCGTGATCGCCGATGCCTGCCGCGGCATCGGCCTGCCCGATCCCCGCCACGGCGACGGCATCGCCGCCGCCCGGCATCGGCTGACGCAGCGGGGCGTGCGGTGGATCGGGGCGGAGGAGATCGCGGGGTGAGGGAAAACCTCAGACCTTCTGCCCGCCGTCGATGTGGATTTCGGCGCCGGTGATGTAGCTCGCGTTGTTCGAGCACAGGAAATAGAGCAGCTCCGCCACCTCCTTCGGCTGGCCGAGGCGGCGCATCGGGATTTCGTTCTCGACGATCTTCTCCGTGCCGGGGGAGAGGATGCCCGTCTGGATTTCGCCGGGCGAGACGGCGTTCACGCGCACGCCCGTCTCGCCGAAATCGCTCGCGAGTTCCCGCGTCAGCGCCGCGAGCGCCGCCTTGGAGGTGGCGTAGGCGGACGAGGCGAAGGGATGCACGCGGGAGCCGACGATGGAGGTCATGTTCACCACCGCGCCCTTCGACGCGATCAGGTAGTCGCGGAAGCCCTGCACCAGGGCGACGGTGGCGAAGAAGTTCACGTTGAAGACGTGCAGCCAGTCGGCGTAGCGCATCTCCAGGCTGGTAATCCGCCCGCCGCCCTGGTGCTTGGGCGAGACTGCGGCGTTGTTGATGAGCGCGTCGAGCCGGCCTTCGGCCACGTCGCGGATGCGCGGGATGGCGTCCATCAGGCTCGGGATGTCGGCGAGGTCGAGCTGGACGTGGTTGCGCGCGCCGCCCTCCCACGGGCAGCGGGGATCGAAGGGCTGGCGCGAGACGGTCAGCACGCGCCAGCCGGCGTCGCTGAAGCGCTTGACCGTGGCGTGGCCGATGCCCCGGCTCGCGCCGGTCAGCAGCAGGACGGGTTGGCCGCCCTGCGTCGAAGCGTCAGCCATCGAAGCCTCCTTGCCTTTCGGCGGTTTCTCGGAGCGGCACGTTGGACCCAGGCCGCGCCGCCCACAAGCGCGGAACCGGGCGGCCCGCGGGCGGATGCGTGGGCCGGTTGATCGGGTTGCTTGGCTTGTGGCCGGACTTTATGGCAAAACCTTCAACTATGAACGGCTACCTGCCGTGGCTGCCGCCGCCGGCACGGTGCCCGCGCGCTCGCTTCCGGGAGTTCCTTATGTCGGGTCGTCTGACTGCGGTCGTGGGTCTTGCTGCGGTCCTGGCGGCGAGCACGGCGCTCACCGCCCATGCGCAGACCGCCTTATCTCCGCCGGCCAAGCCGGCCCCGGGCGGCGCGCAGGCGAGCGCGGGCAAGCCGGCAAAGCCCAAGACGGCGGTCGCGCAGAACACGGCCGCGACGCCGGCCGGCGGTTCCATCACGGTGACCGCGCCGAAGCCGCGCCCCGCGCCCGCGAAATCGGGCGCCGCCATGGCCCAGGCGCTGCCCCGGACGCTGGCGGGCGCGCTGGCGGCCACCTACTCCACGCAGCCCACCCTTCTGGCCGAGCGCGCCAACCTGCGGGCCACGGACGAAAACGTGCCGAAGGCGCTGTCCGGGTGGCGTCCGACCGTGGTGCTGAACGGCGCCGCGGGCTACGGGGACGGCTACAGCGCGCAGTACAGCGCGGTGGGCGGCGGCAATGTCTTCAAGACGCAGACCGACCGGTTGATCGCCGGCGTGTCGGGCACGGTTTCTCAGCCGGTCTATACCGGCGGCAAGGTTTCGGCGCAGCTCCACAAGGCCGAAACGGACGTCATGGCCGAACGCGCGAACCTGATCGCGCAGGAGGAAAAGAGCTTCAGCGACACCATCAACGCCTACGTCACCGTGATCCAGAACCAGCAGCTTCTGGCTTTGCAGATCAGCAACGAGCAGGTCCTGGCGAAGCAGCTGCAGGCGACCAACGACCGCTTCCGGGTGGGCGAGATCACGCGCACCGACGTGGCGCAGGCCGAGGCTGCGCTGGCCGGCGCGACCGCGCAGCGCGAAACCGCCGAGGGCAACCTGCAGACCGCGCGGGCGAATTTCCAGAAGGTGGTCGGCTACATGCCGCCCGGCGACCTGATCGAGCCGCAGCCGCTGAACCTGCCGGTGAAGAATCAGCAGCAGGCGGCGGCGATGGCGGCCTCGAATAACCCGAACGTGATCGCGGCCTTGTTCAAGGACGCGAGCGCGAAGAACCAGGTGGACGTGCAGTTCTCGCAGCTGATGCCGTCGGTCAGCGTCGTCGGCACGCTGTTCCAGCAGCAGAACCAGACCCTGCGGTCGTCCTCCACCAACGGGTACACCGTCCTCGCTCAGGTGTCCGTGCCGCTCTATCAGGGCGGCCAGGAATACGCGAGCATTCGGCAGGCACGGCAGCAGCAGCAGCAGACCGCGAAGCTGGTGGACGATGCGCGCCGCACCGCGGTGCAGAACGCCGTGGATGCGTGGGAAACGCTGGTCGCCGCCCGCGCCTCGGCCGCCAGCACGCGGGTGCAGATCCAGGCCAACCAGGTCGCGCTCGACGGCGTGGAGCGCGAGGCGATCGTCGGCAGCCGCACCACGCTCGACGTGCTGAACGCGCAGCAGGCGCTGCTCAACTCGCAGACCACGCTGGTGCAGAACCTCGCCGCGCTGGTGACGGCCTCCTACTCGGTCGCCTCGGCGATCGGGCGGCTGACGGCGCGCGACCTGAACCTGCCGGTGCCGCTCTACGACGAGACCGCCTACTTCAACGCGGTGCGCGACAAGTGGGCCGGGACCGGCGATTCCGCCATCGACCAGCCCGGCCGATGAGGGCGTCGGCGCCGATCGCCGGGAAGGACGCGGCGGCATGAGCGGACCCCATCGCGACCCGCGATCCGACCGGCCCGAGGCCGGCGGCGGGCCGGCCGACCCCAACGCCGACCCGTCCATGGAGGATATCTTGGCGTCCATCCGGCGCATCCTGAGCGAGGACGAGGCGCAGAACGCCCCGCCCGCCGGTCAGGACGACGGCGTGCTGCAACTCGATCAGGCGATGATGGTGCCCGGCAGCAAGCCGTCGCCGCCCCCCGCTTCGGCAGCGCCCGCCGCTCCGTCCCCCGCCGCGGCGCCTTCCGCCGCGCCGCCTTTCGCCGCGGCCCCGCCGCCGCCCCCGCCGCAGGCCGCCATGCCCGCCGCCGCGCCGCCGCCTGCCGAGCCGTTCCCCCTCCCGATGCAGGAGAAGCGCGCCGTGGAACCAACCCCCGCCGCGCCGGCCGCGCCCGCTTCCGCCGAGGCGCTGGTCGCGCCCGAGGCGGCGACCGCCGCCGCCGGGCTGGTGGGCAACCTGGTGCGCACGCTGTCGGCCGAGCGGACCACCCGCGTGAACGCCGGCGGGCCGACGATCGAGGATCTGGTGCGCCAGGAAATCCGGCCGCTGCTGAAGGAATGGCTGGACACGCACCTGCCGCCCCTGGTGGAGCGCCTGGTCCGCGCCGAGATCGAGCGCGTCGTGGGCCGCGCCGTTCCCTGAACCCTCCCGGCCGCGCCCGACCGTGCGGCCGGACACGCCGCACGATCACGAACGCACTGTTGGGCACGCCATGCTGAGCAAGACATTCACCCCGGCCGAAGCCGAGAAGCGGCTGTACGAGGGCTGGGAAGGCGCGGGGGCCTTCGCCGCCGACCCGCAATCCAACGCGCGGCCCTTCACCATCATGATCCCGCCGCCCAACGTGACGGGCAGCCTGCACATGGGGCACGCGCTGACCTTCACGATCCAGGACACGCTGATCCGCTGGCGGCGGATGCAGGGGCGGGACGCGCTGTGGCAGCCGGGCACCGACCACGCGGGCATCGCGACGCAGATGGTGGTGGAGCGGCTGCTGGACGGCGAGGGCACCTCCCGCCAGGCGCTGGGCCGCGAGAAGTTCCTCGACCGCGTCTGGGCCTGGAAGGCGGAATCGGGCGGCAGCATCACGACGCAGTTGCGCCGCCTGGGCGCCTCGCTGGATTGGCCGCGCGAGCGGTTCACCATGGACGAGGGCCTGTCGCGCGCCGTGCGGCAGGTGTTCGTGCGCCTCTACCGCGAGGGGCTGATCTACCGCGACCGGCGGCTGGTGAACTGGGACCCGGAGTTCCAGTCCGCGATCTCGGACCTGGAGGTCGAGAGCCAGGAGGTGAAGGGCCACCTCTGGCATCTGCGCTATCCGATCGACGGCGCGCCGGACCGCTTCATCACGGTGGCCACCACGCGGCCCGAGACGATGCTGGGCGACACCGGCGTGGCGGTGCATCCGACCGACGCCCGCTACCGCGATCTGGTGGGGCGGCACGCGATCCTGCCGCTGGTGGGACGGCGCATCCCGATCGTGGCCGACGAATATTCGGACCCCGAGAAGGGCACGGGGGCGGTGAAGATCACGCCCGCGCACGACTTCAACGATTTCGGCGTGGGCCAGCGCCACGACCTGGCGATGCCGACGGTGCTCGACCTGCGCGCGCGCGTGACGCTGGAGGAGATCGCCGCCGACCTGACGCCGGTGCCGGGCGTGGCCGATCCCGATTTCGTGCATGCGCTGGCGGGCAAGGACCGCGCGGAGGCGCGCAAGCTGATCGTGGCGGAGCTTGAGCGCCTCGGGCTGCTGGAGAAGGTGGAGCCGCACACGCACGCGGTGCCGCACGCCGACCGCGGCGGCGCGGTGATCGAGCCGCGCCTGACCACGCAATGGTTCTGCGACGCGGCGACGCTGGCCAAGCCCGCCATCGCGGCGGTGGAGAGCGGACGGACGCAGTTCGTGCCGAAGCAGTGGGAGAACACCTTCTTCGCCTGGATGCGCGACATCCAGCCCTGGTGCATCTCCCGCCAGCTCTGGTGGGGGCACCGCATCCCCGCCTGGTACGCGCCGGACGGCAGCGTGTTCGTCGCGCACGACGAGGCGGAGGCGCAGGCGCAGGCGCGGGAGACGTTCGGCCGCGACGTCGAACTGACGCAGGACGACGACGTGCTGGACACCTGGTTCAGCTCCGGCCTGTGGCCGTTCTCCACGCTGGGCTGGCCCGAGCAGACGCCGGAGCTTGCGCGCTACTATCCGGGCGACGTGCTGGTCACGGGCTTCGACATCATCTTCTTCTGGGTCGCGCGGATGATGATGCTGGGCATCCACGTGATGGAGGATGTTCCGTTCCATACGGTGTACATCCACGGGCTGGTGCGCGACGAGCGCGGGCAGAAGATGTCGAAGTCGAAGGGCAACGTCATCGACCCGCTGGCGCTGATCGACGAGTTCGGCGCCGACGCCTTGCGGTTTTCGATCTGCGCGCTGACCGGGCCGGGGCGCGACGTGAAGCTCGGGCGCGCGCGCGTCGAGTCCGACCGCAGCTTCGTCACCAAGCTGTGGAACGCCGCGCGCTTCTGCGAGATGAACGGCGTGCGGCCGGTCGCGGGTTTCGATCCGGTGTCGCTGCGCCTGCCGCTGACGCGCTGGATCGTCGATGCAGCCAACGCGGCGGTGGCCGACGCCACGGCTGCGCTGGAGGCGTACCGGCTGAACGACTACGCGCAGGCGGGATACCGTTTCACCTGGAACCTGTTCTGCGACTGGTTCGTGGAGTTCGCCAAGCCCGTGCTGGCGGAGGGCGACACGGCGGACGCGAACGAGGTGCGCGCGGCGGCGGCGCATGTGCTGGGCACGATCCTGCGCCTGCTGCACCCGGTGATGCCGTTCGTGACCGAGGAGCTGTGGGACCAGTTCGGCTATGGCGAGGCGTGCAGCCTGATCCATGCGCCGTGGCCGGAGGCGGTGCCGGTGCCGGACGCCGAGGCCGCGCGGGCGGAACTGGATTGGGTGGTGCGGCTGATCGGCGAGGTGCGCACCGTGCGCTCCGAGATGGGCGTGCCGCCGTCGGTGAAGCTGCCGGTCTGGCTGAAGGACGCGGCACCCGCGACGCTGGCGCGCGCCGAACGCTGGCGCGAGGCGATCGGGCGGCTCGCCCGCGCCGCCGATCTGGGGGCGCTGGAGGGCGCGCTGCCGAAGGGCGCGGCGCAGTCGGTGCTGGACGAGGCGACGGTGGTGCTGCCGCTGGAGGGCGCGATCGACCTGGCGGCGGAGCGCGCGCGGCTGGAGAAGGAAATCGCCAAGGCGGCCGACGAAGCAGGCAAGGTGGAACGCAAGCTGGCGAACCCCGATTTCGTGACGCGCGCGAAGCCCGAGGTGGTGGAGGAGAACCGCGAACGCCTGACCGCCGCGCGCGACCAGGTGGCGCGCCTGCAGGCGGCGCTGGGGCGCATCGCGGGGTCGTAATGGTCCGGCCGCGCCCGCCCGGACACGGGGCCTTGGACGCGGCATCCCCGCCACCGCCGGAGTGGCATGTCCTTGAGGCCGGCGCCGCGCTTTCCCGGCTTGGGACGGATCCGGCCGCCGGCCTTGCAGGCGCCGAAGCGGCGGCACGGCTGGCGCGTCTGGGGCCAAACGCGATCCGCGCGGGCGCGCGGGCAAGCTGGCTCCGCATGCTGGTTGCCCAGTTCACCGACTTCCTGATCCTGCTGCTGATCGCCGCCGCGATCGTCTCGGGACTGATCGGCGATGCCGAGGACAGCATCGTGATCATCGGCATCGTCGTGCTGAACGCGGCCGTGGGGTTTGTGCAGGAATACCGCGCCGACCGCGCGATGGCGGCGCTGAAGAGCATGGCCGCACCGAGCGCGGTGGCGGTGCGCGACGGGCGCCGGCAGGTGGTTGCAGCCGAAACCCTGGTGCCCGGGGACATCGTGCTGCTGGAGGCCGGGAACGCCCTGCCGGCGGATTTGCGGATCCTGGAAGCGGTCGATCTTGCGGTGGGTGAAGCGGCGCTCACCGGAGAATCGACGCCGGTCGAGAAGCATGCCGCGGCGAGCGGCGATCCCAGCCTGCCTCTCGCGGACCGCCGCAACATGGCGTTCAAGGGCACGGCCGTCCTGCGTGGCCGCGGCCGGGGTGTTGTCGTCGCGACGGGGATGCGGACCGAACTCGGGCGGATCGCGGGAATGCTGGAGGGCGCGGGCGCGGTGCGCACGCCGTTGCAGCAGCGGCTGACGGTCTTCGGACGGCAGATCGCCATCGGCGCCCTGGCGATCTGCGCCGTCTTCTTCCTGCTCGGCATCCTGCGCGGCGAAACGCCGCTGCTCATGCTGCTGACCGCGCTGAGCCTGGCAGTGGCCGCGATCCCCGAGGCGTTGCCTGCGGTGGTGACGGTGCTGCTGGCGCTCGGCGCGGCGCGGATGGCGCGGGTGAAGGCGCTGATCCGACGCCTGCCCGCGGTCGAAACCCTCGGCTCGGTCACCACGATCTGTTCCGACAAGACCGGCACCCTGACCCGCAACGAGATGCGCGTGGCGGAGATGTTCGTTTCGGGCGCGCGCGCCGCGGCCCCGATGGATGCGACGGCGCCTCGCGCGACGGACGGGCCGCGCCGCGCGCTGCTGACCGCGCTTGCGCTGTGCAACGATGTGGCGCGCGGCGGGGGCGGCGAATTGCTGGGCGATCCGACCGAGGTCGCGCTTTGGCAGGCCGCCGCCGACGGCGGTTTCGACAAGCTGGAACTGGAACGCGTCGCCCCGCGCGTGCGGGAACTGGCGTTCGATTCCCAGCGCAAGAGGATGACGACGTGGCACGCCGATGCCCATGGCTTCACCGCCTATACCAAGGGTGCGCCGGAAAGCGTGCTGGACCGCTGCACCGCGATGGCGACGCGGGCGGGTGTGGCGCCGCTCGACCGGGCTTGGGCGATGCGCGCCGCCGACGACATGGCGGCGGACGGGCTGCGGGTGATCGCCGTGGCCTGCCGGCGCTGGGATACGCTGCCGGATCGCCCACTGTCGGACGCGGACGAGAGCGGCCTGACGCTGCTCGGCCTGGCCGGGCTGATCGATCCGCCGCGCGAGGAGGCCAAGGCGGCGGTGGCGACGTGCCGGATGGCCGGCATCACGCCCATCATGATTACCGGGGATCATCCCGTCACCGCGCGCGCCATCGCACGGCGGCTGGGCATCCTGTCGGACGGCGGCGCGGTGCTGACCGGCCGCGAACTGCACGACCTTACGGACGAGGCGCTGCGGCGGCGCATTGCGGAAACCCGCGTCTACGCCCGCGTCGATCCGGCGCAGAAGATCCGCATCGTTGCCGCATTGCAGGCGTCCGGCGAGATCGTTGCGATGACCGGCGACGGGGTGAACGACGCGCCCAGCCTGGCGCGCGCCGACATCGGCGTTGCGATGGGCAAGGGTGGCACCGATGTCGCCCGCGAAGCCGCGAGCATGGTGTTGCTGGACGACAATTTCGCGACGATCGTTGCGGCTGTGCGCGAAGGCCGGCGCATCCACGACAACATCCGCAAGTTCATCCGCTTCGTGATTTCCTGCAACGCGGCCGAGATCCTGACGGTGTTCCTGGCCCCGTTCCTGGGCCTGCCGGTGCCGTTGCTCCCGCTTCAGATTCTCTGGATCAATCTGGTGACGGATGGGCTGCCGGGCCTGGCCCTGGCGTCGGAGCCGGCGGAGCCCAACGTGATGCGCCGCCCGCCGCGCCCGCCGCGCGAAGGACTGCTTGCCGGGGGCCTGCTGCTTCAGGTGACATGGGTGGGCGCCCTGATGGGGGCGACCACGCTTGGAACCCTGGCATTCGGCGTGCGCACCGAACGCGACAGCTGGCAAACGCTGGTGTTCACCGTGCTGACCCTGTCGCAGATGTGGCAGGTGCTGGCGATCCGGTCGGATCGCTGCTCGCTGTTCCAGCAAGGCGTCCTCTCGAACAAGCCGCTTCTGGGGGCCGTGCTGCTGACGGTCGCGCTGCAGCTCGCCGTGGTGTACGCCCCGCCGCTCAATCCCGTGTTCCACACCGTTCCGCTGACGCTGGCGGAGCTGATCGGCTGCGTGGCGGTTTCGAGCATCGTCTTCTTCGCCATCGAACTCAGCAAATGGGCATTGCGGCGCCGCTGGCCTGAACGCGGCGCGGCGTTGCCGGAGCCGTAGGCGGCGGAAGCGGGCCGGTCCGGCGTGCGTCATTCGCGCGGCGGCTTCCGCGCTATAGTGTCGGCCGACGCCCGCAGCAGGCGGGGACCGGGGAGGAAAACGCCATGGCCAACAATCGCTGGGACAAGTCCGCGCTGCCGTCGCGTCATGTGACGGTGGGGCCGGGGCGGGCGCCGCATCGCAGCTATTATTACGCGATGGGGCTGACCGAGCAGGAGATCGACCAGCCCTTCGTCGGCGTCGCGACCTGCTGGAACGAGGCCGCGCCCTGCAACATCGCGCTGTCGCGGCAGGCGCAGTCGGTGAAGAAGGGCGTGGCCGAGACCGGCGGCACGCCGCGCGAGTTCACCACCATCACCGTCACCGACGGCATCGCGATGGGGCACCAGGGCATGAAGTCGTCCCTGGTCTCGCGCGACCTGATCGCCGATTCCGTGGAACTGACGATGCGCGGGCATTGCTACGATGCGCTGGTGGGGCTCGCGGGCTGCGACAAGTCGCTGCCGGGCATGATGATGGCGATGCTGCGGCTGAACGTGCCGAGCGTGTTCATGTATGGCGGCTCGATCCTGCCCGGCAATTTCCGCGGCCGCGACGTGACGGTGGTCGATCTGTTCGAGGCGGTGGGCAAGCACAGCGCCGGCGAGATGAGCGACGAGGATCTGCACGAGATGGAGTGCGTCGCCTGCCCCTCGGCCGGCGCCTGCGGCGGGCAGTTCACCGCCAACACGATGGCGATGGTGAGCGAGGCGATCGGGCTGGCGGTGCCGGGCTCGGCCGGCGCGCCTGCGCCGTTCGAGGACCGCGACCGTTTCGCTGTGGAATCGGGCCGCGCGGTGATGAAGCTGCTGGAGACGCGCCTGCGCCCGCGCGACATCGTGACGCGCAGGAGCTTCGAGAACGCCGCCGTGGTGGTGGGCGCGACCGGCGGTTCCACCAACGCGGGCCTGCATCTTCCGGCGATGGCGCATGAGGCGGGCATCCGCTTCACGATGGACGACGTGGTGGAGATCATGCGCCGCACGCCCTACATCGCGGACCTCAAGCCGGGCGGCAAATACGTCGCCTACGACGTGCATAAGGTGGGCGGCATTCCGGTAGTGCTGAAGGCGCTGCTCGATGGCGGGCTGCTGCACGGTGACTGCATGACCGTGACCGGCAGGACGCTCGCCGAGAACCTCAAGGACGTGGTGTTCCCCGCCGATCAGGACGTGATCTATCCGGTCTCGCACGCCATTTCGCCGACCGGCGGCGTGGTGGGCCTGCGCGGCAACCTCGCCCCGGACGGCGCCATCGTGAAGGTGGCGGGCATGAGCATGTTGCGCTTCGAGGGCAGCGCGCTCTGTTTCGATTCCGAGGAGGAAGCCTTCGCGGCGGTGGATGCGCGTGCCTACAAGGCGGGCGACGTGATCGTGGTGCGCTACGAGGGGCCGAAGGGCGGTCCCGGGATGCGCGAGATGCTGTCCACCACGGCGGCGATCTACGGGCAGGGCATGGGCGAGCAGGTGGCGCTGATCACCGATGGCCGCTTCTCGGGCGCGACGCGCGGCTTCTGCATCGGCCATGTCGGGCCGGAGGCGGCGGTGGGCGGCCCGATCGCGCTGCTGCGCAACGGCGACCGCATCGTGATCGACGCCAATGCGGGCACGATCGACGTGGCGCTGACGGATGCCGAGCTTGCCGCGCGCCGCGCCGAGTGGAAGCCGCGCCGGACGGACTACAACAGCGGCGCGATCTGGAAATACGCGCAGCTTGTGGGGCCTGCGCATCTGGGCGCGGTGACGCATCCCGGCGCGGAGGCGGAGACGCATTGCTACGCGGATATCTGATCCGTCGCGGCGCGGCGGTTCGTCCGCCGCGTCTCGGTGGGCCAGTTCAGCCGAGCAGGCCGAGCGCGCTTCCGGCGGCGGCGGAGAGCGCCACGACGAGAAGCGGCGGCGCGCGCCATGCGACGAGAAGGACGAATCCCGTCGCGGCAATCGCGAGATCGACCGGGGTTTTCACCGCGCTCGTCCAGACCGGATCGTAAAGCGCCGCTGCCAGCAGGCCGACGACCGCCGCGCTGGTGCCGCGCATGGCCGCCTGCGCCGCCGGGCGTGCGCGCAGGGCGTGCCAGAAGGGCAGGGTTCCGAGCAGGGCGAGGATGCCCGGAACGAAGATCGCGAACAGGGCGATCGCGGCGCCGCCGATGCCGCCCGGACGGACGCCCGCGACCGCGCCCAGATAGGCGGCGAAGGTGAACAGCGGGCCGGGCATCGCCTGCGCCGCGCCATAGCCGGCCAGGAACGTGCTGTCCGACACCCAGCCGGGCACCACCACGGCGTTGCGGAGCAGCGGCAGCACGACATGGCCGCCGCCGAACACGAGGGCGCCCGAGCGGTAGAACGCATCGAACAGAGCCAGCGGGCCGGCGGGCAGGGGAACGAGCGCAAGCGCCAGCAGCGCGAAGAAGGCGGCGAGGCACGCGGCGCCGAAGCGCCGCGATACCGGCATGGCGAAACCGTCGGCTTCCGGCGCGGCGTCGCGGCCGCAGAGCAGCCACCCGGCGAGGCCGCCGGCGGCGATCGTGCCGATCTGCAAGACCGACCAGGGCGCGACGAGCATCACGACCAGCGCGCCCGTCGCGATGGATGCCCGCGCGCGATCCGGGCAGAGGCTGCGCGCCATGCCCATGACGGCCTGCGCGACGATGGCGACGGCGACCAGCTTGAGTCCGTGCAGCAGGCCGGCGCCCGCGGGGGAGCCGGCGATGCTGCCCGCGCCGAAGGCGAACAGGACCAGCAGGACCGCCGACGGCATCGTGAAGCCGGTCCAGGCGGCGAGCGCGCCGGGCAGTCCGCCGCGCATCAGGCCGATGCCGAAGCCGGTCTGGCTGGAGGCGGGGCCTGGCAGAAACTGCGACAGCGCGACCAGATCGGCATAGGCCCGTTCGGTCAGCCATTTCCGGCGCTCGACGAACTCCGCCCGGAAATAGCCGAGATGGGCGATGGGGCCGCCGAAGCAGGTGCAGCCGAGGCGCAGGAAGATGAGCAGGATTTCGAGCGGCGGGCTCGCGGGAAGGGGCGCGGCGGCTGCTTCCGCCGGCGGGGGCGGGTCAGGCTGAGTGGGCGCCGGCTTGGACATGGGCCGAGGTTACGATCACTTCGGATGGATGTCGCCGGAGAGGGATGCCGGCGGAAAGCGATGTCGCGGGGCGCGCCGTCAGCCGCCGACGGGGGCGGGGGTGTTCAGGGGCGCGGGGTTGCCGGGGCCGTAGACGTCCTGGGCGCGCTTGAGGAAGGCGTTGACCATCCGCCGGGTCGCTTCGTTGAACACCACGCCGATCGCCGATTGCAGCAGGCGCGAGCGGAATTCGAAATCGACGAAGAAGTCGACCTCGCAGCCCACCGGGTGCGGATCGAAGGACCATTGGTTGTTCAGATAGCGGAACGGACCGTTCTCGTAGCGCACGCGTACCGCCTCGGGCCGGTTCAGCGCGACGCGGCTGGTGAAGCTCTCGCGGAACGGGCCGAAGCCAATGGTGAGGTCGGCGACCAGTTCCCGCTCGGCGCGGCTGCGGATGCGCGCGCCGACGCACCAGGGCAGGAAGCGCGGATAGCTGCCGACATCGGCCACGAGGTCGAAGAGCTGTTCCTGCGTGTAGGGGACGACCCGCTTTTCGGCGTGGGTGGGCATGGGTCAGAGGATGCGGCGGCCGCGCCAAGGACGCGGATGGCTTGCCTGCGCAGGCCATGACGGTTCAGCGGCAGGGGAAACGGCCCTAGGCGGCATCGGTTTCACCTGCAACCGTCAGCTTCGCTTCGCGGGCGGCGCGCAGCGCGGCGAAGTCGGCGTCGGCGTGGTAGGAGCTGCGCGTCAGCGGCGTGGCGGACACGAGCAGGAAGCCCTTCGCGCGGGCGAGCGCGGCGTAGTCGGCGAATTCCTCGGGCGTGACGAAGCGGTCCACCGCCGCGTGCTTCACGGTGGGCTGCAGATACTGGCCGAGCGTGAGGAAATCGACGTCGGCGACGCGCAGATCGTCCATCACCTGCATGATCTCGGGCCGCGCCTCGCCCAATCCGACCATCATGCCGGACTTGGTGAACACCGTGGGATCGAGCGCCTTCACGCGGTCGAGCAGGCGGAGCGACTGGTAGTATCGCGCGCCGGGGCGGATCGACGGATAGAGGCGCGGGACGGTTTCGAGGTTGTGGTTGAACACGTCGGGGCGCGCTTCCACCACGGTCTCGACCGCGCCGGGCTTGCGCAGGAAGTCGGGCGTCAGCACCTCGATCGTGGCGGCGGGGGCGGCCGCGCGGATCGCGCGGATGACGGCGGCGAAGTGGGCGGCGCCGCCGTCGTCGAGATCGTCGCGATCGACCGACGTGATGACCACGTGGCGCAGGCCGAGCTTGGCGACGGCGTCGGCGACGCGGCGCGGCTCGTCGGCATCCAGCGCGTCGGGCATCCCGGTGCGCACGTTGCAGAAGGCGCAGGCGCGCGTGCAGGTCTCGCCCATGATCATCATGGTGGCGTGGCGCTGGCTCCAGCACTCGCCGATGTTCGGGCAGGCGGCTTCCTCGCAGACCGTGACGAGCCGGTTGTCGCGCATCAGCGCGCGGGTCTCGTGATAGACCGGATGCGTGGGCGCCTTGACGCGGATCCAGGCGGGCTTGCGCTGGATCGGGTTGTCGGGGCGGCGGGCTTTTTCGGGGTGGCGCGGCGCGGCGGGCGCGGAAGCCTCGGCGGGGGTTTGGATCGCCTGGGCGCCGCCGCTGCGATGGTCGATCAGGATGCGCGTTGCCATGCGCGTGATGTGGATGGCGCCGCGACGGAGGTCAAGCGCGGACGGCGCCGCGCCTCAGCGGTAGTACGGGCCGCGGTACCAGGGGCCATGGTACCAGGGGCCGTAGGGGCGGTAGTAACCGCCGCCCACGCCGATGCCGAGCGCGACGGTGGGACCGCCATAGGGCGCCCCGTAGTAGCCGCCCGGATAACCGGCCGGGTAGCCGCCGGCATAGGCGGGCGGCTGCGGCACCGTTTCGCCCTGGCCGAACATGCATTGCGTGTAGGAGATGTCGTAGCGCTGCTGGACGGTGGCGCCGGCGTACTGCGCGTTGGCGCTGCCGGCCACGCCGCCTGTGAGCAGCCCGGCGCCCGCGCCGATGGCGGCACCCGCGCCCGGATTGCCCGCCGCCGCGCCGATCAGCGCGCCCGTCGCCGCGCCGAGCGCGGTGCCGACGGCGGCGCTGCCGAGCGCGCTGTCGGCCGCCGCCTGGCCGGGCTGCGCGCCGCCGGTCTGCGCCGTGGCATATTGGCGGCAATACGCGTCGTCCTGTTGGAACTCCGCGAATGACTTGCCGTTGCCCGGCATCGCGACAACCGAGGGGCCGGGCGGCGGCGCGGCGACGCAGGCCCCGAGCGCGAGGATCGGAACGGCAGCCAGAAGCGGATGAAAGCGCGCCATGACGGACACCCCGGAGTCCTTAACGGTCCATTAACCGCCGACCGCGATATAGGCTGCGCCACGCCCGCCCGAAACGGCGGGTGTGTTGCTGTTTGTGAAGAAGCGCCGCGATCGTGGCGCAATTCCGGCGGGATTGCGGCGCCCGCCCCGCGCTTGGCGCTGCCGGGCCTGGCTGCCAGGATGACGCGCGGACAGGCGGAGCACCGGCATTGGCGGAACTGAAGGACAAGATCCAGGCGCGGCTGCCCGGCCTGCCGCGCTTCCTGGGCATGACGGTGACGGACGCGACGAAGGACCGGCTGGTGGCCGAGCTCGTCGTTCAGGAAGCGCACTGCAACGGCACCGATTCGATCCACGGCGGCGCGCTGATGGCGCTGGCGGACACGCTGGGCGCGCTGGGCGCGATCCTGAACCTGCGCGCGGGCCAGATCACGACGACGCTGGAGAGCAAGACCAACTTCCTCTCGGCGGCGCGGCTGGGCGCGCGGATCGTGGCGGAGGCGCTGCCGCTGCATCGCGGGCGGCGGACGCAGGTGTGGGAGACCACGATCCGCGGCGAGGACGGGCGCGTGGTCGCGAAGGTGACGCAGACGCAGATCGTGCTGGAGCAGGACCCGCCGAAGGCGGCGGGGTAGCCGGTCCGAGCGCCGCCCTCCTGGGCGGTGCTACCGGGAGGTTCTACTGGGCGGTGCCCTGGTAGGTGCCGGCGGGTCCGGCGGCGCAACTGCACGGGCTGCCGGCGGCCATCGTGGCGGGAAGCTTGCAGACATAGGGGCCGGCGTAGCAGGCGCTGGCGGGGCCCTCGTGCACCGGGGCGGCCGAGGCTCGGGTCTGCGCGCCGCGCTGCCGGGGCGGCGGCGGCGCACCGGGCGGGGCGCCGTAGGCGGCGGGCGGCGGGGGATAGTAGCCGGGCGGCGGGGGGTAGTAGGCGGGCGGCGGCGCGTAGACGACCGGCGGCGCGTAGACCACCGGCGGCGGCACCACGACCGGCGGGCCGATAACCACGCCGCCATAGACGGGGCCGCGCCAGCCGTAATACGGGCGCGGGCCGTAGTAGCCGCCGCGCCAGCCGTAATATCCGCCGTGCCATCCGTAGTAGCCGCCATGCCAGCCGCCGCCGCCGGCGGCCACGTACCATGCGCCGGCCGGACGCGGCGCCAGCGCGCCCGCCGCCAGGAACCCCGCCGCAATCACCGCTGCCGCGCGCCGCATCGCCGCCTCCGCACCGTGTGCCGTCGGCGCCTCTATACCCGCGTGCGCCGGCGCGCGCATCCGGCCGCTTCCACGAGGCCCGCCCTTTCCCGCGCCGCCCGCGCAGGGCAGGCTCGCGGGCAAGCAAGAACGCGCGCGGAGGAAACGGGCATGCGGTTTCAGGGCAAGGTCGCGCTGATCACGGCGGCGGCGAACGGGATCGGGCGGGCGACCGCCGGGATCATGGCGCGCGAGGGCGCCACGGTGGTTGCAATCGACAACAACCAGGAACGGCTCGACGCCGCGGTGCGCGCGCTGGAACGCGAGGGCGGCGCCGCGCACGGGCGGCTCGCCGATGCGCTGGACGAGGCGCAGGTGAACGCCACGGTGGCCGAGGTGGCGGCCACGTTCGGCGCCATCGACATCCTGGTGAACGCGGTCGGCGGCAGCACCATCATCGCCCGCCCCGCGGCGACGGTCGAGGAACTGACGCTGGAGGAATGGGAGCGCATCATCGCCTTCAACCTGCGCGGCACGTTCCTGTTCACCCATGCCGTCGTGCCGGTGATGAAGCGGCAGCGGCGCGGCAAGATCGTCAACCTTGCCTCCATCGCCGGGCGCGGGCTGAGCCCGACCAGCAGCAGCGCCTACGCCGCCGCGAAGGGCGGCATCATCGCGCTGACGCGGAAACTGTCGTTCGAGCTTGGGCCCTACGGCGTGACGGTGAACGCGATCGCGCCGAACCTGACCCTGTCCGAGCGGCTGCAGCCGCGCTGGAACCAGATGGCGCCCGAGGACCAGGCCGCCGAGATCGCGCTCGTGCCGCTCCGCCGCGTCGCCCAGCCCATCGACCAGGCGCGGGTGATCTGCTTCCTCGCCTCCGCCGATGCCGATTACGTCACGGGCGCAACCATCGACGTGACGGGGGGACAGTAGGGCATGGCCACTTTCGTTCTCATCCACGGCGCCTATCAGGGCGGCTGGATCTGGCGGGACGTGGCCGGGCATCTGCGCGCGAAGGGGCACCTGGTGCTGGCCCCCTCGCTCGATGGCTGCGCCGAGCGCGGGCATCTGCTGCGCCCCGGCATCACGACCGAGTCGCAGGCCGCGGAGCTTGCGCGGCTCCTGCATTACGAGGACATCCGCGATGCCGTCCTGGCCGGCACCAGCACCGGCGGGATGGTGATGTGCAGCCTGGCCGAGCAGGCGCGTCCGCGCGTCCGCCGCCTGGTGTTCGTGGACGCGCTCGCGCTGCTCGACGGCGAGCGGCTGTCGGATTTCGTCGCGCGCCCCACCGCTATCGCGACGGAACTGACCGCCGAGCTGACGCCGCACGACGTGGAGACGCGGCTGTTCAAGGACCTGGCGCCGGAGCTGCGCGCCTGGGCCGCCGCCCGCATCGGCCCGCATCCGCGCGCGGCGATGGAGGAGGCGGTGGCGCTGCCGTCCTTCTGGTCGCAGTCCTGGGCCGCCACGGTGATCCACTGCACGCAGAGCCCCAACCCGCCGGCCGCGTTGCAGCGCCGCACCGCCGAGCGGCTGAACGCCGCGTGGCACGCGCTGGACACCGGGCATTACCCGATGCTGAGCATGCCGGAGGAGCTTGCCGCGCTGATCGCCAGGGAACCTGGCTGAGCGCATACTCCGCCGCCATCCGAAGGAGGGGGCGATGCCACTCGACAGCAGCGGCGGCGGACGGCGGCGGTCGGTGAACGTGCTGGGCGGCGTGCTGGAACCGTGCTCGCACGATCCGGTGACGGGGTTCTACCGCGACGGATGCTGCAACACCGGGCCCGAGGACGTGGGCAGCCACACCGTCTGCGCCGTGATGACCGAGGACTTCCTGCGCTTCAGCCGCGCGCGCGGCAACGACCTGAGCACGCCGGTGCCCGCCTTCGGCTTCCCCGGCCTGAAGCCGGGCGACCGCTGGTGCCTGTGCGCGCCGCGCTGGCAGGAGGCGCTGGCGGCGGACGCCGCGCCGCGGGTTGTGCTGCGCGCGACCGAGGCGGGCGCGCTTGAATACTGCGCGCTGGAGGATCTGAAGCGGCACGCGGCGGCGCCGGAGGACTGACCGCGCCGCCGTCCGGGCGGACGGATTGCGCGGCGAGTCCGATCTGTTACACGCTTGTTCAATCTTCCATGTTCCGGACTGCCGCCATGAGCCCTGCCGCCCGTTCCCCGTCCCGCGCGCCGCGCCTGCTGCTCGCCCTGGCCCTGTCGCTGCCGTTCGCGCTGGCGGCGCCGGTGGCGGCGCGGGCGGACGATCCGCCCGCGACCGGCTATGCGGACGTGGTCGCGAAACTGCTGCCCACGGTGGTGAGCGTCTATGTCCGCCTGCCGCAGGAGCAGCAGACCAGCAACGGCGGGACGGAGATCGCCAACAAGTCCGAGCAGGGATCGGGCTTCATCATCGATCCGCGCGGCTACATCGTCACCAACCGCCACGTGATCGAAGGCGCCTACGACATCATCGTGGTGATGGAGGACGGCCGGCAGCTCCGCGCGCAACTGGTCGCGAAATCGAACGCGATCGATCTGGCGCTGCTGAAGGTCTATGCGTCCAAGCCGCTGCCGACGGTTCGCTTCGGCGACAGCAGCAAGCTGCGGCCGGGCGATCCGGTGATCGCGATCGGCAATCCGCTCGGGCTCGGCGGCACGGTCACGGCGGGTATCGTCAGCGCGCTGAACCGCAACCTGGCGGAAAGCCCGTTCGACGACTTCATCCAGATCGACGCCTCGCTCAACCACGGCAATTCGGGCGGCCCGCTGTTCGACCGGCATGGCGAGCTGATCGGCGTGAACACCGCCTTCTTCGCGCCCGGTGGGGGCAATGGCTCGGTCGGGCTCGGCTTCTCGATCCCGTCGAACAACCTGGCCTGGATCATCCGCCAGCTCCGCTCGCACGGCGAAGTGCGGGCGGGCTGGATCGACTGGCAGACGCAGAGTGTGAGCGACGAGATCGCGCAGGCGTTCGGCCTGCCGCTGCCCACCGGGGCGATCGTGGTTTCGGTGCCGCCCGGCAGCCCCGCCGCGAAGGCCGGGATCAAGTCGGGCGATATCGTGCAGGCGGTGGACAACCAGCCGGTCAGCGACGCCCGCGCGCTGGGCCGCGCCATCGCGACGACGCCGCCGGGCGACCTCGCGCATCTGAACATCTGGCGCGACGGCAAGGGCATCCTGGTGGCCGTCCCGGTGGTGGCGTGGCAGTCCACCGACCTGCTGAGCGGCCTGCCGCCGGTGATCCACGACGCCGAGGTGCAGAAGGCGATCCACGCGCCGCATCTGGGCCTGACGATGGAGCCGCTGACCGAGGCGCTCCGCAAGCAGTGGAAGGTCGGCCCCGACGTGAAGGGCGTGATCATCACGCATGTCGAGCCGTTCAGCGTCGCCGACAACCATTCGGTCCGCGCCGGCATGGTGGTGGTGAGCGTGTCCGGCAAGCCGGTCTCGACGCCGGACCAGATCAAGCAGCTTGTCAGCGACCGGCGCGAGGCCGCGGCCGATCACGTGCCGTTCCTGGTGAACAACAAGGGCGAGCTGCTCTGGATGGCGCTGCCGATCAGTCCGGGCAAGCAATAGCCCGGCGGGCAGCCTGCCGCGTCGCGTCATGGCCCGCGTGCGGGCCATGACGGGGCGGCGGGGCGGCGGTCAGGTGGTGTTCTTGTCGCCGCAGGCGGCGGCGGGCGCCGCGGTGAGGCCGGCGAGGGCGAGCGTGCCCCCCGCGATGCCGCAGATCACGGCGAGAGCCAAGAGCAGGTGCTTCATGTCCATCCTCCGTGGGTGTGAGCCGCCGGCAGTGTAAGCGGGTGCGGGCCGGGAGAGGCAATAAAAACCGTCGCGACCTACGGCGCCGGCGCGACGCCGACCATTCGGCCGGATCGGTCGCCCGCAACGGCGCGGGCGCGGCGGCGGCGGGAAGGGGGGCGGGGGGGAACCGCCTGCTCCTGCGGCTGGTTGGTCAGAACCGGGCGGTGAGGGCGACGAGCCAGTCCGGCGCGCGGTCGAGCGCGAAGGCCTCCAGCCGGTGGTCGAGCCCGGTCAGGATCAGCAGCCCCACCGCCAGCGCCGCGACGCCCAGCATGCGCTTGCCGCCCTTGCCCGCGTCCGTCAGCGTGCCGCGCCAGCGCCGCATCGCTTCCCGCGAGAGGGAGCCGAGCAGCAGCAGGGGCAACGCCGCGCCGAGGCCGAAGGCGGCCATCACGGCGGCGACGGCGCCCAGGCTGCGGCCCTGCGCGGCGAGCAGCGAGGCGGCGCCCAGCGTCGGGCCGACGCAGGGGCTCCAGACCGTGCCGAGCAGCAGGCCGAGCACGAACTGCCCGCCGCTTCCCTGCGGCGAGATGCGGGCGATCCAGCGGTTGCCGGCATCCGACACCCCGCCCGCGGCGACCGCGAAGCGGTTCTGCAGCGATGCGCTGAGCAGCACGATGCCGAGCCCGGCCAGCAGCACCGCGGCGGCGAGGCGGAAGAAATCGCCGTCGAGCCCGATCGAAAAGCCGATGGTGGCGACGAACAGCCCGACCGTGACGAAGGACAGCACCAGCCCCGCCGCCAGCGCGGGCAGGCCGAAGCGCCCCGCCGAGGCCGCCGGTCCCAGCACCAGCGGCAGCAGCGGCAGCACGCAGGGCGAGAGGATCGACAGCACCCCCGCGAGGAAGCCGAAGCCTGCGCTGGCGGCGGAGAGGGTCACGTCACTGCACCGCCTTGGCGACCAGCGCCTTGATCGAGCCAGGGTCGGTGTCTCCGGTGGAGCGCCCTTCCTCCTTCGTGCCGCGGAAGGCGATCAGCGTGCTTTGCATCCGCACGCCGAAGGCGTTCACCACGTCCTTCTGGTCGTCGAAGTTCACCTTCAGCACGAGCAGGTCCTTGTTGGCCGGATCGGCCTCGATGGCGGCGAGGGTGGGGGCCTGCGCCTTGCAGGTGGGGCACCAGCTTGCCCAGACATGCACGAGGATCGGCTTGCCCGCCTTCTGCGCGGCGGCGAAGGTGGCCTGGGTGAACGGCTTTTCGGTGGCCGCGCGGGTGCTGCCGGCGGCGCCGGCGAGGATGCCGGCGCCGAGCGTGGCGGCGAGGAGTGCGCGACGTTTCATGTGTGACCCTTTCCCGAACCGTGCCGGACGGCGGCGGACGCGCCATCGATTAAGGTGTGTTCGGAGGCGGCGCGGAAAAGGTTATGTCAGGCGTCGGCCTGTCTCAACGTGGCGCATCTCGAGGTGGCGCACCGCCGGCGCGCTTGCAGGCGGCGTCGGGCCGGTCTGGCCTTCAACCCGGCGAGCGCTCTGGACCGGAGGTCAGACCGGGCCCGAACTGCGGCTCACCTCGAGACGAACATCGTCCGGCAGGGCCGGCTACTGTTTTTCGAGAACGTCGGCGACCGCCCGGAGGACGCCCGGCAGGTCCGAAAACACGTTCTCGTGGCCGAGCGGATAGAACAGCTTCCTCACGTAGCGTTCCAGCCGGTCCTCGTCGAACGACACCTGCTCGCGCCGCGCATCGAAATGCGCGGCCGGCAGCGGCAGGAAGCCGAGATAGGTCCCCATGCGCTGCGCCGAGGTCATCGCCGCGGTGAGACCGGACGGCCCTGGGCTGAGCTTGGGTATCGGATTCGGCGCCTCCACCACGCAGAACGTCGCGCCGTTGGAGTTCGTGTCGTCATATTTGCTGTACTGGCGCTGCACGTCCCAGACATTCGCGCCGACCGTGATGGTGTCGGCCTCGCCGTTGCAGATGTCGCCGTTCTCGTCGCTTTCCGGACCCCACCAGCCGGTCTGGAACTTCGGGTCGGTGCACATCTCGGCGAATTCGTGGCTGGTGACCTGGGTGCGCCGCTGCTCCTGCGTCTGCGACAGGTGCAGCGAGCAGAACGCATCGCTGGAGCAGGAATTCGTCAGGCAGGCGTCGGTGAGGGCGGGGATGACCGCGTAGTAGAACGGGTTGCCGGCGGCGGTGGCGAAATCGAAATGATAGCCGAAGGCGTTGTCGCCGGACGGCTCGCACATGACGATGCCAAGGCCGGGATCGCGCCGTTGTTGATCGCCGATTGGATGACGTTGTGGATGTCGTTGTCGGTCAGGTTCGCGGGGACGCTGCTGATCGGAGCGCGGCAGCGGCGCGACTCTAGCGCCGGCTGCGGCGGCGGCGGCGAGGAAATTCCGCAATGAAACCAATTAGCCGTCACGTATTGG